>CAZCOV010000007.1:0-39733 GCA_964499975.1 uncultured Thermoanaerobaculia bacterium
AGTTGGAGGGTGAGCCCAATCCGGTCAAGGCGCTGTTTCTGCTCGAACAGAGCCGCGGGCCTCAAGAGCTGGGCCACGCCTTGGAGCAGCTGGCGGCAAGCCGGGCGCAGCTGGACCCGAGCTTGCTGGAAGCTTTCTCGGTCTACGTCAGGAGCGTGCTCGTCCCGGCGGTGGCCCCGGGGCAGAAGCTCCCTGAACTGGAAGCATTGATGGAGTCAACCACCATGTTGGAAACTACCGTGATCGAATGGCGAGATAGCTGGTTAGCCGAAGGATTGCAAAGGGGCCTTGAGCGAGGACGGCAAGAAGGACGGCAAGAAGGACGGCAAGAAGGACGACAAGAAGGCGAATGCGAGTTGTTGCTGCGCCTGCTCGAAAAGAAGTTCGGATTGTTACCTTCCTCGGTCCGCCAACAAGTGAAAGCAGCCGATGCGGCAAGGCTCCTGCTGTGGGGTGAGCGGGTGCTGACCGCCCGCACCCTCGACGAGGTCTTCGCCACCTCTTGAAGATCTCCAGCGACTATTCTCCATCACCCAACTTACCGCTCGCCCCCGTGGGTTTACTTCTCCCGCGGGTTTACTTCTTCTGACACACCCCGTTTTGACAGCTGGCTTCCACCAACCCCACCGGGACCGCCGGTGCCGACGGCACCTCCTGCCCCAGGCACGCCGTGGTGGGGACGACGCAAGCAGATCTATCGGACGATGAGTCGACGCATACCCGCCGCTGATCTACTCCCAGATGTGGCCATAGCCATACCGTTTCGGGGGCCGTGCGGGGCCATGCGACGAGGACAACCTGGGGAGGGCTACGTTGGTTGGAACGCTACCTTAATGGCGGTCGTAAGCACGATCGGAGATCGTTTGGACGACGTGGCCCACCTCGGACCGACGCCTGAGCCAACGCGATAACGCTTTGAACGGAATCCAGTCACTGCCGCACAGTCGGGTCGCTGCCAGCCCCCCCCGACGAAATCCCCTTCCAGGTTGGATCTGGGCGGTTTTGGCCGCCACTTTGCCGCCCGCGTTGCTGGCTGCAGGCAAGGTGCTCAACCTCAGCAACCCGTTCGCGACGAATCCTGCCGACGCCCAACTCCTGCTGGCTTTGCTCCACTGGACTACCGCCGGGCTTGCCGTTCCGGTCAGCCTACTCGCGCTGCGCTGCTTTCGCCACGCGCGAACGGCTGAGGCGCTGTTCCTGGTGGTCGGTTTCCCCTGGCTTGGGATCCTCAACTGCTTGGCGGTCGCCAACCTGCTAGGGCCCACCGACGCGCCAACCGTCACCGCAATCGGCTGGTCCGTCCGGTGGCTCGCAACTCTGACGCTGGCCTTGGCGATCGGCGGCGGACCTGTCGCCAACCGCGACGGGCTGGCGCGACGAATCCTCGTCTTTGGGCTCGTGGGCGGAAGTGTCCTGCTCAGCACTTTGAGCGGGATGGCAGTGCTCGGCGGACCGCTCTTTCTGCCGCACACCACCAGCCTTTGGGATCTGTTCGCGTTACTCGCCTTGGGGTTTGCCACTTTACTCCTCTGGACCAGCCTGCCGTCAGAAAGATCCCTGCCGTTCCTGCTCGGGGTGCTGCTCGTCGCCGCCCTGCCCCAAGCTTTGAGCTTGATCTTGTCCCTGCTGCCGAAAGCCCCGCCAGACTCGCACTTTCTGCTCAGCGGCTGGATCAATCTCTGGGTCTCAGCGGTCTTGACCGGTGGGCTCTTGCTCGAACGACGGCAACAGGCGCGCAACCAGCAGCAAGTCGAGCAACTCGCCCACGAGCAGTTGCAAACCACAACCGCTGAGCTGGAACGGGTCGACCGCAAGCTGGTCGAGCAGGAGTCCTCTTTGCGCATGCTCGAAAAGGCGGTCGAAACCATGAGCATCGGGGTGACGATCACCGACCGCCATGGGAAGATTCTCTATGTCAACCCGGCGGATGCCCAGATGCACGGCTATGAAGCTGGCGAGCTTCTCGGCGCGGACGCCCGGATTTTTGCCGCTGATCCGGGTGTGTCCGCAGTGGCTCTGCCCGAAAATCAGGCCTGGACTCGCGAGCGGGTCAACATCACCCGCTCCGGCCGCTCCTTCCCGGTGCGCCTGATTTCCGATCAGGTCCGCAATCCCAGCGGAGAGCTGATCGCCACGGTGACGATTTGTGAAGACATCAGCGAGCGACAACAGATCCAGCAAGCGCTGGAGCGCCGCGATCGGATCCTCGAAGCGGTGGGCTTGGCTGCTGAAAGGCTGCTCGGCGACCACCCCTGGGAAGGCAATTTCGACGATGTCCTCGAACGCTTGGGGCAAGCGACCGGAGTCGATCGCGTCTACATGAACCTCGAGTATGAATCGCGCTCGGCTGAAGGTGTCACCCGCAGCTGGGCGCCCCCCGACGGTAACCTCGACGAAACTGCTGGGGTGGTGCGCCTACCCCCCAGAAGTGGCCTGTTTTTACGCTGGCGCGATCGCCTCCAGCACGGGGAAACGCTCCACGGCCCGGTTCAACTGCTGCCGCAAGACGAGCGCCGAATCCTCGAAACCCGGGGGGTGCGTTCGTTTGCGGCAGTGCCGATTTTCGTCCGCTCGGAGTGGCACGGCTACCTCTCGCTCGAAGACTGCGACGCACACCGCCATTGGTCATCTGCGGAGCTCGAAGCCTTGAAGATCGCGGCAGGAACCCTGGGTGCAGCGATCCAGCGCAAACAGACCAACAGCGCGCTCGCGGCGAGCGAAGCCAAGTTTCGCGACCTGCTCGAAAGCGCCAACGATTTGATCCAGAGCGTTTCGCCCGAGGGGCATTTTCTTTTTGTCAACCGCGCCTGGCGCGAAACCTTGGGTTACACCGAAGAAGAAGTTTTAGAGCTGCGCTTCCTCGACATCGTCCGCCCCGACTACCACGAGCACTGCCAACAGGTCCTGCGCTACATCCTCACGGCAGGCACATTGGGGCGGGTGGTCGTGGCTTTTGTGGCGCGGGATGGGCGTGAGATCCTGGTGGAAGGCAGCCTCAATTGTCGTTACGAAGAAGGTAAGGCGGTGGCGACGCGGGGCATTTTTCGCGACATTTCTGAACGCCAGGTGGTCGACCGCATGAAGCAAGAGTTCATCTCGATGGTGAGCCACGAGCTGCGCACGCCACTGACTTCGATCATCGCGTCCTTGGGTCTGCTCAACAGCGGCAAGCTGCAGGACAAGCCAGCGCGGGTGCAGGAACTCTTGGGGGTCGCTTATCGCAACAGCAACCGGCTGCTGCAGATGATCAACGATTTGCTCGACGTCCAGAAGTTGGCCGCAAACAAAATGTCCTTCTCGCTGGAAGCCATTTCTTTGGCGCCTCTTCTCAGCGAAGTGCTCGGAAGCGTCCAGAGTTTTGCCGATGCTCAGAGTGTTCGCCTCCTGCTCGACGAGGACATCGGCGCTTCCCTGCGCGTGCGGAGCGATCGTCACCGCCTGCACCAGGTCTTGCACCACCTGCTCGCGAATGCGATCAAGTTCTCTCCGGCCGGCGGCGCCGTCAACCTCGGCGCCAAGCCTGACGGTCAGAGAATCCAGATCGCGGTCCAAGATCAAGGCAAGGGAATCCCGGAGGACTTCCACGGCCGGCTGTTCGACCAGTTCACGCAAGTGGATTCCTCGACCACCCGGCCGCACGGCGGCTCGGGTCTCGGCTTGAGCATCGTCAGGGGTCTCGTCGAGGGAATGGGGGGGCAAGTCGCAGTGACGTCCCAAGTGGGCCAAGGAACCACTTTCTTCGTTGACTTGCCGGCAGCTTGACCAGCTCAGGCCCAAGGCGTGTCGTCGAGCCCGGCTCGCGCCCGCATCAAGAGGGCCCTGTCACGCGCTGGGGAGGAAGCTGTAGCCCATCCCGCGCTGGGTGATCAGATAACAGGGATTGGCAGGATCCGGCTCGATTTTTTGCCGCAGGCGGTGGACGTGGACGCGCAGGGTGTCTTCAAAGACTTCCTCAAGCGGCCAGATGCGGCGCAGGAGGTAGTCGCTCGTGACGGTACGGCGGGCGCTGCCGATCAGGATGTGGAGCAGCTTGGTTTCGGTCGGAGTGAGCGAGACCGTGCGACCATCGACCACTGCACGCTTGTGCGCAAAGTCGATGCCCAAGCGCTCGTCGATTACGGTCAGGGCGGCCAGGCGATAGGCATAGTCGCCCATGCGCCGGATCACCCGCTTGACCCGCGCGGCGAGTTCGCGCGGCTTGAACGGCTTGGTCACGTAGTCTTCAGCCACTTCTTCGATGGTCTGGACCACCGTGGCTTCTTTGTCGACCGCGGTCAGCATGATCACTGGGAGATCAGCATATTTCTGGATCTCGCGGCAGAATTCGATGCCATCGACTCCGGGCATCATGATGTCCACCACCGCCAGGTGGGGTAGCCCCTGGCGATCGATCCACTGCTGCGCTTCTTTGACCGAACTCGCAGTGATCACTTCGAAACCCTCGACTTCCAAGGTGTAGCGAACCACGCGCAAGATGTCGGCGTCGTCATCCACCACCAGGATTCGCTTGGTCAAATCGGGATCGTTCAGTGTGGCACTCATTGGAAGGGCTCTTAGCTCACTTGTCAGAGTCAAAAGTCAAGTCACTGCCCACTGCACCCCTCACTGTACCAGACCGCACTCGCGAGCGGCACTCTTGTTTAGAGCCGCTCAGATGTTTAGAGCCGCTCAGAGTTAGAGCCGCTCAAAGCGCGTCTGAAGCCGCCAAGGTCGCCAACGCGAGGGAGCGCAGACCGGGCCCGGGACCATGCTAGCATCCGCTGGCCCGATGGGAAGAATGAAATGGCTAATTCCACAACTTTTTGACCTTGAGCATTCGGCCTGTCCTCACTGGTTTGAATCGCCATCCCTGGATCAGCGCCGGGACGGCCTTGCTGCTGGTGCTGTTGGCACTCCCGACGCTGCAGCAGCTGCGGGTCGACAACGCGTTGGAGGTGTGGCTCGATCCGACCACCTCGGCGTATCAGGATTACCAGC
This sequence comes from uncultured Thermoanaerobaculia bacterium, assembly GCA_964499975.1. Classification (GTDB taxonomy): domain Bacteria; phylum Acidobacteriota; class Thermoanaerobaculia; order Multivoradales; family J023; genus CAZCOV01. Next base: position 4,978 of record CAZCOV010000007.1, read on the forward strand.
ACTTTCTCGCGACGTTTGGCAGCGAGGAGTTCATCCTGGTGATCTATCCCCTACCCCCCGTGCTCGACCGCGAGTTCCTCACCCGCCTAACCGACCTGCGGCTCGACCTCGAAGCCATTCCCGGGGTCCGTACCACGACTTGCTTGTCGAGTATCTATGCCCGGTTCATGAGCTTTTATGGTCCGGAGGCGTTCGCGCAGGAACTCAAACGCTCGCCGTTTTACCGCAACTTCCTCGTCGGCGAAGATGGACGGTACGCGGCGATCTGGCTCTTCCTTGACCTCGCTCAGCCCCGGGATCGTTTTCCCATTGTCCAAGCAGTCGAGGCCGCAGTGGCCAAGCCCACGGGGCTGGGCAAAATCCACCTCGCCGGCTCTCCAGTGCTCAATACCGCGCTCGATCGCGCGTCACAAAACGCAGCAAGAAGGTTGTTCCCTTGGGTTTTCGCCGGCTCTGCTGGGGTGCTTCTGCTGGTTTTTCGCCGACTCTATGGGGTGATCCTGCCCCTGGTCACGGTGGGGAGCGGCATCATCTGGATGCTCGCGCTGTTGGCCGCTACGGGCCACACCCTCGACATGGTCACCGTGGCCTTGCCGCCGCTGGTCTTTGTGCTGGGACTTTCAACCGCAGTCCATCTGGTGGCGCGCACCGAGCAACTGCTGCGCGCAGGCCGCGAGCGCGAAGCCGCGATCCTGCAAGCCATGACCGACCTCGTCCGGCCGTGCTGGTACTGTGCCCTGACCACGGCTCTGGGTTTTTCCTCGCTGCTTTCGAGCAAGATGCAACCGGTGCAAGAGATGGGGCTTTTTGCTGCGCTCGGAATCTTGTTCTCCTTGCTCGCCAACGGGTTGCTCTTCCCCGGATTGGCGCGACTCCTGCTCCGGCGCGAAGCCGTCCCCCAGCCGACGCTTTGGGGACAGAAATTGTTCCAGCGGACGCTCGGGATGGCCGCCACGCTCACCACCCGCAAGCCCTACCACGTCCTGGCCGGTTTCACGGTTTTGGCCTTGGTGTTTTTGGTCGGCGTCTCACGCCTGCGCGCAGAAGCGAATGTCATCGAGTTTTTCGGACCGGACGCGCCGATTGCGCAGACTTACCAGCAGATCCTGCCCGCGCTCACCGGCGCGTACTCGCTCGAAATTGTGCTCTCCCCACCGCGTTTCGATGGCGAAACCTGGGCTCAGGTGGAGCGCCTTGCCGCCTTTGTCGAGACCCTGCCCGGCACCGCACGCGCGTTGTCGCTGGTGGATTTGCTCAAGAAAGTCGACCAACAAGCGAGCGGCGCTCCCCCAGAGGTCTACCGCTTGCCCCCTGATGCAGCAGCGCTGGCCGCAGCAGAAGCCACGCTCAACCAGCAGCTGCCGCAGGAAAGCCAGGCCTTTCGGGCAAAAACAGGAGCCTTGCGCCTGAGCGTTCTCGCGCAGGCCATGGGCGGAGACGAACATCGACGGTTGGTCGCTGCGATTGAAGCGTACCTGGCCCGAGAGATAGATCCGGCGTGGCAGCCCCGGCTGACCGGCATCGTCAAGCTGCTGGTCGAGTTGCAGCGCGAACTCGTGTGGAGCCAGTTCCGCAGCTTCGGGTTGGCGTTCTTGACCATCGTGCCGGTGATGGCCGTGCTCTTGCGGTCAAGACGCGATACCTTGATCAGCATCCCGCCCAACCTCTTCCCGATCCTGTTCGCTCTCGGGACGTTGGGACTGCTCAACCTCCCGCTCGACCCGGCCACGGTGATGATCGCGGGAATCGCGCTCGGCATCGCCGTCGACGACTCCATCCACTTTCTCGTTTATTTTCGGGCACTGCGCCGGACCGGCCTGGATGCAGAAGAAGCCGTCCACCGCACGCTGGCCGGGATCGGCCAAGCCATGACCTGGACTTCTTTGGTTGCGGCGTTGGGCTTTTTTGTGCTTTGTCTGGCCGACTTCCTGCCGCTCTATTATTTTGGCTTGTTCACCGGCTGGGCCCTGATCGTGGCGCTGTTGAGCGACTTGTGGGTCTTGCCCGCCTTGCTCGTGGTCAGCGAACGCGGTACCCCCTTGAAAAACCCCAGCGTCAGCCAACCTTCAGGACGGTTCCACCCGCGCACAAGATCTGGTACAACTTCTACACGGGTAACGCCGTAGTCTCTTGACGATGGACACTCCTCACCCCAACAACCCCACGCCGTCGCTCCTAGCGTTCGGCTTTATCGCGTTCGCGTTGGCGGTGCTGTCGATCTCCGACATGTTTTTCCCCCGACCTTACGATGGGGTTGTGCTCGCTCCCACCGCAGCCGCGGAACTGGTCGTCCAAGACGTGGCGCGGGGCTCGGGCGCTGAACGGGCGGGAATTCGCTCGGGCGACAAGATCCGCGGAATCAACCGCGAGGTGGTGAAGAACGCGTCCCAGGCCACCCGTGTGCTCAACCACTTGCGGATTGGGGACGAGCCGCTGTATTTGGTGATCACCGCCGACGGCCCCAAGGAGGTCGCGGTGCAACTCGGACGTCGGCGCTTCGCCGATGGCCGCTATCTTTTCTCTTGCGTCCTCGGCTTCAGTTTCTTCCTCGTCGGGCTTTTTGTCCTGCTCCGCCAGCCCGCGCTGCGGGTGAGTCAAGTCTTTTTTTTGCTGTGCGGATTTTTCCTCCTGGTCCTGGTGTGCCGCATGCGCCCGCCGTCTTATTCCGGGCTCGACACCGTGATCTTGAGCTTGGGGACGGTCGCCTTCCTCCTGCTGCCGCCTGCGCTGCTCCATTTCTATTTGCTGTTTCCTCGGCCAGCCTGGCTCGAAACTGCGGAAAAGCGCGGGGTGAGCCGTTTGGCCGCACGGGTCTGGCGGCTGGGCTGGACCTGGCTCTATGCCGTGCCGCCGCTGGTTTTCGCGCTGGCTTGGGCCGGATCCAGATGGAGCGGACACGGGCATGTCAGCCTCAGCGCGGGTGCCCCCGCGGCCAGCTGGTGGCTGCTCGCGGTCTACATGGCGCTCAGCCTGATCGCCTTGCGCGCCAATTCGCAACAGCTCGACAACCCGCGCGAGCGGCGCGGGATGACCTTGGTGCTGATCGGTTCGCTGTTCGGTCTAGTACCCTTCTTGATTGCGAGCTTGATCTATGCCGGGCACCAGCAGTCCGAGGGCTTCTTCCGCTTTGGCATCATGCCGCTGGTGCTCGTCCCGATCACCTTTGCTTACGCGATCGTCCGCTTCCAGCTCCTCGACATCCGCATCATCCTGCGGCGCAGCCTGCTGTACACCGTCACCACCGCGATCGTGACCGGCCTTTATGCCATGGGGATTGCCACCTTCAACGCCTTGTTCCATGACAGTGCGTTGATCAACTCCGGGTACTTCCCGATCGTGCTCGCCCTCGCCATCTTGCTCCTCTTCGAACCGTTGCGTCGGCGGGTGCAAGAACCCATTGATCGCTTCTTCTTTGCCGAACGCTCCCGCCTGCAGCAGGCTATGGTCGACCTGGGCGAAGCCCTGACCGAACAAGTGGACCTCAAAATTGTGGTGCAAGAGCTGGTCGAACGCTTGCCCCAACTCCTCGACTTGCACTTTGCCGGCCTCTACCTGAGGCGTGGGCGCGAGCTGTTGCGCATGGCCGGCCCTGAGACCTTACCTGCCAAGCTGCCCGCACTGTCCGAACTCGCGGGGCGTTTGCGCAAGCAAGCGCGGTTGACTGGTCTTGATCAGCTCGGTTCGCTGCCCTTGCGCGCACCCGAAGTCGCCCAGGTGGTGAACCAGCTCGCCGCGGCCAAAGTCGAACTCCTGGGCGAACTGCCTTCGCGGCGGCGCCAGCTCGGCATGGTCGTGCTCTCGGGGCGCCGCGGGCAGATCTTGTTCGAGCGCGAAGAGCAGGAGATCCTGCAAGGGCTGCTGCGCCAAGCCGCGCTCGCACTCGAAACCAGCTTGCTGCTCGAAGAGCGAAAGCATCAAGCTGAACTCGAACGTGAGCTCGAAATTGCTGCAACCATCCAGGCCCGACTGCTGCCGGAACAGCTGCACTTTGCCCCGGGCTGGCAGGTGACGGCGGCGTGCCGTCCAGCGCGGATCGTCGGCGGCGACTTTTTCACCCAGCTGCCGGTCCACGATGGGATCAGCGCGGTGATTTTTGGCGACGTCTCGGGCAAGTCGGTGTCAGGAGCTTTGATGATGATGGCCGCGCACGAGGCCCTGCACACTTTGGCCATGACCTACCCCGAGCCAGGGCAGCTGTTTCAACTCGCCAACCGCCGGTTGTACTCGCTGGCCCAGCGCAGCTTCGTGGCCTTGGGCTATTTTTGCGCCACCCCGGACCGTGAACATCTGCGCTATGCCGTGGCTGGACAGCCGCCGCCGTTGATTCGCCGCCAGGACGGCACGGTTCGGGAACTCGCGCTCGCCGAGCACCGCCTGCCGATCGGTGCTTTGGCCGAAGGCGAGTACCAGGCCCTGGAAATCCCGGTAGCTCCGGGGGAGGTCGTGCTCGGCTACTCCGACGGCATCATCGATGCGCGCTCGCAAAGCGGCGAAACTTTCGAAAGTCAACGCTTAGCAGCCGTGGTTGCAGCGTCCCCACCCGATCCGCAAGCCATCGTCGCCAATGTCTTGGCGGCAGTTGAGACTTTCACCCACGGCAGTGTGCAGTACGACGACTTGACCCTGGTGGCAGTGGGACGCCAGGCGGAGCCAGTTTCATGAAGAAGACCTTGCTCATTCTCCTTGCTGGGGTGCTCGCCTTGGGGGTTTTGCTGACCATCGGCTGGTGGTACTTCAAAGACGAAGAACCGGCCTGGACCACGCGCTCACCCGAGGCCCTTCAAGTCTTCACAATGGGACTCGAAGACCTCAAGAAGTACTACTGGAATGACGCCCAGACCCACTTCGAGCGGGCGCTCGAACTTGACTCCGAGTTCGTAGCGGCTCAGCTCTTTCTCGCCTCAATCGTGCATTCCCGCGACGAACAACAACGTTTGTTGCAAGCGGTCAAGAACGCCCGCATGGATCGGTTGACCACGCAAGAGCAGTTCCTCATCGCTTCCCACCTGGCCATGGACGCAGGGGACGTGGCCAAACAGAAAGAGATCGTCACCGCCTATCTCGAAGTTCATCCCACGGATCCTTTTGCCCTGAACCAGAGCTGTGGCCTGGCCTGGAAAGCCGAAGACTTCGATGGCGCGGCGAGCTGCTACCAGCGCCTGCTCGAGCTCCATCCCAACTGGGTGCAAGCCCAGTACCGCCTGGGGTTGGTGGCACTCTCGCGGGGTCAGTTCAAAGAAGCAGAAGAACAGTTTCGCACCTACTTGTACATCGCCCCGGACCAGGCCAACCCCTACGACGCCTTGGGCCTCCTCTTGACCCTGGTCGGCCGCTACTCGGAGGCGGAGCAAGCGCTGCGCCAAGCGATCGCGATCAAGCCCGATCTCTGCGAACCTTATTGGGACTTGACCTGGCTGCAAATTTTCAGCGATCAGTACGCTGCCGCCGAAGTCACGCTGGACCACATTGAGGCGCTCGATACCTGCCAAGTCTTCCGGAAGCGCGGCTGGGCCTGTGCCGAGCGCACGCTGGTCCGGCTGCTCAAGGGCGATTTAACCGGCGCGGGAGGGCTCGTGGCTGGGGGCTGCCTGGCGCAAAATCAGGGCTATTACTTGGCAGCCCATCGGCTGGCTGTGCTCGGGGGACGGCTGGACGAAGCGCAGCAGATGGAAGAGGCTTATGGGCGGCAAATCGAACAGGCCGGGGTCCAGCATCCCTACGAGGTTCAGGGCATGCGCGCCGAGCTAGCCCACGTTCAGGGCATCCGTCTGCTCTACGCGGGCCAGTTCGATCAGGCGGTCGCGTCGTTGCGCCATGCTGATGAGCTGATGAGCTATTGGGGTAATCGTCAGGCCAGCTTTAAACTCTACAACATGTTGACTTTGGTTTATGGCTTGGAAATGGCAGGGCAGGAACGCGCTGGAGCGGTCCTCCGCGAGAAAATCGCGGCGATCAACCCGGTTTTTGCGCGCTCGCAGCTGGCGGAGCTCGAGGGTTTGCTCCCCCGGGCGCAGCCGTAGTCGTCGTGTCCTTCAGCTTTGCAAGATTTCAGCTCCTGGGCTTGACGCTATTTCGCGGCTGGCTGCGTACTTGAATAGGGAGGACTGAGCTGCTCATGTTGTACTCTAAAAAACCTGAGATGGATCCTTTTTGCATCGCAGGAACCATTGTCGGCGGGGTAGTCCGCCGATACGGTACACATCAGGGGTACTGGGGGCGCGCGAATTGATCGCGACAGTCTGAAACAAAACGTCTGGAGTTGGCAGAGTCCAACCCGAAAATTCGGCCGAGCAACAAGCAGGAGAAATAGGCATGCACAACGCTATAACTACCGCAGAGATTCGGTCAAAAATCAAACAAATCGTTGCCAACATCACCAACGTCCCGCAAGATGTGATCGCCGATGACGCCTCGTTTGTCGAGGATTTGCAGCTGGACTCGCTTTCCTTGCTGGAGATCGGCGTCGACATCGACTACGAGTTCAAGCTCAGCGTGCCGGAAGAGCATCTACAAAAACTCCGCACCATCGAAGACGCCGTACAGCTGGTCGAAACTCGACTGACCGAGCTGCTGCCATATCGGGAAGTAGCCTGAAATGGGGCAGCGGATCGTCGTCACCGGGATCGGGATCCTGGCTCCTAATGGGATCGGACGAGAAGAGGTCTGGGAACACTTGCTCGCGGGGTGTTCAGGAGTAGCCCCGGTCACCAGCTTCGATCCCAGCTCCTACAGCCGGACGCTGGGCGCTGAAATCAAAGGTTTTGACCCCGCCCTTTACTTTGAGCGGCAAGATCCAGCGAGCATGGCACGGGCCTCGCAGCTGGCAGTGGCGGCGGCTCGGCTCGCCATCCGCGACGCTGACTTGGACCTCGAACAAATCGCTCCCGAACGGGTTGGGCTGGCGATGGGGACCACCTCGGGCGAGCCGCGTGAGATCGAGCGTTTCGATGATCGCTACGTGGCTGGTCAGCTCGATGCGGTCGGCGGCGAGCTGATCGAGGTCTATCCCTGTCACTTGATCGCTTGCCACCTGGCGACCGAGTTCGGCTTGGCCGGGGTCAGCACCATGATCTCGACCGCTTGTGCCGCAGGCAACTATGCGGTCGCAAATGCCTTCGACGCCCTGCGCGCCGGGCGGGCGGAGGTGATGCTCGCGGGCGGCGTCGACTCGTTTTCGCGGATCACCTACGCAGGCTTTGCGCGGCTGGCGGCGATTGCTCCCGATCACTGCCAACCGTTCGACCGCAACCGCAAGGGTATGATCCCGGGCGAGGGCGCGGCCGTCCTCATCCTCGAAACCCTGGACCGCGCACGCGCTCGGGGGGCGCGCATCTTTGCCGAAGTGTGCGGCTATGGGCTGTCCTGCGACGCGCACCACATGACCGCGTCACATCCCGAAGGCGATGGCCCGGCCCGGGCCATGCTCGAAGCGCTGAAGCACAGCCAAATCTCTGCGGACGAGGTCAGCTACATCAGCGCTCACGGCACCGCAACGCCAACCAACGACAAACTCGAGACCCTGGCGGTCTACCGCGTTTTCGGCGAGCGCGCCAAACAAGTGCCGATCAGCTCGATCAAGTCGATGATCGGCCACACCATGGGCGCAGCATCAGCGATCGAGGCCGGCGTCTGCGCCCTGGCGATTGCCACGGACAAGATCCCGCCGACCATCAACTACGAGGAACCAGATCCCGAATGCGACCTCGATTGTGTTCCCAACGTTGCCCGCGAACTGCCGGTCCATGTGGTCATGAACAACGCCTACGCTTTTGGCGGTAACAACGCTTCGGTCATCTTCAAGAAGTGCTTATGAAAGATCATGGTTCGGGCCAGCGCGGCAACGGCCAGCACCGGGTGGTCGTGACCGGAATAGGGGTCCTCTCACCTTTGGGAGATTCGCCGCAGGCGCTCCACCACGCCCTGTGCGCCGGGCAAAGCGGCCAGCGCCAAGTCGACTTGTTCAGCACCGAGCGGATGGGGAACTTGCTGGGCGGACAAGTTCCGCAAGCCCCTGAGAGCTATCTCGGCAGTGGTGCCAACGTGCGCCCGCTCGACCGCACCGGACGGCTGGTGACCGCAGCCGTGCAACTGGCGCTCACTGCGAGCGGCTGGACCCTGGAAATGCGGCGAGCGCACGAGGTGGGTTTGGTGCTGGGGACGATGTTCGGTGGCCTGCACACGATTGCGTCGTTTGACCGCCGCATCCTCGAAGCCGGACCGGCTTACGTCAAGCCGTTTGATTTCGCCAACAGCGTGATCAGTGCAGCCGCGGGCCAGACTGCGATCTGGCACCACTTGCGCGGGATCAACTCGACGGTTGCCGGCGGCACCACCGCAGGACTCCAGGCTTTGATCTATGCCGCAGACATGGTCCGCAACGGGCGCACCCAAGCGATTTTGGCGGGCGGCGCTGACGAGCTTTGCTTCGAATCGTTTTTTGGTTTCTACCGCGCTGGGCGCCTGGCCGGCTCCGTGAATGGCGGAGCGCCTTGCGCGATCCCGTTCGACACCCGGCGGAACGGCTTCTTTTTGAGCGAAGGCGCGGTGTTTCTGATGCTCGAAGCCGCCGACGCGGCGCTCCGGCGGGGGGCCCCGATCCTGGCCGAAATCCGCGGCCATGGGAGCGCTTACGACCCCTCGCGCGGGCGCACTCCCGGAGCGGCAGCCGCGGCGATTGCGCGGAGCATCCGGCTGGCGCTGGATGATGCTGGCCTCACCCCGGCGGCAGTCGACGTGGTCAGCGCGTCCGCCAACGGCAGCGTGGGCAGTGACCAGCACGAGGCCCACGGCATCGCGAGCGCGCTGGAAGACGTGGCGGACCTGCCGGTGATCGCGATCAAGTCGATGCTGGGCGAGGCCATGGGGGCTTCAGGAGCCCTGCAAGCAGTTGCTGCGATCGAGGCACTGCACACCGGTGTGTGGCCCGCTATCGCGGGTTTAGCACAACTCCCCGCCGATTTCCCGCTGCCCGGCGTCTTGCGCCAGAATCACCCAGCACAAGCCCGGCGGGTCTTGCTCAACGCAGTGGGCCTGCACGGCAACGCTTACTCCTTGATCCTCGAACCTTGCGCCGCGCCTCAGCTGGCGGCGGAACTCGCCGAAGAGGGCTGAACATGGCGGTTTTGAGCGAATCCCGTCTCGCCGGGCAACTGATTCCCCGTTTCAAAGAGCAGGGTTACGAACGCGAGCTGGTGGACGAGCGACGGGCCTGGGCTGAAGCCAGGACCGGAGCGCACCTCGAACACGTCGGCGCGTTCACCATCCCGAGCGAAGTCTGGCGCGGCAACCTCGAAAACCCGATCGGAGCTGCGCAGACTCCCCTGGGGATTGCCGGACCCTTGCTGATCCACGGCCAACACGCCCAAGGCACGTTCTACGTGCCGCTCGCGACCACTGAGGGAGCTTTGGTGCGTTCCTACGAACGGGGTGCGCGTGCGATCACCCGCGCAGGGGGCGCCCAAGTGCGGATTTACATCGACGAGAATCGGATTTGCCCGGTGTTCTTTTTCAAAGACGTGGCCACCGCTTACGAGTTCACCCTCGCAGTCGAGCGCCACTTCCCTGAGATCAAGGCCGCAGCCGAGTCGACCACCCGCCACGGCAAGCTGTTGCGCCTCGAGTGCATGCCGGTCGGCCGTGAAGTGATCACCAACTTCTACTACTACACTGCCGATGCCCAGGGCATGAACATGATCTCGACCGCCACCGACAAGGGGTGCAAGTGGATCCAGGAGCATCTGGGCGGAATGCGCTACTACATCTTCAGCGGCTACAACTCGGAAAAGCGGGCCAGCGGCTCCATCTTGCGCGGCGGTAAAGGCAAGAAAGTGGTCGCTGGGGTATGCCTGCCCGAGCGGGTGACCATGGCCGTGCTTCATGCCACGCCCAAGCAGATGTATGACATGTGGCATCACACCGTTTTAGGCCACATCACGACCGGCGCTATCGGTTACAATGGTCACTATGCCAATGGACTGACTGCGCTGTTCATCGCTTGCGGCCAGGACGTGGCCAACGTGGCCAACTCGGCGGTTGGGGTGACCAACCTCGAACTCACCGAGACCGGAGATCTTTATGCCAGTGTTACCCTGCCTTCGCTCTCGGTTGCCTCCGTGGGTGGTGGCACGGGCCTGGGCACCAGCCGAGAATGCCTCGATCTCTTGGGCTGCCATGGGGCCGGGGGAGCGCGCAAGCTGGCTGAGATCGCAGCAGCTGCCCTCTTGGGCGGCGAGATCTCGATGGGGGCTGCAATCGCCAGCGGCGAGTTTGTGACTGCGCATGAAACCTATGGCCGTAACCGGCCGACCGAGCCCCGAGAGGACCAGCGCCGAGAGGCCCCGCGCTAGTGCCTGCCTCGGGCTCGTGGTCGGCTACTTTTTCGGGGAAATCGGTGAGGAAAAAAAGGCGTTTCAAAGGTTTACGCAGTAGCGGTCCCCGCGAGACTTACGATGTGGTCATCGTGGGTGCGGGCATCGGGGGTTTGGTGTGCGCCAACCTGCTGCAACGCGAAGGGCTGAAAGTCCTCCTCGTCGAGCAGCACTACATGGCAGGCGGCTATTGCAGCACCTTCCGGCGCAAGGGCTACACCTTCGACGCCGCCACCCATTTCTATCCCTTGCTCGGCAACCCGACCACCATGACCGGGAAGCTGCTCCTCGACCTGGGGATCGACACCGGTTGGATCAAAATGGATCCGGTCGACACCTTTCACTTCCCCGACGGCTCGCACTTCCATGTTCCGGCGGACTTCCCGGAGTACAAAGCCCAGCTGGCCGCGATGTTTCCGCAAGAAGCAGAGAACATCACCCGTTTTTTCGAGCTGGCGCGCGAGACGTACTTGCTGGGCCTCTTGTGCTATTTCCGTGGTCGCGATACCGATCAACTCAATGCCTATCGCAACTGGACCATTCGCGACGTGTTGGACCGTCACTTTCGCGATCCCAAGCTGAAGCTGCTGCTCACCGCTGACTGTCCGCATTGGGGTTCCTCCCCCGACCGCACCTCTTTTGTGTTTGACTCGATGTTGCGGCTGTCTTACTTTCTGGGCAACTATTATCCGGTCGAAGGATCGCAAGCGTTTGCCGACACCTTGGCCTCGCGTTTCGAGGAACTGGGCGGCGACATCATGATGAGCACCAAGGCGAACCAGATCGTGGTCCGCGAAGGACGCGCCTGTGGGGTCTTGGTCGAGACGGACCGCGGCAATCTCAAGGGCACCCGTCAGATCAACGCCGACATCGTGATTTCCAATGCTGATCTGCTGCAAACCCTCGAGCACCTGCTGCCCCCGGAATACGTTGACCCGCTCTACGTCCAAGCAGCGCGGAAACTGCGCCCGACGTATCCTTGTTACTTGGTCCACATCGGTCTGCAAGGGGTTTCGCACGAGGTCATCGAGCAGGCTCAGGGCTATTACTGGGAAGGTTGGAACTCGGACGAGGTCGCGCGGGGTTCTCTGTGGGGCAAGATCTTCTCGCCAACGGTTTATGAGCCGCGGATGGCGCCTCCAGGTTGCCAGATCGTGATCCTGCAAAAAGTGATCGAGCTCGACTACGACGCGGTCACGGATTGGCCTACCCACAAGCAAGAGATCGAGGATTTCCTGATCAGCAAGCTGGAAGCTGCAATCCCCGGGATCGGCGAAAAGATCGTGGTCAAGACCACGGCCTCGGCCAAAACCTCCTACCGCTTCACGCTCAATCACGTCGGCGCCATGCTCGGCTGGGAGATGACCCCGGATCAGCTCGGGCAGAGACGGCCGGGCATCGTCGGCCCGGTGAAGAATCTCTACCAAGTAGGTCACTGGGTTCAGCCGGGAGGCGGCATCACCCCGGTGATGGTTTCCGCGGTCGAGGTAGCCAAGCTGGTGATCGGCAAATCCAAATCACGGCCAGCAGCAGCTGGGATCCTCGAGCGTTGGGCGTTCGACCAACTAGCCGCTGGCGATCCCCCAGCAGCCCGCCGCGCCGAGCGCATGGAACAAATCCTCTCCTCGCTGGGCTAGGGTGCGGGCATGTACAGAGGAAAGGGCATAAGACGTCACTTCCGCTATCACTGGCTATCACTGTTCGTGGCGATTGATCCAACGGAGGATGTTATGCAAGAGCGGTCTCGAAAATGGCTTGGTGCCGGTAGTGCGCTGCTAGCAGCTGGGATACTGGTCGGCAGTCAACAGCTGGTAGCGCAATCCACCGCTGACATTCTTGCGCGCCGCGATTCTGGAGACCCGCTGCGGCTGTGGGTTTCCGCTGCCGATGCCACGACCGATGCGGGAAAAATCCGCTGGGAAGGTTTCGACCCGGCCGGGCGGGCGACTCTCCGCGCCGAGGTCCTGCAGTCGGCGGACCTTGAAAATGCAGCCCTGCAGCCGGTGGGCGAGCGGGCGCCATACCTGAGTGAAGACTTGTGCAGCGCTTCTACAGTGATTTTCTCCCACTTCGGAGACGAACGCCCCCGCGATACCTGGGAGGACCTAGTTCGCTACGCGCGAGGGATTTTTGCTGCCAGAATTGTGGCCATTGAACAAGGCTTCTTGGGCGGGCTTCCAGAGTCACTGCTTGAAGTGCAAATTGAAGAGGTGATCCGCCCCTCACGGCACTTTGCAACTTCGCCGCGATTTTTCATCTCGTATCCATATGCGGTGTTTGCGGTGGGCGACCAGATCTTCTGCCGTAAGTATCCAAAATTTAGCTACCGCCCGCAGGTTGGCGACCGCCTCCTGCTTTTCCCCAGCCATCGGCCCGTGGACCTCCATGCCTTGTTGCTGGTGCTGGAACCATCTGAGATCTTAGCGGAAACGCCTGCCGGCCAGCTGCACCTGCCGGAAATCTTGCGCGGGGAGAAGGAGCTTTTGACGGTCCATGACTTTGCGTCCCTGCAGCAGCGTGCAGCCCAGGACGAGCCGCTCCTGGTTGCTATCGACAAGGATGAGAGCCGATGACGCGCTTCTTTTACTCATCCATCACCGGCCTCGCCTATGGCCTTTTTGCCTCGGCAAGCATATGGCCAGCGACCTGCGCGCTGGACAATGGAATTGGGCTCCCTCCAATCAACACCATCAATGTAACCGGCGGATTCGCCAGTACCGTACTGCAAGGCGCGGTAAGTCGCTGGGAGTCACGGTGTGTCGACTGGGGGCACGATTTTCCAGACCTGCGGGTTAACACGGGCAGCGAACTGACTGTTTCGGTACAGTTTTTTAACCGGCGAAGAGATGACACACCCCCGAGCTTGGGGAATGCTTGTGAGAAGACCACCGTCTCGACCAGCGGCGGTGAAATGGTGGGAGCAACCATCACGATTTGGGCCTTAGAACGTGACGGCACCTCCTGTGAGGGCAGCACCGAGGAATTGCTTGCCCATGGGCTTGGGCATGCCCTCGGTTTCGATGATGCCTACAGTTCGAGCTGCGATGGCACGATCATGGGTCGAAAAATCCCAGGGCAACCCATGTTCGTCCTGGCAGAACACTGCTCTTTACTAGACATTCTCTGGCATACCGACATCGAGACGGATCCTTGTCGGGATCCTGAGGCGAATCGCTGCGAGTGCGACCCTTGGGAGTGTGGTTCACCCATTGTGCTCGATTTGGACGGCCGAGGCTTCCGGTTCACTGGCCTGGAAGAGGGCGTTTGGTTCGACATCAACGCCGATGGAATTGCCGAATTGATCAGCTGGACCCAGAATGGCTCCGAGGGCTTCCTCGGCCTCGACCGCAATGGCAATGGTGCATTAGACAACGGCGGTGAGCTTTTCGGCAACTTCACGCGGCGGTTGGATGGCTCGATATTCCCCCACGGTTACGCAGCTCTGGGAGATTTCGATACTTTTACCCTTCTTGGGAACGGCGACGGGGTTATTACTGCCAGTGATGCGGTATTTTCTCAGCTACAGGTATGGCGTGACTGGAATCAAGACGGTTTATCCCAACCCTCTGAACTGTTCCGGTTGGAAGAACTTGGAATACTCCGACTAGAGTTGAATTTCACCACTCAACGACGGCGGGACCGCCACGGCAACTTGCTGCTCTATGCCAGTAAAGCCTGGGTGGATGGGCCTGGCAACAGCGAGATAGCGGTGGCTACAACCGATGTCTTCTTCCTCGTCGGTCAGCCGTAGCGGGCCTAGCTCGATACTCCTGCGCAAGGACGGTAGGTCATCGTGGTAAAAATTGCATTATTTGGCGCCCAAGACGCCCTCAGCCAACACCTGGCGAGCGCCCTTGGACAAAGTCCGGCGGTGGCGCAGTGCCAGCTGGTCACGGGGGATGCGGCGAATGAAGCCTGCGAAGTGGCGATTTACTGCGCGATCGCGCGCAGCGGGCCACGCTCCGAAGTCCCTGATCTGGACGACGCTGCCCAGATCTTCGCACGCTGCACCGACGACGGAGTGCGCCACCTGATCGTGCTCTCGAGTGCGTTCTTTTTCGAGCCCAACGCGGCCTTTCCCGGCTTGGTCTGGGAGTCCTACGTGCCGGGCATGCGCGAAGGCAACCAGATCTCCGTCCAATGGCAAGCGCTCGAAGCCCTGGCGCGCACGCAGGCTTTAGCCCTGACCCTCACGATCTTGCGTCTAGCCCCGGTCTTGACCCCAACCGGACGTGACTTCTCCAGCCGCCTGTTCCGCGGTCCAGCCGCCATGATCTTTCCCGGACGCGATCCCTCCCTGCAATTCCTCGCCGCGGACGATCTCGCGACCGCGCTCGCCCGGGTGGTTGAACGCCGACAAGATGGCGTCTTCCACCTCGCAGCAGATGGCGTTGTCCCCCTCCGCCGCGCGCTCCAGCTAACCCGAACCTGGCGCGTACCCTTGCCGCTGCCGCTGCAGTGGCCAATCCGCGCGCTAGAAGCCCTGTTCGGACGGGGCGCCAGTGCCGACCAACGCGAAATTCTCTGTTACCCGATCACCCTCGGCACGATCGCGGCCAAAGCCGAGCTGGATTTCCAGCCGAAAAAGTCGAGCAGCGAAATCTTGGGCGAATTTGCCACGCAAGTGGGCAAAAAGCCACCCCGCGTCCGCCCGGAAAGCCTCCGCTTCGACGATTTCGGCATGGACGAAGGCTACATTGCGACCCGCGGTGGCACTTTGCTCAAATTCTTGCACGACGTCTACTGGCGCATCGAGGTGAAGGACTTTCACCACGTGCCGACAGCCGGTCCGGCCGTCATGGTCGGCATGCACCGGGGGCACCAACCCTGGGACGGCGCCATGATGCTCTTTCTCATCCGCCGTGAAATCGGCCGCTACATCCGCTTCCTCATCCACCCCAGTTTGACCCGACCGCCCTTCTTGTCGAATTTCATCGTCAAGCTCGGCGGACTGCAAGCTTGCCAGCAGAATGCCGATCACGTGCTCCAGCAAGGCGGTCTCGTCGGCATTTTTCCGGAAGGCATCCGCGGCACCTTCCTGCGCTACCGCGAGGTCTACAAACTCCAGCGCTTCGGCCGTCCTGACTACGTGCGGATCGCGCTGCGCAACCGCGCGCCAATCGTCCCCTTTGTCACCGTGGGCAGCGCCGAGATTTTCCCGATTTTCGGCAAGCTCGACTGGGGTTGGTGGAAGCGTCTGAGCTACTGGCCATGCTTTCCGATCACCCCCACCATGTCGCTCGTGCCCCTGCCTTCCAAGTGGCACACCTGGTTTCTCGAACCCCTCCACATCGAAGCGGAGTATGGCCCCGAAGCCGCCGAAAATCGCGCGATCGTCGAACGCATCAACCAGGAAGTCCACCGCCGGATGAACGCGGCGCTCGACTTGATGCTCGAACGCCGCAAGACGATCTTCTGGGGATCCATTTTTCAGCAAGATTTTTGGCCAGAAGACTCCGACCAGAAGACACGGTCAGGTCCGAGCGGACCTGACCGATAGATAAGGCAACGTCGAGCTAGGGAGGGATCTTTCTCCCTTCGATCTGCTCGACGTCGATCGAAATACCCACGCCAAAAGCCGCGACGCCGGGAATGCCGGGCGGGCTCGAACACATGGCTGCACCGCCGACCGTGATCCAATCGGAACAAGCTTCAGCGGTGTAAACCGCGGTCACGTCCAACTCATAGCTGCTCTCGATCACCAAAAAGCCAATAAACAGCGGCAACGGCGTGGGGACCGCCGCGGGACCGCCGTAGTACAGCTCGGCAATGCGATTGCAGTCGTCCATGGTGGCCGTACAGTTGGGCAGGATGATCCAGTCTTCGACGGTGACCGGGGCATAGTCGGGCTCGCGCCCGACCGGCCGATCCTCGCGCACCACGAACAGCACCTTCTTGCGCAGGTAGTTCTCTTGGCTAGGATTGAAGATGTTGATCTCGGTGGCGTAGTTGCCGGATTTGACCGTAGCCTCGCCGCCCCAGGAACCATCTGACAGCATCCCGACGTTGGACCGATTAAAACCGCAGACGAACTTGACAGCGTAGCTGTATTGGAGTTTTGCCGCAGCTGGCTGGGCGAGTTCGCCTAACCCAACCGCAGCGATCGCCACCGCGATCCAACCCGTTAGAGCTCTCTTTTTATTGAGCATTGGTTCTCCTTTGTGAAACAAAAGTCCGAGTCCAGGGATTACCTGGCCGAAACCTGCTAGGGTAGGACTCTCCCCTTGATCCGCTGGACGTCGATATCGAGCCCGACATCGTAGTTGGCACCGCCGAAGACGGGATGGGGCGCCGTGGTACACATGGCGGCGCCACCCAGCAAGACCACATCTGAGCAGAGTTCTGTGGTGTAAACCGCGGTGACATCGAGGTCCTGCGTGCTCTGGATCACCAAGTAGCCGATGATCAGCGGGAGCGGAGTGGGAACGCCTGCTGGGCCGCCATAAAGCAACTCGGCAATGCGGTTGCAGTCGTCCATAGTGGCCGTGCAGTTGGGCAGGACGATTGCGTCTTCAACGGCGATCGTCGAGTAGTTCGGCTCACGGCCCACCGGTATGTCGTCCCGGACCAGCAGCACGACCTTCTTGCGGATGTCGGCCTCCTTGCTGGGGTTGAAAATGTTGATTTCGGTGGCGTAGTTACCTTTCTTGACCGTGGCTTCGCCGCGGTGTTTCCCATCGGAAGTGACTCCGACGTTGGAATTATTAAAACCGCAGACGAACTTGACGGCGTAGCTGTAGCTCTGGGCGGTAGCCGGTTGGGCCAAGCCGCCGAACAGCACGATCCCGATCGCCAGCCCGCCCCCAACCCAGAGGGTTTTTTGCTTGCGCATGAAGTCTCCTTTCTGGCTGAACTGATCGGTGGGATTTATTGCAGCAGCCGGCCAGGAATTTGCTCGACATCGATAGAAATTCCTACGCCGAAAGCCGCGACGCCGGGAATGCCGGGCGGAGTCGAGCACATCGCAGCGCCACCGACCACCACCCAATCCGAGCAAGCTTCAGCGGTGTAGACCGCGGTCACATCGAGTTCCTGATCGCTTTCAATCACCAAAAAGCCAATAAAAAGCGGCAGCGGCGTAGGCACCAGCGCGGGGCCACCATAAAACAGTTCGGCAAAGCGATTGCAGTCGTCCATCGTGGCCGCACAGTTGGGCAAGGCAATGAAATCGTGAATGGCCGGACCGCTGAAATTGGGCTCACGGCCTCCCGGAACGCCTTCTTTGACGACGTGGATGAACTTTTTGCGGATGTTAGCATCGGGGCTGGGGTTGAAAATGTTGATTTCGGTCGCATAGTTGCCCGATTTGACCGTGGCTTCACCACCTTGAGCGCCATTCGACAAAATGCCCACGTTGGATTTGTTGAAGCCGCAGACAAATTTGACCGCATAACTGTAAGTTGGCGCAGCTTGCGCTGCCGAGCTCAAGCCAGCGATCAAAACGACCACAGCGAAGGCGGTAACGAACAAAGCTCTCTTCATAGGGGATTCCTCCTGATCTTTTCGAAAACAGGTCTGATGATCAACTCTCTTCTAAGGCTGCTCAAGCAAACATGGCAGCCGCTTTTCTTGCCAGATAGAACGGGCCTGGCAAGATCAATTTGTGGATACGAGCGGGTGAAAAACGACCGGTCAATTTCTGTCGTATCCAGACGACCCTACAAGCAAGCAACTGGGGTGTCAAGCGGAAATTACAGTTTCGACTGCAGTGCCAGACGCCGTCGCTGAGATTTATGACGATTGGGCTGCTAGGATTCTTTTAAAATGTAATCAAATTCGCCAAAAATAGAGCAAACCGCGCCCCTTATCTTTGACTGCGGAAGGGGTCGACCAGAGCACCTGCCAGTGTGGTTGGCGGCTCGACTCGAGAACTGACTCTCGCCCGTGGGCGTCCTGCGGGTTGTGGAGTCACGGTTGGAACAGCCGGTCACAACAGCAGGTGACGGCCTTCGGTGGCCGGAACTTCGCTCCTATAATGGGCCTCCCGCAGACGCCCCCGAGCGCCCGTCGGGATGGCAGCGCAAATATCAAGCAAATATCAAAGTTGTCTCTGGATTCAAGCTGCCCACTAGCTGTCCACTGTGTGGTAGAGTCAGGATCTCTTTAAGGGAGAGAGCCATTCTTTAGGCGAGAAACATCGTGAGAAACATCTTTAGGTGAGAAACATATGGATGCGATCAAAGTGCGCGGTGCGCGCGAGCACAATTTGAAGAACCTGGCGGTGGAGATCCCGCGCAATCAGCTGGTGGTGATCACCGGCGTTTCCGGGTCGGGCAAATCGTCCCTCGCTTTCGACACCCTGTTCGCCGAAGGACAACGGCGCTACGTGGAGTCGCTTTCGGCTTACGCCCGGCAGTTCCTCCAGCAGATGGAGAAACCCGACGTCGACTCGATCGAAGGGCTGTCGCCGGCGATTTCGATCGAGCAGAAGTCGGTCTCGAAGAATCCGCGTTCGACCGTGGGCACGGTCACCGAGATCCACGACTACCTGCGCTTGCTTTACGCTTCGGTCGGCATTCCCCACTGCCCGAGCTGCGGGCAGGTCATCCGACCACAGACCGTGCAGCAGATGGTCGATCGCATGCTGAGCCTGCCCGAAGGCACCAAACTGGTGATTTACGCCCCATATGTCCGGGGCAAGAAGGGCGAATACAAGAAGCAGCTGGCCCAGATGGCCAAAGAAGGCTTCATCCGCGCCCGGATCAATGGCGAGACCGTGGATTTGAGCGGTGAAGTTCCCCAGCTCGACAAGCAGAAGAAGCACACGATCGAGATCGTGGTCGACCGGCTGGTGATCAAACCCGGGGTGGAGAAACGGATCTCGCAGTCGCTCGAAACCGCGCTCAAGGTGGGGGATGGGCTAGTGCAAATCGCGCCCCAAGGCATGCCCGAAGAGATCCTCTCGGAAAACTACGCATGCACATCGTGCGGACGCGGTTTGACCGAGATCACCCCGCGTTTGTTCTCGTTCAACAGCCCATTTGGCGCGTGCTCCCAGTGTTCTGGCCTGGGGACCTTGATGCGGGTCGACCCTGACAAAATCGTGCTCGACCCCAGCCGTTCGATTGAAACCGGGGCGATTGCGCCCTGGCGTCCGGGCAGCAACTCGTTCCAGATGCAGATCATCGAGAACTTGGCCGAGGCGCTCGATTTTTCCTTGCGCACGCCCTGGCGCAAGCTGCCCACGACCGTGCAACAGATCCTGCTTTACGGCAGCGGCGACCAGGAGATCAATTTCAAACTGCGAGGACGGCGGTCGAGTTACCAGTGGGAAGGCTCGTTTGAAGGGATCATCCCGCGCCTGGAGCGACGCTACCGCGAGTCCGATTCGACGTTGATCCGCACCGAGATCGAGAAGTACATGTCGATCCAGCGGTGCCCCTCCTGCGAGGGACGCCGGCTGCGGCCTGAAGCCCTAGCCGTGACGGTCGGCGGTTTTGCCATTGACGCGCTCCAGCGCATGCCGATTTCACGCTTGCTCGCCACCGTCCGCCGGCTCGAGCTGAGCGAGCGGGAACGCGCGATCGTGGCCAAGGTGCTCCAGGAAATCGAAGACCGGCTGCGCTTTTTAGACGACGTCGGGGTTGGCTACTTGATGCTCGAACGTTCGTCCGCGACGCTTTCCGGGGGCGAGAGCCAACGCATCCGCCTCGCAACCCAAATCGGCAGCAAGCTGATGGGCGTGCTCTACGTGCTGGACGAACCTTCGATCGGGCTCCACCAGCGCGACAACGCGCGTCTGATCCGCACGCTGCAAGGCATGCGCGACTTGGGCAACTCGGTCCTGGTGGTCGAGCACGACGAAGACACCATCCGTGCGGCCGACTGGGTGATTGACTTGGGACCTGGCGCTGGGGTCCACGGGGGGAGCGTGGTCGCCGAAGGTCCGCCCACGGAAATCCAGCGCAACCCAGCTTCGCTCACCGGTCGCTACTTGAGCGGCGAGGAAGCGATCCCCATCCCAGAACGGCGGCTGGAAGAGAAAAAGCGCTTCTTGACCATCCAGGGCGCACGCCACAACAACCTCAAGAACCTCAACGTGTCGTTCCCCCTCGGACGCTTCACCGTGGTGACCGGGGTTTCCGGTTCGGGCAAGAGCAGCCTAGTGAACGACATCTTGCACAAGGCCCTGGCGCGCCACTTCTTCTACGCCAGCGAGCGGCCGGGGGAGCATGACCAGATCCTCGGCCTTGACCAGCTCGACAAGGTGATCGCGATCGACCAGAGCCCGATCGGCCGCACCCCGCGGTCCAATCCCGCGACCTACACCAATGTTTTCAACCCCATCCGCACCCTCCTGGCGCAAACCCCGGAAGCACGAGTGCGCGGCTACCAACCCGGTCGCTTCTCGTTCAACGTCAAAGGCGGGCGCTGCGAAGCCTGTTCTGGCGATGGTCAGATCAAAATCGAGATGCATTTCTTGCCCGACATCTACGTCACCTGTGAGGTCTGCGGGGGCAAGCGCTATGACCGCGAAACCTTGGCGGTGCGCTACAAGGGGCTGAACATCGCCGAGATTCTCGCGCTCACGGTCGAACAGGGTCGCGAGGTCTTCGCCCACCTGCCGGCGATCGAACGCATTCTCGCGACGCTCGACGAAGTTGGGCTTGGTTACATCAAGCTGGGTCAGCCCGCGACCACGCTATCGGGTGGCGAGGCGCAGCGGGTCAAGCTGGCGACTGAACTCTGTCGGCGCGCCACTGGCCGCACCCTCTACCTCCTCGACGAGCCGACCACCGGCCTCCATTTCGACGACGTGCGCAAGCTGCTCGAAGTCCTCCACCGGCTGGTTGACCGGGGCAACACCGTGATCGTGGTCGAGCACAACATCGAAGTGATCAAGACCGCGGATTGGATCATTGATCTCGGTCCTGAAGGCGGCGAAGCTGGCGGCGAGTTGGTGATCGCCGGCACCCCGGAAAAAGTTGCGCGCTGTCGTCGCAGCGAAACCGGCCGTTTCCTCAAAGAAACCCTGAACCGCGACCCGCGCCGGGTGACAGCGTGAGCCCTGAAATTGTGCTTCATCTTCGTCAAAGGCCGGGCGGGTCGACCGGCGGCGGGTTCGGCGGACGCAGGAACTCCGACGGCACCCCTTCGGGCCCGAGCGGACGCGGATCGAACGGCTCGCGCCAGTCGTCGCGAGCGGCGGGCCAGGGGAGCTGGGGAAGTTCGAGGCGCTGCGGGTCGAGCGGGGGCGTGGGCGGGGCAGATGCGGGCTGGGCCTCGACCAAACGTGGACTGATCATAAACAACAGCTCGCTCTCTGCCCGGTTACGCCGTCGCCAGCGGAAGAGCGGCAGCTTGCCGAGGATCGGTACCCGGCGTTCTTCGAGGCTCTCTTCGAAGTCCAGCAATCCGCCGATCACCAGGCTTTGACCCGCAGCCACCCGTGCGGTGGTGTGGACGCTCTGCACCGAAAATCCGGGCACGTTGCTGACGCTGAGCTCAAGGCTGGGCCGGATGATGCTGGAGGACACCTCGAGTGTGATCATGCCCTCGTCGGTCACCGTCGGGCGAATGTCGAGGCGGACGCCGAACTCCTGGAAAAAGAACCCTTGCACCGCGGTCACTTGACCGACCGTGGTGCTCGGGATGGGAACTTCGCCGCCGACCACCACACTCGCCTGCTCACCGGTCAAAGTGAGGACGTTGGGCTCGGCAACTGCGCGGGCGAGTTGCTTGTCTTCCAAGAAGTCGATGGCGGCGGCGATGGCAGTCAGCTGATCGACAAAAGCCACTGCCAGGTTGCCGCCCACGTTGGTGACGCTGGGCGCCTCACCGCGCAGCGACGGTGGGCGGCCCACTGGCCCGGTGAAACTGCCGATCGAATAGTGTTCGGAATCCACCCGGAAGTTGACCCCGACTCGGCGGGCCTTGGCGCGGTCGATCGCGAGCACCCGGATGGCCACCAGGACCTGAGGCAGCTCGTCGACTTCGAGGTAGGACACCACCCGGCCCGACTGGCTCATCATCGCTAGGCCGCGCGCAACCTCCGAAACGAGCCCGGCCGGGGAGCGCAGCTGGCTACCTAGGCCGGTCAGGGACTGGCCGCTCAGCCGTGGATCCGCGGGTGACGGCGCGAAAAAACCCCGCGCCCGTTGTGACAACAGCTCCTGACGCCCCTCGACCGGAACCACCCCGACGCCGGTGCCGCCCAGCTGGCGTTCAGCCAGGGTGAGCGCGCGGACCAGTGCGGCAACGTTACGGACCTTGCCTTCGAGGATATAGGTGTCGTGCTCCGCCTGCGGCTCCGGGCCGACCTGCAAGCGGCGCGCCCGGATCCGCGGGTCGACTTCGCGGAGCGCCGCGGCTAGCCGGTCATCGGGCGAGAAGTCCGGGTCCGGGTGTTCGAGCAGATCGACCACCCGGCTCTTGGCAGCGGGCGCGGGTCCGAGCAGGCTTTCGGCGCGCTGCCGGGCCTGGCGCGCGACCTCGGCGCTCTCTACCTCGCCGAGCAAGACAACGGCTGCGCCGTCGGGAGTGGTGGCGAGCCGGATGCGCGAATCGAGCTGCTGCAAGACTTGCTCGAGCAGCGCTAGATCCCACAAGACGTGGACCTCATAACGCCAGCGCCGGCCCGATTCGAGCCAGGTGAAAAGGGTAGTCTGGCCGGGCTTGAGGCCGCTCAGCAACACCTCACGCGGGGAGATCACTTGCGCCCGGGCGACGTTTTCGTCCGCCAGCGCGACCCGCACCACCGGTTCTGGGAGGGTCACCAACTGGCCCGCGCCGACCAGGCATTGCAAGCGTCCCTTCTCCTCGATCGAGCGCGGCTCTACGAACGGCGAGTCGACGAGTGCGGAGTCTGCACCAGACGAGGGCTGCTGGGGCGCCGGGTCGGCGATCGGGAGCGGGGGGGCCTGGGCTGGCACCCGCGGTCCCGCCATGAACAGCAGCGCTGCCAACGCACTCCAAACCACTCTTTTGCTGTTCATTCGCAACGACTCCTGAGGCGCCCACTGCGCCGATAGATGCTGGAGACCGGACAACTGTACCCGAAGCGTGCTGGCTTGCCAACGGTTCGGGCGGCGAGGAGCGCTGTGGATTCGGCATATACTTGTGGGCCATGTGTTGTGGCTCAAGGTATCGTCCGGTGCAGAAGCTCGTATGAACCAGCAGGATCGCGGCATTGACCGCATTTTGATCGTTCACCCCGAAGCCACCACCCGCCGGTCGCTCGACGAGGCCCTGCGGCGCTTGGCGCGCGGTCAAGTCGCCGTGTACGAGGCCGCGTCGCTCCAGGCAGGCTTGCAAGCAGTACGGTCCCTGGATCCGCAGCTGGTCTTGCTCAACCTCGACGAAGAGCGGAGCCTTGCCCTCGAAGTGGTGCGGGAAGTCCATCGTGGACGTTGGTTGGTCGGGCTTTACAATCCGCTGGTGGCACGTGGCGATGAGCTCGAATTTCTGCGCCAGGGCATGCGCGCGGGGATTCGTGATTGCGTACCGCTGCCAGCCGCTGACGCCGAGTTGCTGACCGCCTTGCGCGCCGCGCAAGCTGAAACCGCTGAAATCGAGACCACGAGCGAAGGGCGGGCGGTGACTTTTTTCAGTCACAAAGGCGGAGTTGGAACCACCACGCTGGCGGTCAACACCGCGCTGGCCTTGGCCCAAAGGCCGGGAGCAACCGGCGAGGTCGTGCTCTGCGACGCCGTCGTCCAGCTCGGCAATGCTGCGGCCTTCCTGGGGCTGACCCCGGACCACGACTTGCACGATCTGGTGCGTGACCTGGACGAAATGGTCGCGCTGCCGACCTACCTCGCTGAGGTGCCCGAGAGCGGGCTGAGAGTGCTAGCGAGCCCACGCGATCCGGTGGCTGCTGAACACATTACTCCCGAGGATCTGAGCCGGGTGTTGATCGAGCTGCGGCGGCGGTTCCCGCTGGTGGTGGTGGACGCGCCCTCGCACCTGGACGCCTTGACCCTGGCGGTGCTCGACTTGTCAGAGACCATTTTCATCGTCACCGAGGCCACCACCCCCGCGGTAGGGGGAACTGCCCGGCTGCTCGAGCTGCTCGACGAGCTGCAGATCCGCCGCGAGCGGGTTCAAGTGGTGCTCAATCTCCATTCCTCCTTTGAGGGCAACTGGCCAGAGAGTCACGTTGCCCAGCAGCTGGGACGACCGGTGAGCCACGTCATTCCCTACGACAAGGCAGTGGTGATCGCTGCCCACCGCAGCGCGCCGCTCCTGCTCGGTCGGTCCAAGAGCGGTTTCGTGCCGGCGGTGCAGCGGCTGGCCGCAGCCTGCGCCAAGACCGCGCACCGGACCGAGGAGGCGATGGCCCTTTACTTGGCGCGCCCGTGAACCAGTCAAGATCCTCGGAGCACCATGATTTCCGCCAGCTCCTGCGCCGCGGCTGGGAGCTCCGGCACCGTGCCCTGGCCGGTCGGGCTCAGCCAGCGGCAGGTGGCAGATTGGCCAGGGGAGCAGCGGGTCCGACCCCGAGCCCCAGCCAGCGACTGCGCCAGCAGCTCTTCGAGCAGTTGCTCCGTGAGGTCGAGCTCCAGGGCCCGGCAGGCTCGCGGGAGAGCCTTGCGACCCGGGCGCGGGTTCGCCGGGTGGTTGACCGGGCCCTGGCGGCCAAGGTAGCACCACCCCTCGGCTGGCGTGAACGGGCGGCAATCGAACAGCAGTTGGTTGCCGAGATCGACGGCCTCGGCCCCCTCGAACTGCTGCTCGCTGACCCCACAGTCTCGGACGTCCTGGTCAATGGACCTTACGAGGTCTGGGTCGAGCGCTTCGGACGCCTCGAACCTACGTCCGTGCGCTTCGACGATGAAGCGCATCTCTTCCGGCTGCTTTCCCGCACGGTCGCGGCTCACGGCCGTCACCTCGACGAAGCCACCCCTCACGTTGACCTGCGGCTCCCCAACGGAAGCCGGCTCAACGCGCTGATCCCGCCGCTGTGCACGGGCGGGCCGGTGGTATCGATCCGGCGCGCTCGGGCAGTGCCGTTCAAGATCGAGCAGCTTTACGCAGCGGGCACGCTGAGCCCGGAGATGGGGACCTTACTCGCGGCAGCTGTCGCCAGCGGGCTCAACATCGTGGTCTCGGGTGGCGCTGGCTCGGGCAAGACCACGTTGCTCAATGTGCTCTCCCGCTTTATCCCGAAAGGCGAGCGCGTTCTCACCATCGAAGAGACCGCCGAGCTGCGCCTCGATCACCCGCACGTGGTGGCGCTCGAGGCGCAATCCGCCAACATCGAAGGCCGGGGGGAGGTCACACTGCGCACCTTGGTGCGCAACTCGTTGCGCATGCGCGCCGACCGTTTGATCGTCGGTGAAGTGCGCGGCTCCGAAGTCTTCGACATGCTTCAGGCGATGAACACCGGGCACTATGGCAGCTTGACGACAGTTCACGCCAACAGCCCTGCCGATGCCTTGCGCCGGCTGGAAAGCCTGGTGCTGATGGGCGGCTTCGAGTTGCCGAGCCGAGCCATCCGCGATCTGCTCGGGGCAGCCCTCGACCTGATCGTCCACATCATGCGCCAGAGCGACGGTAGCCGGCGGGTGACCAGCATCGGAGAAGTGGTGCTGGCAGGAGAGCACCTGCTGACGCGCGAGCTCTTTCGTTTTGACGGAGGCCGACCCGGCTGCCATCAGGCCACGGGCCAGCGCCCGAGTTTTCTCGCTCGCCTCCTCCATCGTGGCCACGACCTTGACGCCCTGTTTGCAACCGAAGGAGAGCAGTCCACCGCACCACTGCCGTCGGCTAAGCCCCCAACGGAACCCACCTCATGAGCGCGACCGGCGAGCTCGCGTTGCTCGTCCTGGTGCTGCTGGTCATCGCAGTGCTGGTTGCCGATCTGCTGCGCGGTCGACGCCGTTCTCACGAGCCGCTGTCCCCCGAAAAAAGCGGTCGAAACCGCGAACTGGGCAGCGCGTCCGACGGTCCTCCGCGCCGAGGCAGGGTGGAGCAGCGCTTGCGCGCGGCTGGCTTGCAACTCGATGCTGCCACCTGGATCGCTGCCCAGGTGCTGCTCAGTGCGGTGGCCCTGCTTGTCGGGCTCGAACTCTTTCCCGGCGCGCTGCTGGTGGTCATCACCACGGCCGGTTTTGTCGCCTATATCCCGGACGCCCTGGTGCGCGCCTGGGGCAGCCACCGCGCCCGGCGCTTCGAGGCTCGTCTGGTCGATGCCGTGGACTTCATGGTGAGCGCGCTCCACGGCGGTGAGAATGCCACCCAGGCCATGGCCAGCGCTGCGGCGGCAGCTGAAGAGCCGGTCAAAACCGAGTTGCAGGAAGTCGTCCACCGGCTCGGCTTGGGCATGCCGCTCGACCGCGCGTTGGGACGGATCGTCGAAGGTTATGACAGCGAAGGCAGCCGGATCTTCACCCAGGCCCTGCAAGCGAAGCTCGAGGCTGGGGGCAACCTGGCGCCGGTGCTCAAAGCGGTCAACCAGATCCTGCGCGAACGGCTCAAGCTGCGGATGAAGCTCAAGAGCCAGCTGTCCGGAGCGCAGTTTTCCGCGGTCGTGATCGCGCTTTTGCCTTATACCCTGATTCCCATCTACCTCTGGCGCAAACCCGACTGGGTTGAGCGACTCTGGCATCACCCGCTGGGCCCGCAATTGCTCTTCTTCGCTTTTTTGCTGCAGGTCTTTGGCTTTCTCTGGTTACGGCGGATCTTGAAGATGGAGTTGTGATGGCGAGTTGGGGTTGGCTGGACAGCATCTTGGCACTGCTCGCTGCAGCAGCGCTCTACGGGCTCTACCGGGTCAGCACCCACCCTCCGAGGGTTGCCCGCGCGGGGTCAGCCGAGCCAGGGAAGTTGGCGTATTTTTTCCGCACTTACTACCCTAAAGCGGTCCGTCAGGCTGGCTTCGACGCTGCCTCGATCCGCTTTAGCCTTGCGGTCAAGCTGCTGCTCGGCGCGTTCCTGGCGCTTCTCACCTTGGAGCTAGGAGGTCGCGAGAGCCCGGTGCTGCTGCTGGTCATGGCGCCGCTTCTCGGCTTTCTACTCCCTGACCTCTGGCTGTTCCACGTGCGCAGGCGACGGCGTCGGCAGGTGCGCGCGGCGCTTTCCTTCTTCCTCGACTTGCTGGTGGCACTGTTGCACTCAGGTATGGGACTCGAAGCCGCCTTTCGCAAGGCGGGTCGCGGGTTGCGCTTCGGGCGCTCCCACCCGCTCGCTGACGAAGTCGAGCTGGTGGCCCTCGAGCTCGATCTGGGCAAGAACCGCAGTGCCGCGTTCGAGGCGCTCGCTGACCGCACGGGAGTGGCAGAGCTGCGGGGCATTGCCGCCGCGCTCCGCATCGGCCTGCGCCTCGGCGTTTCCGTCGAAGCCACACTCGCTGCCCAAGCCGAAGCGCTGCGGCTCAAGTGGCGCGAGGAGGCCCTGCGCCAGATCAACCGCGCTGCCGTCCAAGCCTTGGTACCCACCATTCTCTGCGGCTTCCCGATCCTCGTCCTGCTGGTCTTTTTCCCGGCAGTGCTTGAGATCATGGAAGCGCTCAACCTCTTGCGCAGCGCCTTCCAATAGCCAACATCGGCTTCAGAAGGAGACTTGTTCGCGGTGTCCGCCGGCAATGAGCTCGACCGCTCGCGCTCCGGGGAGCTGCAGGAGCTCACCGCTTTTCACTTCTGTGTGGCCGTGGAGCACAAAGGCGAGGCTCGCTTCTCTGGCCTGAGCGGTGGCCACCGGCAGCACGTCTCTAGGGTGCAGGGCGAGGATGAGGGACACACTGCCCTCACCGCCTTTCTTCTGCCGGGTGGGAGGCGTCAAGTCGACCCCGAGCAGGTCTTTCTTGGCGGGCGAGGGGGCGGCACTGGCGGGCGCCATGGTGCCGATCAAGTAGGCGTCGCGGGCGACGACGTGGGCGGTTGGGGTCTCGCCCCGGCCGCCGGCGGCGATCACTTCGAGGCGGTCGCCTCCCCGCAGCTGGGTGTAGGGCACGCTCACCTGGGTCATCTTGACGGTAACCAGCACTCGACCAGCCGGGATGATCGCGGCAATGGGAGTCGGGGGAGCGCTCGGCGGCGGCGTAAAGTCCGCGGCGAAAAACGGGCTGCCCGCGGCTTTTGCGGGATAGAGCAACTTACCTTCCAAAGCGGCCTTGTCGAGCAGCGCGCCAGGAGGCAGAGTTTTCGTTCGCTCGTAGACCACTTCGAGATGCTGCGGACCGAGGCGGGTGCCAGGTGCCAGGTTGGCGGCAGCGACCCACATCGGGGTGGCGCTCAGGCGATAGATCTGGCGGCAGGCAAGGACCATGACCAGCAGGATCGCGAGGGCGAGGATCCCGACCTTGAGACCAGGGCGCTGTGATGGGGTGGTGATGGCGCTCATTTTGGTTGCAGCGGCGATGGTTGCGGTGTTACATGGTTTGGGCAAGATCCAGCGGACAAAGGCCGGGGTGGCCTGGTGGACGGCAGCACCCCGGCGCGCCTGAGTTGCGTGCTAGTTAAAAACCAGCCCGTCTTCGGACGGGGTGGGCGGCAGGATGTCGACCGTGATGGCGATGTTGTCGCTGGTGTCCACGGCATCGTCGAACCGACCGCCTACCGTCTCGGTGTTCTCGAGCGGATCGAGGTCGTAAACCCCGCGGTAGGCAAACGACTGGTTGACCGAGCCAACGGCTTCCGCAACATCGTGGAGCTCGAAGACGACGGCGTCACGGATCGAGACCCAGCCGACCAGAAGGCCGATGACGCAGATGGTCACCAGGAAGATCAACTCAACGCTGACGATGAAACCGGCCTGACGGACCTTGCGTGAACCGAAACGATTGAAGCGATTGAAGTGGTTCTTTTTCATGACTTCTTCTCCTTACTTGGGTTGGACTTGGGCCGAGGCGGCATGCCATGGCCCGTTGCTTGATTTGTTGCGATCTGGCGGTTTACGGCAGCTTGGCGATTTCTTGATAAGCCCGCTTGTACATCAAGTAGGCTCGCTTGTAGTCAGTCCCGGCGACCAGGGCTTCGGCTTGATCGAAGAACGTTTGTGCAAAATTGATGCTCTCTCCGGCGGCGACCGCATTCGTCATTGCGTTTTGCACCGTGGTAGCCACCGTTTCGAGCTGACCGCCGAAAGCCGCTGGCAGCATGAAGGAGACGACGTTTTGTGTCGGCGCGGCGAGCATCAAGTTTTCTTCGATCGACAGTTGCGTGTCGGTCGACAGGGTCTGCTCGAGGTCGGTGTGGAGGTGTCCTAGCCGGTCGTAGGAACCTTCGATTTCCTTGGCATTGATGTTGTCCCGGCAATTGATATAGGCGTTGAGCAAGGCTTCCGCGGCATAAAAAATCGCATCCGCGGCAATGCATGCGAGCGAAGTGTTGCCACCTTCACCCAAAATCACGGCGGTTTGATTACAGCCCCGGTTGGCCGTGGACCAGACAAACTTGGCCGCTTCGAGCGCACTTTGGGCCGCGAGGATAACCAGGGGGTCCGGCCGATCACTGCCGCAGAAAAGCGAGTAGTCGGCGTCGGGAAAACCCGGGGATTTCGGCCGCGTCTGGCGAGCACTGGCGCTCTCCACGATGTCCTGGAATTCCTGCGTCGAGCGCAAAAGCTCGGCCAAGTCGACGCCTGCGCTGATGAACAGGACGAGGTCGTCATTCGATAGTCTTTGGGCTTGTCGCTTGAATTCGGCGGCGAGCTGTGGCGCTCGCGGGTCTGGCGAACGCTCGGCCAGCTCCGCGTACACCGCTGCAACATCCATCAGTTGCGCCCGAAAATTGGCAATCGCTGCGCGGGTGATTCGTTGCGTGACATCTTGTCCCTGCTCCTGGGCTTGTGCCGCAATGGGAAGCGATAGCAGAGCGCAGATCGCTAGCAGGGATCCCCACCGCGGATGTCTTGTCATGTTGGTTTTTACTTTCATATCTCTTCACCTCACTGGGTAGCAGTTCTATTGTGAGAACTGCTGGGTTTTTTTTCCAAAGGGTCAGTGTGTTCAAACCCAGTTCCTGATCAGGCGCGACAATGGGTAGAGCAACTCTTGTACCAACGTAACAGTGGTGCTATGGATGAGCAATATTGGGCTCACTGCGCATGGCGCGAGCGTTTCGGTGACACTTTGAGGATGTGCGGACATGTCGGGAAGATGTCTGAGACATGTCGCAAAGATGTCCGACAGGGCCTAAGGAAGTTATTGCTGCATCGACCCTAAGTGTGGCGCGGGACAGTCAGCGCAAAGTCGGAGAAGAACCGCCGCGGCAAATCTTCCGGCGGTCACTGAACTCCTGGTGGGCGCCGGTGCAGGGCTATAGCCGCGGGGGCCTGCCGGGCCTGCCAGGCCGGGCCAGTACCAATAGATCGGCGAGCTGGATTCGGCTAAACTGGCAACGTGTCTGACGACAGCCGAGACCTCGAGCCGCTATTCACAAACGAAACCCGCAGCGAGGATCGCGCCTTGGAGCGACCCGCGCAGATCCTGGTGCCCGGGCTAACCCTGCTCGCGCACCCTCAGATAGATCGTGTGGGTGAGCAAGTCATGCTACCAAGTCTGAGTTCCGGGCGAAGGGTACCGCTTTCGCGGCTGGAGCCCACTTTTTCGCAGCGCGGGCAAAGGGAGGTGCGGCCGCTGGCGGACCCCTATTTAAGCCGGCATCCGATCTACCTCGTGCCGGGCGGGGAACCCGGAGCCATCCGGCTCGAGGTCGACCCGGCTTGCCGGGCTTCGCTGCTGGTTGCGGGTACCGTCGTGGACCACGTCTGTGAGCTTTCGGCTCAGGAAGTCGCGCGCGGGGTGGTCCTGCTCCTCGCTCAGCGCGTGGCGCTGCTGCTCGCTCCGGTCGATCCACTGACCACTGACTGGACACCGACTTGGGAGCTGATCGGGGATAGCCCGCCGCTGGTCGAGCTGCGTCGGGAAATCCGTCGACTCGCCACCCTCGAAATCCCGGTGCTGCTGCGCGGCGAGACCGGAACGGGCAAGGAGCTGGTAGCACGCGCCCTCCACGACGCTGGCCAGCGCCGCCAAAAACCTTATGTGGCGGTCAATCTCGGTGCGATCCCGCCGACCCTGGCGGCGGCCGAGCTCTTTGGAACCGTCCGCGGGGCGTTCACCGGCGCTGACCACAGCCGCCCGGGCTATTTTCGCCAGGCGCAGGGCGGGACCTTGTTCCTTGACGAGATCGCTGAAGCGCCGGAGGCGATCCAGCCGCTGCTGCTGCGCGTCCTCGAAAGCGGAGAGATCCAGCCGGTGGGTGGTGGTGTGCCGTTTCGCGTCGACGTGCGCGTGGTTGCAGCGACGGACGCCAATTTGGAAGATGCGGTGGCGGCCGGACGTTTTCGCGCGCCGCTCTTCCACCGTCTCGCCAGCTACGAGTTGCAGGTCCCGCCGCTCCGCGCGCGGCGGGAAGACATCGGACGGCTGCTGGTCCATTTTCTGCGCCAGGAGCTGGTGGTGCTGGGTCATCCCGAACGGCTGACGTTGGCGCGTCCCGAGGATCGTCCGTGGCTCCCCGCGCCGCTGGTGGCGCGGCTGGCGCAAGCCGAGTGGCCGGGCAACGTGCGCCAGCTCAAGAACCTCGCCCGACGGATTGCGGTCTCTGCGTTCGACCAGGCGGAAGTCGCGTCGGAGCAGATCCTCGCGTGGCTCCGCGAACCCACCGAACGCTCTCGCCCGCTGGTGCCGGATCCGCCCTCGCCCATTCCCGCCAAGGTCTATCGCCAGCACACGGAAGTAGACGACGCGGAAATCCTGACCGCCTTGCGCCAGAATCGCTGGCAGCTCAAGCCTGCAGCAGCCCAGCTGGGGATCTCCCGCACCGCGCTTTACGCCCGGATCGAAATGAGCCCGCAATTTCGCAAGGCAGTGGACCTCCGCCCGGACGAGATCAAAGCCAGTCTGGAGCGCCATCCAGGCGACTTGATGGCTGTGGTTGATGAGCTGGAAGTCTCCGCCCAGGGCTTGAAGCGTCGGATGAAGCAGCTCGGCATAAAGGGACCTCAGCCGTGAACCCGGAAGACCCCATCCCCCACCGCATTGGCTCCTACCGTCTCGAACGCCGTCTCGGGGCGGGCGGCATGGGGGAGGTCTACAGCGCTTACGACGAGCAGCTCGAACGGCGCGTCGCGATCAAGCTGATCCGTCCAGAAGCCGCGGGCAATGCCCGGGCGCGCCAGCGTTTTCGGCGCGAAGCTCGGGCTGCGGCCGCGCTCAACCACAAGGCAATCGTCCAAATCCATCACGTGATCGAAGTCGAAGACCGCGACGCAATCGTCATGGAGCTGGTCGCGGGATCCTCCCTGGCGCAGCTGATCCAGGCCGGGCCCCTCCCCCTCGAAGAGGTGCTCCGCCTGGCGATCCAGGTCGCGGAAGGGCTGTCCGAGGCTCATCGCCAGGGAGTGCTGCACCGCGACCTCAAAGCCGAAAACATCATGGTCACCCCAACGGGCGACGTCAAAATCCTCGACTTTGGACTGGCCTGGCGGTGGGGATCTGCAGGGCAGGACGGCACCCTCTCCGAAGAAGGTCTGGTGATGGGCACCTGCCGTGCCATGTCGCCCGAACAGGCGCGTGGCCTGGCGCTCGATCCCCGGTCTGACCTGTTTGCCCTGGGCGTGTTGCTCTACGAGATGCTGAGCGGGCGTTCGCCTTTTCTCGCCGCCCGACCGATCGACACCCTGACGCGAATCTGCACTCACCAACAGACTCCCTTGCCCGAGCTCAACCCGGTGACCCGTGGGCCGCTCGCGCGACTCGTCGACCAGCTGCTGGAGAAGGATCCTGCTCGGCGTCCGGGGAGTGCTGCGGAGGTCGTTCTTGCGCTCGAACGCCTGCAAAGCGCGG
Source organism: uncultured Thermoanaerobaculia bacterium (assembly GCA_964499975.1). GTDB lineage: Bacteria > Acidobacteriota > Thermoanaerobaculia > Multivoradales > J023 > CAZCOV01. The sequence goes on from CAZCOV010000007.1 coordinate 38,077, forward strand.
CCACCAGCAAACCTGTGACGGTCGGATCTGCCTTGGGCGTGACCCTGGTCGAAGGGCTGCCTGCAGCGGATCAGGGCAGCGTGGCCCAAGACGGCGGGGTCCAAAGCCGAGGGAACCCGGCCAGCTCGAACGCGAGCAGGTATTCGGAGAGCGCGCTCCAGCCGCTCAGGCGCTGGCGGCAGCCGCTGTTGCTGCTGGTCCTCCTGGTAGCGCTGGTCAGCGCCGGAATCTACGTTTTCCCGCGTTCGCACTCCCGCTACCGTCCGCTTTATGTAGCGGTCCCCCAGCCGACAATCGCGGGCGGGAGCGACTCGGAAAAGACTGAGCTGATGGCGGTGGGACTGCGGGTCGCCTTGCTGCGGGCCCTCTTGGGGCTCGACCAGGTCATCCCGCTGTCGCCCGAACTGGTCGATCCGGTCCAAGGCTCTCCGCTCGAGATCGCCCGGGCGGTGGCAGCTGACGAGGTGGTGACCGCGCGGCTAGATTGCATCCGTGAAACCTGCCAGGTCGCGCTCCGCCGCATCCTCGGGCAAGACGGTCGGTTGCTCTGGACGCAGAGCTTCAGCGCGCCCAGCGATCGCCCCTACACTCTGGCAGACGGGGCCAGCCTTTACTTGCGTCAAGGCTATGCCGAACGGGCGTCGCGGCCAGGCCTCGAGCTGGCAGTCCAGCCGGCGGACTACGAAGAGTTCTTGCGCCTGCAGCAGATCTTTATGGGGCAAGGGAAAGCTTCCCAGAGTGATCAGGTGCTCGCGCAGGTCGAAGCTTTGCGCCAGCGCGTTCCCCGCTTTCCCGACGTCTACGAGCTCGAAGCGAACATCCTGCGCCTGCGCTTCCATGCGCGGCGCGATCCTGCCGACCTGGAACGCGCTTTGAAGCTGCTCGATCAAGCCCGCGAGCTGTTCCCCGCAGATCCGCGCCTGCTCTTTGCACAGCTCGACATCGCCTTGACGGCGGATCGGCTGAACGAAGCAGAGGAGGCGCTCGCAGAGCTCGCTCGGCTGCAGCCGGGGGACGCCAAGCTGCTGATTTACTCGGCGCGGTTGTATGAGAAGCGCGGTTTGAGCCACGCAGCATTGGAGAAGATGCGCCAAGGAGTCGCGCAGCAGCCTTCCTGGGTCCACCTCGCCCGGCTGGCAGAAATGGAAGGTCGACTGGGCGACCTGGCGGCGGCACGCGCGACGCTGGAACAGCTGCTCGAACGTTTTCCGGGAAATCGGACCGGATTGACTCTGCTGGCGCAGATCGAACTTTTAACCGGCAGTCCGGAGCGGGCGGTCGCGCTCTACACCGACCTGGTCGCGCGTTCGCCGCGGGTGACCGAGCTGAGCAACCTCGGGGTTGCTTACCTTCTGCTGCGCCGTTATGCCGAGGCCCAGGTCCGCTTCCGCCAGGCTGCTGAGCTGGCCCCCAGCAATCCCTTTGTCGCCCTCAATCTGGCGGACGCCACCCTGCTCGAAGCCGGGGAGCCAGCTGCGCGCCCGCATTATGAGCAGGTCTTGACGCTGGTGGGGTCGACCGACACGAGCGACTGGCAGCTGCTCTCGGTCAGGGCGCAGGCCCTGGCTCATCTCGGGCGCTATCGCGAGGCGGTCGAGAACATCCAGCAGGTGCTCGCACTCGCCCGCGATAACCCCCAGGCGTCCCACGAAGCAGC
>CAZCOV010000008.1:0-7237 GCA_964499975.1 uncultured Thermoanaerobaculia bacterium
CAGAGCCTCGTATCCAAAACCGCTCTTGGCCCAGCGCTCCCCCACCCTGCGGCCGGCCGCGGCGAGTTGCTGGGCGGAAGTCATGTAGGCTCTCCCCCACCCTGACGGTAGCGATATCCCAAGCCGTAAACCGCTTCGATGCCCTGAAACGCGGGATCCACCGCCAGCAGTTTCTTGCGCAGGCGCTTGATGTGGCTGTCGATGGTGCGATCGCTGACGTAAGCGTCGTTGGGATAACCGGCTTCAACCAGCTGCTGCCGGGTCTTGACGTGGCCGGGATGGCGCACCAAAGCGAGCAGGATCGAGAACTCGGTCACGGTGAGCGCCAGCGCTTGGGCTTTCCACGTCGCGGTGTATCGCTGGAGATCGAGCTCTAGGTCGTCGAGGCAGAGCCGCTTCTCGGCCGCGCTGTCTGCGGGCTGACGGCTCAAGGCGAGACGGCGGAACAACACCTTGACCCGGGCCTGGAGTTCGCGCATCGAAAACGGCTTGCAGAGGTAGTCGTCCGCGCCGAGTTCGAGGCCCAAAACCCGATCGAACTCGTCGTCGCGCGAGGTGAGGAAAATGATCGGCAGCATGTCTGAAACCTGGCGCAAGCGGCGGCACAACTCCAGCCCGTCCATCCGCGGCAGGGAGATATCGAGCACCGCGAGATCAGGCAGATTTTGCTGGAAAGCTTCCCAGGCGCTCGCGCCGTCCGCGTAAACCTCGACCTGGTAGCCGTCCCGCCGCAGGGCATAGCTGACCGTAGTGCGGATGTTGTCTTCGTCGTCGACGACCGCGATTTGCCCCCTGGCTGATTCATGCATGGGTGCAATCCTCGCGATATTAGGTCAAATATCAGGTTAAAAGGTCGGGCAACCGCTTCATGACAAGAGCGTTCCGCCGTCGAGGACCAGGGTCTGACCGTTGACGCCTTGCGCCCGGGGATCGCAGACCCAGAGCACCTGGTAAGCCACTTCTTCGGGGGTGAAAATGCGCTGCTGCGGGCTCATGGCGGCTAGCCGTGCGCGCGCCTCCTCAGCGCTCAGCCCGGTCTTGCCGACGATCCGCTCGACCGTCTCTTGGGTCATCTCCGAGTCGACGTAACCCGGGCAGACCGCGTTCACGGTCACGCCCTTGGCCGCGACTTCTGCCGCGAGCGAGCGGGTGAAACCCACCACCGCATGCTTGGACGCTGCGTAAGCCGAAATATAAGCCGCGCCCATCTTGCCGGCAATCGACGCGATATTGACCACGCGTCCCCAGCCCTGCTCGAGCATGTCGGGCAAAAAAGCTTGGGTACAAAGGAATGTGCCGGTCACGTTCACCGCAAAAATGCGCTCCCACTCCGCCAGGCGGATCGCTTTGAGTGGAGCCGAGCTGGCGATTCCCGCGTTGTTGACCAGGATGTCGATGCTGCCCAGACGCTCGCGCGCCGCGCTGGCCAGGGCAGTGATCTGCTCCGGCACCGTGACGTCGCACGGAATAGCCCAGGCCGCGTGGCCTGCTTGCTGCAGTTCGTCTGCCAGGCGGGCAATCTCGTCCTGCGAGCGGGCCGCAGCGACCACGGCCGCACCTGCGGCTGCCAGGGTACGGCAAATCGCCGCGCCGATCCCTCGACCGCCACCGGTCACCACCGCACGCCTTCCGCTGAGCGGGCCCGAGCCAGCTGATGGTTCTGCCATGACTCCCTCGGCGCCCCCTGAGGCGGGCCCCCCTGAGGCGGGCCCCCCTCAGGCGGGCCCCCCTCAGGCGGGCTGCTGATCTCCGTGTTCGGCCCAATAGCGGACCAGGGTCTTGACGTAAGCGACGGCAGCTTCGAGGTTTTGCACCGTGTTCCACTCGAAACGGCTGTGGTAGTCGAACCCGCCGGTGAAGAGGTTGGGGGTGGGCAGCCCTGCTTCAGACAAGCGCGAGCCGTCGGTCCCACCGCGCACGCTTTCCTCCCGGAGCTCAAGCCCCATAGCCCGCCCGGCCGCCAGGGCAAAAGTGACGGCACGCGGGTCTTGTTCCTGGATATAGCTGCGCATATTGCGGTAATTGTCGCGGATCTCGACCTCGATTTTGGCGCGCGGGTGCTTGAGCCGCGCGGCTTGGACCAGCTGCTGGACCAGCTGCTTGCGCCGTTCGAGCCCTTCCCAGGTGAAATCGCGCAGCAGGATCCCGGCTTCAGCATGCGCGATGGTGCCGGTCATGTGGTGGGCGCACCAATAGCCTTCCTGCTCATTCGTAGTTTCCGGAGCCTCGCCCGCGGGCAGCGCTGCCAACAGCTCACAGAGAATGGCGCCAGCATTGGCCATGATCCGCTTGGCCGTGCCTGGGTGGACGCTCACTCCCTCGATCTTGAGGATGGCTTCTGCAGCATTGAAGGTTTCGGTGTCGATCGTGCCCACTGCCCCACCGTCCACGGTGTAAGCAACCTCAGCGCCCAGCCGCTGGCGGTCGAGCTTGTCTACCCCGCGACCGATTTCCTCGTCCACGGTGAAGCAGATCTTGAGCGGAGGGCGCGGGTCCGGGCTGGTCAAGAGGTCAGCCACCACCTGCATGCTGATCGCGACTCCGGCCTTGTCGTCGCTGCCGAGCAGCGTGGTGCCGTCGCTGGTGATCAAGTCATGCCCGAGATGATCGAGCAGTGCTGGGCTGCGCTTGGGGTCGAGCTCGACGCGAGGATCTCCGGGCAAGGTGATCACCCCGCCATCATAGTTGCGGTGGATCATCGGCTTGACCGGCCCGCCCGGCTCCTCGGGAGACGTGTCGACATGGGCGATCAGGGCGATGGCTGGCGTTGCGGCTGCCTGCGCGGGCGGGAGGTTGGGGGGCAAGCTGCCGTAAACATAGCCGTAAACGTCCATTTCAGCGTCGGCGATCCCGAGCCCGCGCAGCTCCTCTGCGAGCAAACGTCCGAGGTCTTTCTGCTTGACCGTCGAAGGCGTGCTGCGCGAAGCGGGGTTAGCTTGGGTGTCGACCTGGACGTAGCGGAGAAAGCGTTGCGCCACAGCGGGAAGCTGGGCAGCGGGTGTGGATTCTGTCATGGTGTCCTCGAGAGTTCCGTCATCCACGGCATTCTACTCGAAAGTCAAGACCACGCGCCGGGCATCCGTCGAGCTGCGCAGCTGCGCAGCCTGGATCCTCAATAACCGCCTGTAGCCGCTGAGCGGCAGAGTTGGCCGAGAAAGCGCGTCACAACCCGGCCGCTCCTGCAGCAGAAACCGCGCTACATGCCCTGGTTCGAGGCGCTGATCTCTACTATAATCTGCGTATGAACATCGAACTTTCTAAATCCCAAGCGGCCAACACCGGCACAAATGGTGACCGCTAATGCTGGTGTTCCAGATTATGACTGTGCATGCGCACAATGCCCTGCGACGCCAGATATAAAAAAACCGTTATCCTTGAGGCCACTTATGAGTAACCACTACAAGTCCAGCAAAAAAAACAGCCTATTGTTCTGTCTTGTAGGTTTTTTCAGCAGTATTTTTATTGCGATTTGTCTGCACGGAAATCATGGAAATTTCGCCGTTTTATTCGCGCTCGTAACTATACTCTCATCAATAGCTTTTCTCATAACCGAATCAAGCAGCTTTATTAAGAGAGTCCTTCTGATCGCTGCAGCTCAACTGCTCGCGCTTTTTGTAAACATCATTGCATCACTTATTGCTGCTAACTTTTTCTAAAGCAAGGGCCAAGGTCCACAGTAGCTGCTAATCATCAATGCGGCCCCTCTCATTGATGCCATAAATCAATAAAGATAATAGTACCAAGAGTACTACCAAAAAACACGTATGCACTGGAGTCCACCTGACCACGGTTATTCTTGGAAGCCCTACACGCTCCTCGCCGTTCTTTCCCCAAAAAGCTAGCTCAAGATTGAGTCGCTCAACATCAAAACCAAATTTTGAGCGATTGCTATGCAGTATCACTCCACATTTAAGCTCAGCCTCGCTATTTGGTTTTAATACAGTCTTCATCTCTGACGGTTTAAAAATTAAAGGCCCCAAGGCATTATCGCCACCGGCTCGCAAGCGGATCCAAAACGCCGAACCACCTCCCTTGTTACGAATACTTATAGTTAGCGGCTTAAGCTGGTCGCCATTCACAAAAATTAGCGGTGGGATCGAAGACACAACTTCGATGTTTGGGGCCAGGGGTTCCTTCTCCTGGGGCGTGACAGGGACCGACACTCCGCTCTTTGTATAAAGGACGAAGGTTCCATCATCATGACGAAAGCACTTCCCATCGCCTGAACACTTGATCCAGTTATGCCCTACTCCACGCGCTAGTTGGTGCCACTCAGATCCGAAAGCCCCATCTGGCTGGACTCTTTGAAGGGAAACCAGGTTTGTTGACGGTAAAGCATATGCTAGCCACATCCCACCAAAGGCAGCCGTCTGGAGAGCCCCCTTTGAACCAACCAAACGTCTGTCTTTGGAGGTCAAGTCCCACAGATGCAGCTCACCATTTCCGCTCACTTCAAGTAGCTGCTCATTTGAAAGAAAGCCTACCGCAAGATCTGAAGAAGTCGGTTTATGCCTGTCAAGTCTCCGAATTTCGCCTCTTCTTTCCGGCTCCAGGTGGATAAGGAAAGCACTGCGAGACGCTGCAATCAACGAGCGGCCATCCTCCTGAAAGGCCAAGGACGAAAAACCGGATGGTTCTTCATTAGTAGATGTCAGTTCCTCAAAATTTGCTCCTAGTGCAGCGATCCAAATTCTGCCTTTATCGTCCCAGGCTACCAGTGCATCTTTCGCAGCTTTCGCAGCTGGATTGAACGCTAAGGCTTTTACACCACTCAAAGGCACTTCTTCAGGAATTTTTGGGATAGGTATTTTTTCTCCATAGGTCCAATCCAGATTAGCTCCATCAGAAGCCTTTCTCCAAAATTGGATAGTATCAACACTTGGTTTATAAACGGCCGCCAACATCGTTCCATCAAAATTCAAAGCAAGAGCTGTTGGCTCTATACCCGCAGGGTTGAGATAGACTGGAGGTCTTCCGGGATCTGAATGACCAAGGCTCCAGAGGCCGACATCTACTTCAGTGCCAACTGCCAAAGTTGTCCCATCCCCCGAAAGCGCAAGGGTTCTAACCGCATTGGCATGCCTCATAAACTTCCAAACTGGCTGTTTGGAGGCATGGTCCACAACAATAAGAGCTCCTCTGTTGGTGCCGTATGCGAGAAGATGCCCATTTGGGCTAAAAGCAACAGTGCTGACGTCGCTATCGAGCCTCAGGGCATCGTCTTCGCTTCCTTCTAGCTTTAGCTTCTTGGCGTTCAAGAGCAAGAGGTGTATCCCTTGGCCCTTGCAAGCCACCGCAAGCGCCTCCCTCGCAGGGATCCAGGATGCAGCAAGAATCTCGCCATTGAGCGGTTTCGCCGGTATCTTTTCGTCCCGGACTTCGTCCCAGATACGGATCGTCCCGTCGAAGGAGCCGGATACAAGTCGCTTTCCGTCAGAGCTCCAGTCAATTGCGCTTATTTGACCTAAATGCCCCGGTAGCCAGATGGGAGTATCACTCAATTTTTGTAAATTCGGTAAAAAACCCCAGACAGAAATTTCCCCAGCTGCTGACCCGGCAGCTAATTTGAATCCGTCCGGGGACCAGGCTAGAGTGGTGATATTACTTTCATGAGCTTGAGTCGAGGATTCGTGTTGAAAAGAATTAGACTTACTCTGAAACCTACATAAATGTACTTTACCGTCATTAGATCCGCTCGCCAGGATGTTGCCATCAGGGCTAAACGCGACCGGAGCTCTCCCATAACAACCGTGAAGAGTCTTCTTAGATCCGATCCTCCATATATCGATGCTGGAAGCATCACCTATAGCCAGCGTCAGCTCGTCACTGTTGGGGATATTGGGTCTAAAATCTACAGATGTAGAACTGGAAGATGCTGAGTCGCCGCCTCTACCGAGACGTGCCGGGCGGATTTCTCGCCAACTTGTAAGGTCCAAAAGTTTGACCGTTCCGTCGCTTTCCGCTGCAGCTAAGATCCTGCTGTTTGGGCTCCAGGCTATGGCAACAATGTCTCTAGAATAGCTTGCCAGCTCAATTCTTTCACTAGAGTCTAGCCGCTCTCCCGCCTTAAGAAACCGTTCCCCTTCTTCAACAAGAGGCGGACCTCCCATGCCGACCTGCGCGTGTGCAGCACAAAAGCTCAATATACTGCTCAGAAGACTGAGAACAACAAGCCGCCGTAACAACCTTCCTCCACCGCTGAAGAACCTGTGAGAAACAGTTAAGTTATTCATATCTTGCAGAGCAGAACCTCTCTGCGTTCACTCATAGTGCCTTACTGAAGTGAGCTACAAGAAGAGGGTCGACGACCGGCAGCAGAGGCCACACTTCTGGAGCTAGTTTTAGCAGGCTGCTCAATCCATTGCGAGGGAATCGTGGTTAAAGCGAGTGGCCTGCGAGAGGTGGCGCGATCTTCGCTCGCACCACTGAGCTCGAAGAAGGACCACGTCGACTTGCCAGGCAAAAGAACCACATGTTTGGCTTCGCGCTGCGTCGGAAGATGGAATGGCTCGCCGATAGCTTTGACACTGCGGTCGAGCGGAGCTGGAAGAAGCTTTCGTATGTACCAAGTCGACTCGTCCGCAGCAGCATGATATTCACGGTACAGGCAGTAGAGGTAACCTGTCTGGTTGGCAAACAACCCTACAGGCATATTGGATCTCTCGACCTCCTGATAACGAGGAAGGATTTCGTTACTAGCCAGCCCAGGAAGCTTCCATTCCGTTCCAGGGAACCCTTCTAGCAGATCTAGCTGACGAGACTTGATGTTGTAGGCATAGAGTTCAGGGTAGACGCCCATTGCAAGGAAGTAGACCCAATCTCCATCAGCAACCATGTACGGGTGAAGCAATGAATAAGGAGCACCGTCTGGAAAATTCAATACTAACTCAGCCATTGGAGTGAAGCGTGCTCCAGGGGGTATCAGATCGGTAATGAAGAAGCCCATTTGAACCACCGAGCTTTGTTTATGAATGGCCATTGAACCGTAACCGAAGAGCCGGCTACCAACAGAAACCCAGTCGAAGACTCCTAAGAGTTGACCATCAGGGAGCAGCCCGCTCCGAGTGTGAATTTCCTTCGGGAATTCTGTTGTCCCAGTTTTTCGAAAGGTGCCATCATACCAGTAGACTGCTTCGACTGCACCTCTGTTCTTTCCTGATTTCCCCTTCGTTAATTGTGCAAACCCGAGGTTGGTTACCTGTGTTCCGAGACTGACCGTGTCAGGTCCGAGAGCAGA
>CAZCOV010000008.1:7247-25464 GCA_964499975.1 uncultured Thermoanaerobaculia bacterium
GGCGCGAAGTCCATTGGTCTGAGCTCGCGGACTTCGAGCCTGGGAACCGCGCGCTCGGCGTCACGCTGCACCCAGATGTCAGTAGTGTGCTCCCATTTTGGGTCCCACAGTACGATTTGCAAGTTCGAACCTGTGGTCACTTGCAGTGCGTAGGTGAAGGGCTGTATTTCCGACGTGCCCTCAAAGCTTTTGCGGTAACAATCTTCTGCCTGAAGTGGTAGACTTGCAACGTTTAAAATATACAGCAGGCCAGCAAAAAAACTTCGACTCAACATCGATTTCTTCCCCCAACTATCGGTAATTAGGCGGGCATGAGCCATTGCCAATGTTACAGTCGTCACTTGCATGCCCAGCTAGAGGAAAACCATTAATCTCATCGGAGCCCGCAGGCCGAGCGCAACTCGGTCCGCTAGTTGATGCAGCTGGCGCCACAGATGCAGACACAATCAGAAGAGCAGGAATGAGAAGACTCATTCCGAGAGCAAGCAGACCAATTCGTAGACAGATTTTGACCATCTCTATTTTCCCATCGTTACATTTTATGTGTACATGCTCATATGCGCATGCCAAGGGTGGCTGAACGGCTGCAGGGCGACAGTGCCTCTGGCGTGAAGAGCAAGCGAGGTCAAAGATGCCGGGGACAGTGTTGGAGACCGTTTCCCGACCTTGGAGGATGGCGATTAGCGGGTGATTAGGGAGCGGTCGTGCTTGCACGGGTAGTGCCCAGGCCGACACCTGTGGCTGGTCAGCCAGAGGTACCATGCGGACAAACCTATGAGATAGCCCTTTCATCATCCTCACTGTACAACGGGCGGTGCCCGATTGAGTGCCGGTGTTCCCGGGAGATGGAACTCTTCGGGGGTGCCTCACCCTAACATACTGGAGTAGGAACGGCAACCCTTGTTGGGGGAATTTGTTGAACCCCAGAGGGCACGAAAGGTGCGCTCGCAGCCTTACCCGCCATGGTAGCCTTACCCGCCTTGACGCCAGGCAAGCCAAGCTGGCGTAGGCATTAGTGCTGCCGCCTTCTGAGCCGAGGATCACTGCCACATCACACCCTTTCTGCACTGAGCAAGCATCATGGTTCGCACCTGCTCTTGTAGCCTTCTTCATCACTCAATGCGTAGTAGACCCAAGAAAAGGATCACTTCGGCTCAGGAAATGTCAGCCGAGCCTCGGAGGCAGGTACTTGTTTAGCGTGGTCCACCCTTAAAATTAAACCCCTAACTATCTGAAACCAAAGATCTTATTGGATCCACGACCTGGCCAAGAGTAGTGAGAATTCCGCCGGAATGGAGAGTTTGGGCGAGCTCTGGCAGCGGGCGATATCGGTAAACCTTTTTTTTCAATGGTTACGAGAATCTCTACCACGCTAAACAAGTACGGAGGCGGCTTGACCGTCGAAGGCGTGCTGCGCGAGGCGGGGTTAGCTTGGGTATCGACCTGGACGTAGCGGAGAAAGCGTTGCGCCACAGCGGGAAGCTGGGCAGCGGGTGTGGATTCTGTCATGGTGTTCTCGAGAGTTCCGTCGTCTGCGGCATTCTACTCGAAAGACCACGCGCCGGCATCCGTCGAGTCCCCGCCCAGCGATCCCCCTGAAGGTGCCAGCCGAACCTCGGAGACGGCTGAAGCGCGAAGCGCTGGCCGTCCGGACGCCGTTGTTAGCCCACCGATTTACGCTTCGCGCGGAACTCCACCCCTCCGAGCCCATCGAAGTGTGCATCCTGCGTCCAGAGCACCGCGCCCTCCGACCGTGCGGTCGCAAGAATGATCGAGTCTGCCATCGCAAGCCCGGTCTTGAGCGAGAGTCGAGCAGCATCCAACGCCAGGCTGGCAGACAGGTCGACGACTCGCCCCTGCACCATCACGGCGACGGCTGCGAGGGCGACGGTCTCCCCCTTGAGCTGATGCACGCGCTTGAACACCTCGTAGACCGTCAGCGCCGGCACGACCAGATCGTCCGGCGCCTCGATCGCGCCCGCGAAGTCGGACGCATTGGGGCCGTCGCCGAAATACTCGAGCCATGCCGAAGAGTCGACGACGTTCATGCGCGATCGCTCTCGTCGCGCTCGAAGCTCGTGTCCAGTCCTCGCAGCACGCCGCGGAGCTTGCGCGCAGGATGGAGCGGCAGGAACTCGATGCGGTCATCGTAGGCGATCGCCTGGACCTTCTGGCCGGGCACGAGCTTGAGCTGCTCGCGGATTGACTTGGGGATGACGACCTGGAACTTGGGCGAGATGGTAACGGTCTCCACGATAGCCTCCTTCGTACTACACTGAGTCTATCGATACCCACCTCGTCATGCAAGCGAGTGACGAAGACCCGTCCAACGATCCGCAACGCTCCGATCGGGAATCCCCAAACTTCGAGCCACTCGTGGTGTCTGTCCAATCCAGGCTCAAGAGGTGCCAGCCGACCTCGGAGGCGGGCTCAGGAGGTGCCAGCCGACCTCGGAGGCCGACGTCTACTTTTTGCCCCCCTTGTCGTGTTCGTCCATCATCTTCAACAGCGATTCATCATCGATGCCCAAGTCGAAGTCTTCTTCGACGGGCTTGACAGCGGTTCCTCGCTCGAATTCGTCCACTGCCGCCAACCATCCCTCGTCGACCGGGACGTCGAAGTCATGGGCTTCCTTGGTGGGTTCGACTGCCTTCAGCTTCTTCAAGCTAGCGCTGCTTTCTTCGGGCTGAAAAAGCTTGTTGTAGTCACGGCCCTTGACCCCAAGTAGTGGGTGAACGATGTCGCTTGCTCCACGATTCGTATCCCGTTCGAGGGTATCGAGAGCACTGCCAACCTGTTCTGGAGGGCTGTCAAGAAGTGTCTGCCAAGCGTTGGGGCCAACGTACTTTTCAAGAAAAGCGGCGTTCTTGCGAATGCCCGACGGGATCACTGAGGCGACCTTGATGCCATGAGTCCCGCCGCTGTAGGCCTGGTTGCCAAGGCCATAGGCATGATAACCGGTGAAACACTGGGGACAGGCCAAGAACTGATTGCCCGATTCTTTGACCTGCCAGGGCTTGATGTCTTCAAGCGCCTGCATTTCCGAGTGAAAAGGAATTGTGTATTTTTCTTTGATGCGGTCGATCCCTTGCTCCTTGCCCCAATGCTCTGCGCGCTGGAGCTCCGGATTGCCATATTCCCCAGACTCGACAGGTAAAGCCTTGGGATCGATGGGGTTGTTTGAGTAGGAGCGCCTGCGCCCTTCCTTCGAGGTCGTGAAGCCGAAGTTTTGACCTGACCCCCCGATTTTCGCTGCCTTTGCCAGCTTGCTGGCTTCATCGTCCAGCGGGGTCGATCCCTTTCCCCCGAGAAGGTGCTGCATTTCGGGCAAGGCATTAGTCTCCAGAATGTGCTCGCTGTAATCCCTGAGGACATTTTGGGTGGTCTCGCTCTTGTCCCGGCCGTAATAGCCTTTCGACGGATACAGCTGGCCATACTCTTTGGACTTCGGGTCAGGGCTCAAGACTTGATTGATCTGATACGTCTGGTCGATGCGCCGACCCAAATCGCGAAGGGTCGTCGCATTTTCTGGTGTCTTAGGCAGGCGCTGCGGCGATGCATAGTTGCGCCACACCACCGACTGTAGCGCCGTCCGATAAGGCGAAGCCTCCGAGTAAGCCTGCTTCCGCACCTCAGGGCTGACGGGAACTGCAGCGCTCAGCTGTCGCAGCGTCGGATTTGGGCTGACGATCGGCGACGCGTTGTTCACCGAGGAACGGTCAGTGTCGTTCATGGCAGACGAGTAGCGGTTCGCGGTGCGCAGCAGGCCGTGGATCAGCTCGGGATCGACTAACCCCTCGAACCCTTGGCCTTCGACCACGGCGCGACGGAGGCTCTCCACGTCTGCATTGGTTGCCTTTTCCTGGTCCCGGCTGGCGAGGTTGAGCGCGGACTCGTTGTCCAGGAATGACGTGATACGCGACAAAATATACGGAGGGAGATCGGGGAGCCTCAACCCCATCGGCGAAGGCGAAAAAGGGTCGGCCTTTTGCTTCTTGTTTTCGACCCAATCAATCGACTCAGCGGACCTCTTGTGGCTGGACTCGCTCGTGTCCATGTGCTCCTCATCTTCATGCATCCGCTGGATCGGCACCGAGGCCGTCGGCGGGGGCCTTGAAGCGGGAGCGAGGCCGAAAAAACCGCTGGGGATGGCCAGACGCGGCGGCGATGGAGAAGCTGAAATCTGATAACCGCCGAAGTGATGACCCACCCGTGCTGCAGGCTCGTCGCGATCTGGCCGCGCTTGCAATGCAGGTGCAGGAGCCGCCTGCGTTTGAGGTCTCAACCAGCGAGCCGTGGGCTTCGTCGCTGTTGCAAGCGGCGAGCGGTGTTGAGTCGGTGGCAGTGAGATTCGCATCGAGTGTTCGGCTACGCCAACGCCGAATCATACGCCAGAGTCCTGAAAAAGTCCACGCCGAAGAGTCTACGGGGCTACGGAGTCTACGGCATTCACACGCGATCGCTCTCGTCACGCTCGAAGCGTGTACATTCATCTGAGCCGCGACGGCTTCATATCGCCCAGAAGAAAAGGGCATCACGCACGGTGAGGTGAGCAACCTGCGGCGCAAAGGGCATCGGAGGCACTTTGAGCCAGGTGACGGGCTTACCCTGCTCCTCTTCGGGCAAGATTTGATACCCGAACTCAGCGAGCAAGGCGGTGAGCTCACCGCGCAAGCGCTCGAGCTCGGCTTGCCCCTGGGCCGAAAGGACCTGACGGCAAAAAGCCCCGATCTCCATCAAGTCGCCGTTTTCATCTTCGATCGCTTCGGCTGAGATCTCGGGCACCGAGTATGCCAGATCGTCCTCTTCGAAGTAATTGAGAACAATCAGCGCCAGCGGCGCCATGATCGACAAAGCTACGGTGAAACCAAGCTGCAGGGTTTTCCCATCACCGACCCGACAAGCGGGAGCAGTCGTTGCCAAAAAGAACAGGTAATAGGATGCCGGACGATCTTCCGAACGGCCGCCGCTCTGCGCTGGATCGCTCGGCAGGTGGCCGGTGCCGGCCTTCCATCCGCTGCCGCCGAGCGGATCCCGCTCGAAGCGGATGGCGCTGCTGTTGAGTTGCAGGAGCCTGGTCTTGAGTCGTGGAAAGACCTTGGCCAGATGGCTCTCCTGGATATCGAAGGCCGGCCCCATGGCTCCGCGCGGAAAAGCCTGGTGGAGGATGGCGTCAATGTCTGGTCGGATAGGTTGGGTAGCTGAGGGTTGCATGATGGCGCTCGCAAAAAAATAAAAATTCAGTGGGTGAGCCTACTCGTCGGCAGGGAAAGGATCATGGGGTCTTCGCCACCTTGGATGGTGTAGCTGGTGAAACGGACGAACTTGCTCATGTCCCCGATGTGGCACCCGAGCAATCCCATGTCGATGTCCTTGAAGAAGAAGAAAGCGATCATTCGCCCGTTGATATGGCCGGTGCCATGGATGAAGCGTTGCTTCTTGAGCAGGATGAATGCGGTGCCAGTAACCCGCACGCGCGTTCCCAGGAGCTCTTCTCCTACCCGTTGGATGACGGCGGTCAAGAGCGGACTTTTGACCCGCTTGCCAAGCGCCATGAAGTCAAGGTTCTCACCACAGTGATCGAAGAAGAAGTCCATCACGTCGGCAAAGCTTCCAGCCGCCATCAGCTTCTCTTTGAGCTCGTCGAGTTTTTTCAGGTCGAACATGAATGCACCTCGCTCAAGTGAGAGGTCTGGTCTTCGGCCGCAATCGTCGCGCCGTTAGGGGCCAGAGCACCTATTACGTAGAAAATCTACTCAAAAATTTCTTCGTTTGCAAGTCGAGCGCGATGATTCGCCAATTTTCGCTCCCGCCTCTCTGGTGGTGCTGATTAGGAGAGGGCTCTGCTGTGACTCGCCCGCAAGATGCAGGGGCGCGCGTCTTGGGGTTGCATCTGGTCGGTAAGAACCAACTCGTGCAATCTATAGCCGGGATCAAGGGCTCCGCTAGCGTGGACCCAATCCTGGTTCGAGGCGCTGATCTCTGGCGGGCGAGCAGGGAAGACAGCAGCAGGCTGGACGCGAGCACGAGGCGCGGGCAAGAGCGCTCGGCCAAGACACCTACAAGTTCGGCTGGCTCCTGACCAGGATGTGGCGGTGGCGCTAAAAAGGACTGGAACCGAGCCCGCCGGACCCGGCCCCCGGGCACCACTTCGGCTCAACCCCAAAGTTGGTCCCCTCCAAGGAGAGGCACTACTCACTGGGTACGGCCAGAGGCCACGCTAAGAGCGTTGTGAGAAATTGACGAGAGCGGCCGCTGGATTTTCGTGCTCGGGCACCGCGACCGCCGCTCCTTCAGTGTTGCGTGTACGACTAACCACTAGCTAGTAGGCGGTGAACCGACTTGTAGAAAAGGATCGAACGATCCACTCTTACCCTGGAAGTTGAGAACGACGGAGTATTGATATCTCGTTCCCACCGAGTCGGTGGTCGCGAATCTCGACTCCCACACGTTGGCGGAGATCGGACTCTGCACGGGATTGATGTGGGTGGGAATGGCGACCTGGCTCGGTGGAGCACCTGGATAGGTAGTAAAACCTTGGATCGAAACTTGCCCCGATGGCTGAATGGGAACGACGGTCCATTGCACGACATCGCCATTGTTCAACACAGTAACCAATTCGTTGGTACCCTCGCCGCCACTCCCCATGTAGGCATTGGTGTCTACCATGTAAACGGCATTTGCGATGGTGCTGTTATTGCTGATATCGGCCAGTGCTTCTTCTACATCGACAATGATCAAGATGTCTACTGTCGCCATGTCTAAAATCCTTTCTATGACAGGTTTACTTAGAGCTGACGGCGCCACCACGGCACCGTCTCGCATCCTTCACCCCTACCATCGCAATCCGTCACCACCGGGAGACATCGAGGTCGAGATTTTTTTCAACCGCCATCCCGGAACCGCCTCACCGCACCAGACCGCGGGCGCTGCCCAAAACGCAAAAAGCCGCCTCACGGCGGCACGGTCGGGAGCTGCGGGTGGAGAAGAACGCGTCTACGTGATGGGGTCCGTGTAGATCTTTGGATCGTCGCTGTATTTCTCGTTGCCGATCTGAACCGACACTCGGTACTTGCAATAGTGCCCGGAGCTCGCCTCCGGGCTTCCGTAATCGAGAGTCAACACCAGCGGCCCTGAAATCGTGCCGGTCGACGGCCAGGGCAAAGGCTGGCTGGGTAACAGGTGGCATTCGGCGAGCTCTGCCACTGAGGCCCAGTTCTCGCCGGAGATCGCAGTCGTCGACTGGGCCACATTGAACCCGGCGAAGAACCCGGCGAAGTTCGTACCCGAAGTTTTGAGCTGGAATTCGAGAGTGCCCGAGCCCGGGCCCGTACTGGGTGGCATGACGCTGCCGTACGAGTCGACCGACCACCCCGCTGTCGGCGTTCCGCCCGGAGCGTATGAAAACTGAGCATTGCCGTCGTCGGTGACGGTGACGGTGACGATGACGATGATGTCTGGGTCTGACATGTTTTTTCTCCTTGTGCCGGATCCAAAGTCAGTAGAAAGTTGGGCGCTTCCTGCTTCTACTCAATAATCGTAGAACCCTGACCCACGGAGACATCCTCATCGAAGCTTGGGCTTCGAGCGCGAGCAGAGATTCACCAGCTCGGGCTCGGAGTAGCCTGAAGCCTCGAGCTCCTCGATCCTGGGCCGTGCTTCCTCGATCCGACCGAGGCAAATCAGCGCTGTGGTCCAGGGGGCCAACATACGGGGATCACGGCTGCCACGGGCGAAGGGCGCAATCGCAGCTTCAGCACGTCGAAAAGTGGCATCGGCAGCGGCTGGGCTGGGCTCGAGGCTGCCCAGCAGGAGAAGGCTCTTGCTGAGCCAGCGATGGATCAGGCGATCCGTGGGTTGTGCCTTGACGACCGCCTCGAAAACCTCCACGGCCTCGAACGCGGTGCCGCGAGCCACCGCGTCGCCGTGGAGCTTCTCGAGCAACGCTCGATGATGGAGACAGACCGCCCGCGTCCAGCGCCACTTGACATGGGTCGGATTGAGAGCGAGCAGCTCGGAGATCGCCCGACACGCGAGTCGCGAAAAAGCGTCCGCCGTCGCCAGGTCGCCGCGGGCCAGAGCGACCCTGGTGAGCTCCAGGTGGCTCCAGATCAACCTGAATTGCCACGTGGTATTGGCAGGGTCGTGTGCTACGAGCTCGTTGAAGATCTCGTGCTGGGCTTGGAAGTGCTTGCCCGCGCCAGGCCAGTCACCCAGCATGGAAAGCTGGATGCCCAGCCGCCCGTGACTGCCTCCGAGGAAATCGCGTGCGCTGGGATCCCCCAGGGTCTCCGCCACCAGCGCCTGGCGGATTTCGAGATCAGCCTGCAAGTGCTCGCCCGCCTCGGTGAGACGACCCAAATCTTGGAGCGCGACGCCAACCGTGTTGTGGCTCGCCGCCAGCTCAGACCGCGCATCGCGATCGCCTGGATCGGCCGCAGCCAGCTCTTGGTCGATCTCGAGCGTCGCCTGGAATTGCTCGAGCGCTCCTTCGAGATCACCCTCGGCCTGGCGCAACGAACCGAGGTTGCTGTGCGCGTAGGAGAGCTCGCGCCGCCACGCGAGGTTGGCAGGATCCTTCTCCACCAGCCGTTTGGAGATCTCGAGGTATGCCTCGAACGGCTCGCGCGCCGCGGCCAGCTCACCCTGCTCCCAATGCACGTAGCCGTACCAGAACTCGCTCTGACCGAGCGCGAAGAGACGCTCGCCGTCGTCGGGTGCGAGCGCCGCCAGCCGGCGTGCCAGCGCCAGCGACTGCTGCATCGGCGCCACCGCACCCGCCAGATTGCCCGCTTTGATGCGCACCTCGCCGATCTGGTAAAGCACCTGCGAGCGCCGCTCGAGCTCCGCTTCGCTGAGCTCTTCCTCGGGCACCGCCGCGAAATACTCCTGCGCCGCCTTGCCGACTTCATCGAGAACATCGAGCCGGCCCAGCGCGTCGAGCCGCTTCCGCAGGTCGACCACCACGAAGCGGATCAGCTCCTCGGCCTGCCCCTGCCGCAGCTCGGCACGACCGCGCGCGGCGTCGGCACGCAGCGCGAAGACCGCCACCGCCACCGAGGCGACGGCGAGCGCCACGACTGCCGCTCCCGCCATGCCGACGAGCAGCTTGTTGCGCAACGCGAAACGGGTGAGCCGGTAGGCCAGACCCGCCGCATACGCCTCCACCACCTCGCCCGCCAGATAGCGCTCGAGGTCGGCTGCTACCGCACGGGCCGAGGCGTAACGCTGCTCGGGCTCGCGGGCGAGACAGCGCAAGATCACGGCCTCGAGCTCCACCGGCAGGCTGGGCATCCGCTGGCGCGGCGGCGGCAGCTCGTGGTGGGCGACCTGGCGCAGGATCGCGACCGTGTTCGGCCCTGCGAAGGGCAGCTCGCCGGTCAGCAACCGGTACATCGTGACGCCGAGGCTGTAGACGTCCGAGCGCCGATCGACCGCGGCCGGCGAGCCGGCGAGACGCTCGGGGGCGATGTAGTGGGGCGAGCCGGCGACGGCGTCGGCCGCCAAGTCGCTCGCGTCACCGAACTCGACGGCGAGACCAAAATCGGTGACGCGAGCTTCGAGCTCGCCATCGGCGGTGCGGTCGACGAGGATGTTCGAGGGCTTAACGTCGCGGTGGAGCAGCCCCTCGCGGTGCGCCGCGTGGAGCCCCTCGGCGGCCTGGGCGAGCAGCCGCACCTTGCCTTCGAGAGGCAGCCCGGCACCGACCTCGGCCAGGGTGCCACCTGCCACGTATTGCATCGAGATGAAAGGCTGGCCGCCGATTGCGCCGCTGTCGTAGATCTCGAGGACGTGGTCGTGGCGGATCCGCGCCTGGGCGCGCGCCTCGCCGAGAAAGAGACGCACAACCTCGGGATCTTCATGGGTCAGGAGCTTGAGCGCCACCGTACGCCCGAGCTGGCGATCGAAGGCTTTGAAGACCCGCCCCATGCCGCCCTCGCCGAGACATTCGCCGAGCTCGTAGCGCTCTTCGGCCGGCAGAGCAACCGCCGAGGCCCGCGGCACGGACTCGACAGCCGGGTCTTCCCCTTCGCTTTCGCCCGCGGGGGTCGTCGCCAGGCGAAGAGCGGCAGGGATTTCGAGAAACTCGTCAGAGAGCCCCTCCGCGGCAGCGAGACGGCAGCGCGCTTCAGCGGCCAGTTCGGGCTCGGCGACGGCGAGCTCGCTCAGATAGCTTTCGCGCTCGGCGCCGTCGAGATCGGCGGCGGTCAACACGATCTCGACCAGCCGCAGCTCGGCGCTCGCCGGCTCGGTCACCGCGCGGACCCCAGCTCACCGTGGAGCCAGAGACGCACCGCCTGCCAGTCGCGCACCACGGTCCGCGTCGTGACCTCGAGAACCTCGGCGGTCTCTTCGACCGACAAACCGGCGAAATAGCGCAGCTCGACGAGCTTGGCATGGCGCGGACGGACCTGGGTCAGCTTGGCCAGCGCCTCGTGGACCGCCAGAACCTCTTCGGGGCTGTGGTCGAGGGGCTCGGCGACCTCCGCCAACCCATCACCGAGGGTCGCGCTTTCCCCGTCGCCGCGCTTGCCGGCGACCTGGCGGCGAGCCTCATCGACGAGCACGAAGCGCATGGCACGAGCGGCGACGGCGAAGAAGTGCCGGCGGTCATTCCAGTCGACCTCGGTGCCCAGCAGCCGGAGATAAGCCTTGTGGACCAGGCTCGATGCCTGATCCCGGCCTGCCCGGCCGTGACCGCGCAAGACGCTCCCGGCGAGCTTCTTGAGTTCGTCGTAGAGGATCTGCCAGAGCTCGTCCCGGGCCGCGTCGCTGCCGCCATGCCAGGCGTGGAGCAGACGGGTGATCTCGCCGGGGCTCTTGGGGGTGACGGGTTCTTCTCTCTGAGCGCTCACAAAGTGAGCTCCATAGCGCACGCTGTCGGGGGAGTGATCATAATCCAAAAACACCTAGTTCCGGGAAAAAGCCTGGTACCCTCCCAGCCACAGATCGCGCGCCGATCGGTGCATGCGCTGAACGGTAGCAATAGGCCCGCCACCATACCCCGTTCAAGAGGTGCCAGCCCAATCTCGAAGGGCGGCGCCAGGTGCGCGGCTCCCGCACCTCACTTCCCCACTTCGCGGATCCGTTGGGGGCGACGGACGAGGTAGTAGACCAGCGCTCCGAGCCAGTGCAGCAGGACGATCACCAGCACCCAGATGAGCTTCTCATTACCTTGCGCTGGCTCGTGCTGGATACAGTCGACGAGCATCCAGATCCAAAACCAAAACATGCCGAGCAGGAAAACGGCGATGACCGAGAAACAGCTCAGAGAAGTGACGAACGTGAAAAAATCATCCATGACATCTCCCTGTCAGGCGCCTCGATCGCGCCCGCGAAGTCGGACGCATTGGGGCCGTCGCCGAAATACTCCAGCCATGCCGAAGAGTCTACGACATTCACACGCAATCGCTCTCGTCACGCCCGAAGCTCGCGAAGCTCGTGTCCAGTCCTCGCAGCATGCCGCGGAGCTTGCGCGGAGGATGGAGCGGCAGGAACTCCGATCGGGAAACCCCCAAACTTCGGCCGGGAAAACCGCCCGTAGTGCCGTCGAGGTCGGCTGGCACCTGATCAGGCAGCCGTCGAGGTCGGCTGGCACCTGATCAGGCAATTCCAAACACCGAGGAACCTGCCGTCGAGGGCTCGAACCCCGGGTCGGGCTCGGCAGCGCGCAGTGGGAGAGAGGCCACCAGTGCGCAGAAGGCGAAGAACACGGGTCGGCGAAGCTTGGACACAAAACCCGCCTTTCGATCGGCTGGGGGTCGCGAGCCATCGGGGGTCGACGGCTCGCGGCTCAGCGCCCGGCATCACCAAAGTGGTATTGCAGCCCCAGAGAAAAACTTTCTTGGGCCTCACTCCTCAGGGAGCGCTCGATCTCGAAACGCTCGACCGCGGCGCGCAACCGAAAGCCGCGGATCAGCCGTAGCGTCATCCCGGCACTCAGCAAGCGATCGCTGCCATCCGCCGACGCCTCGGCGGGCCCGGCGATCGTCACCAGCGTGCCTTCCTCGCGCCACCACAGATAACCGACCGAGCCAAAAAGCTCGAAACGCCCGAGCGGATACCTGCCGACGATGCTCGCCGAGTAGCCGTCGAAATCGAGATCGAACCCGAAGTCGAGGATGCGAGTGCAGCAAACACGGCTGCCGAAGTCGTGGTAGGCGACCTCGAAAGCCAGATACCGACCCAGTTCGAGCCCGGCAAAGGCGGCCAGCCTCCGCTCGTCCTTGGCGAAGCCAGGGTCGTCGACGTCGGAGACGACAAAGGCGCTGTCGATCTGCTCGCCGGCCTCGGCCCCGACGTAGAAGTGTTTTTCCAACCCCTGACCCGCGCTCGCGAGGAAGGCCAGCGAGAGAAAGAGAACTGACGCACGCACATGAAACGCCCACGTTGGCATACGTTCTACCCCCTTCGATCCCCCCAGAACCGTATCGGAGCAAACCGCGCGCCAACCTATCGCGGGTCTGACTTGGCCTCAGATCCTCGGAGCCCCAGGCGCAAGACCTCCTGCCGCTCCGGCCGGTTGGAGCGCTCTCCAAAAATGTAGAAAAGCCGCCTCTCAAGAGGTGCCAGCCGAACCTCGGAGACGGCGCGCCGGGCGGCCGCGCTCGAGCCCATCAAGACGCTGTGCTACGCGTAGGGGGGAGCCGAGGCGATCATCGACCCAGCCGGATCTCGAGCGGCAGGTCGAGGTCTTTCCAGACCCGATCAGTAGTCAGCACGGGGCTCTCGAGCCGCAGCCCCAAAGCTAGGCAAGCGCGATCGCCGAGCGACAGCCCGAGCGTCTTGGTGAGCGGCCGGAGCATCCCGGCGCGCAGCGCGTCGACGGCATCGAAGGAATGGACCTTCAGCTCGATAGCGTCGAGCACCTGGCGGACCTCGTTTTCCGGCATCCCGCGCTCGGCGAGCTTGGCCGCGACTTCCGCGAGGCTCACCGCGCTGATCGACCCGGTCGCCCAGCCCTCGAGCAGAGCCTCCCACCCAGGCTCGCGGTTGAGCACCGCCAGAACCGCCGAAGCATCCCAGACCTCACTCATCGCTCGCCTCGCGCTGGCGGTCGCCGATCAGCTCGTCGGCGAGGCCATGGCCGGCCGGCACGTAGCGGCGCACGAGTTCTTGGGCACGAGCCAGCGCCTGGCTGGCCGTGTGGATGTGAATCCCGGCATCGTCGAGGCGAAGTAAGAGACGAGCGCCGGGTTGGACCCCAAGGGCGCGGCGAAAAGCGGCCGGGACGACCAACCGCCCCATTCGGTCAAGAGTTGCCGTAACTTCCTTCATATGGCAAATGTAGCATGACTGCCAGATTCTTGAAAACTGGTCGGTTCTATGCTCCTCGCCACTTCAATTCCCGATTGGGTGATGCATGGAGCGGTTGGGAGTCGCTTTTCAACTGGTGCAATACACCGCCAGCCGGACCTTGGAGACGGTTGCTCAGGAGGTGCCAGCCGAATCTCGGAGGCGGCTTAACGCTGGATCCGGCGTGTTTGTGGCGCCTTTGGCCCGCCGGTCAAGGCCATTTGACGTGCGGAGAGCCGCAAGAAGCCTGGCGCCATTCCGGCGTCACGCAGCATAGGGACTCGCGAGAGCCGGCAGTGTTGAGATAGCATGGGCCTCAGTTGGCTTGTAGTCCCGCTCAGGGCGAGTCGAGTTCGGGTGGTGAACCGATTCGTGAGCTAGCAGAAGCCATGAAAGTCCAGCGCATCTACGTCGATACTTCGGTCATCGGCGGGTGTTTCGACACCGAATTAGCCTGTTGCACATCGCGCTCGCGACGAGCACCGAAGTTGACTTGATGGTGAGCTGGAATTTCAAACACATCGTTCATTTCGACAAGATACGAGCGTTCAACGCCGTCAATCGGGAGTTGGGATACAAACAGATCGAGATCTATTCTCCTCGAGAGGTAACGACCTATGGCAACTCTTGAAATCAAGGCCGTAGATATGACCCGGAGCATCCGGGACACACTGCACGAGCAACTGAAGGCCAAGCCGTGGGAAGAACGCGTGGCCTTCTTCAAAGAGCAGGCACAAGCCCTGCGCCAAGAGCTGGATGTGCTCCGACAGGCGAGCCCTGAGGGGACCGATCGGTGAGGAGATCATCGAGTTTGCTAGATTCCATTTGACTCGGCGTCACGGCGCCACTTCGCGCACGTCCAATCACGCCACCGACCGGCGTTCGAGCTGGTCCCCGCGTAACCCATTCTCCCGGACACACCTCAGGCTCCTCGCCCGCATACCGGGCGTCGAAATGTGCCAGGCGCGGATCCTGGGAAGAGGCAGTCGGGATGACACCTTGAGAAACGATTGCTAGATCGTCTCGATTGCCGGAAAACTGTTCCCTCTATGCTGTTCAGAGCGGACATGCCTTCAAGCCCGTACCGCCACGACGGCATGGCAGGAGGCGTCGATGCGCACCGGCTGGTCAGCGCCGCCAGCGAGTTCCTCGAGCCGACCCAGAATCACTTGCTCGGCAGCTCTGAGCTCTGTCGGCGTAAGGTCGCGGAGCAGGCCGCTTGAAACCGGGTTGTGGAGCATGCCTTGCCAGAGCTCGTGGGGGCTCGGCACCACCAAGGTGGCGTTGAGCACCGTCACCGTGGCGCGAGCAAGCGGCGCGGATGACGTGATCTCGGCCACCAGCGCCTCGGCTTCGACCAACGACCACCAGGCTGGTGGTGTGAACTCGGTCTTCAGGCGCTCGGGGAGCGCCACCGCCAACAACTCCCGCTGCAGATGAGCCAGACCATGGTGCTCCGGGCCCCGCCAGACGGTGGTCGCGAAGAGACCCCCGGGCTTCAAGACCCGAGCTGCCTCGCGCCAACCTGCCAGGCGGTCGGGAAAGAGGAAGATGCCGAACGACGAGAAAGCCGCGTCGAAACTCGCGTCCGGAAAGCTCAGGTTTTGCCCGTCCATCACCTGGACCTGCGCCAGTGATCCGGCGCCGAGCGCTGTGAGAGCCGCGCCCGTCAGGTCGACCATGACGGAGGCGAAATCCGTCGCCACCACTTCACCTCGCACCCCGCTCTCCGCCTCGACCCGGCGGAGGTGGCGGGCCGCGGCGACCGACAGCTCGCCCGCTCCGCAGGCGATGTCGAGCACTCGCGCGGGGGCCGGCAGCCTGGCCTCGACGAGCGCGAAGAGGCTCCGCGCCAGGTGACCGGTCAGCGGCGCGAACGTCCGGGCGTAGGCGGTGGCGTGCTTGCTCCAGGCGGAGGATAGCTCGTCGGGACTCATGGTTCGGGGCTCCGACTCGACCGTTGGGTGGTGTCCTTCTCGCCGCTGGCAGAAACACGAGGCGCCAGATCGAGCGCCAGGATTTTCTCCTCATCGCGCACAAAAACCGTGGGGCGCCCGAAGTCCGCCGACAGATCGCGCTGCCAGCGCCGGCGGCCGGTCTTCGCATCCAGCGCCCGCATCCGTCCCGAGATGCCAATGCCGACCACCGTGTCACCGACGAGCAGCGGCGTGGCGTTAGGGCCGAGGCCGAACTGCCGAGTCATCTCGGGCCAGAAGACGGGCCGATCGCGCTCTTCCCACACGGTTGCGCCGGTTGCCGCGTCGAGCGCGACCAGCACGTCATCATCGCCGTCCCGGTACATGGTGAAGAGCCGGCCGTCAGCAGCGAGAATCGACGAGTAGCCGGCGCCCAGGGTCCGCTGCCAGAGCCGGCGCGGCCCTGCGCCAGGCCAGGTTTCGGCGAGTCGGCCGGAATCGACCGTGAGATCACCCCGCGGTCCGCCCCAACTCGTCCAGTCTTCGGCCGCCGCTGGCACCGTCGCCAGGGCAACCGCAGCCAGGCAGCCGACCCAGCTCAGGCATCGCTCGAGCTTTCCTTTGCGTTTCACGGGTTCAGAGTGCATAAAGTAATGATAGCCCTATTCTCAAGATGAATGGAAACCCGAGAGACGATGACGTCGCAGCCGGTGTGGCGGTCGCGGCGGTCGACCGAGCACCAACGGCCGCAAATCGGGCGATGCAACCCCGCGGGTTTCGCTCCGTATACTCACCATTGTAGAGTTTGCTCGCCGCTCACCCGGTGATGCACGATCCGACGATGCGGCCCTCCGCGGGCCGAGACGCGACAAGGGGACGACGACGTGGCAGCGAGATTTCTGGCCGATCTGGAGCTTTACGTGATGCTGGCGATCGCGCGGCTCGGCAAGGATGCCTATGGCGGCGCCATTCGCCGGGAGATCGAGGAGCGCACGGGTCGCGAGGTGGCGATCGGGGCGCTCTACGCCACGCTCGATCGTCTGGCGGACAAGGGCCTGCTCGACTTTCGGGTCGAGGATGCTGGCCCTGCTCGGCCGGGACGCTTGCGCAAATACTGCGTCCTGACCGCGGCCGGCGAGGAGGCTTTGCGCCACTCCACCGAGATGCTGCGACGCATGATGGACGGTGCGTTTGCCACCTTGGCGTCACCTGCCGGGGGAGGCTGAGCCCATGTTCTGGCGCTCCTCCACCGATCCGCCGCGCCTCAGCCGCTGGCTGCTCTCGTTGCTCACGCCTGCGTGCTCCCGTCGCTTCTTGCTCGAGGATCTGCAAGAGGAATTCGAGCAAATCCTCGAGACCCGCGGGCGCGCCTCCGCCTGTTCCTTCTACCGCCGCCAGGCCGGCACCTCGGTCGTACCACTGCTGCGCTCCATCATCGCGCGGCTTACGACCGGCAGACCCTCGCGGCCAGCCGACCGGCACGCGGTCCCGGTCGGCTGGCGCCCCGCCGGCATCTTTCTCCACGATCCGACCATGCACGGAGCTCCCATGCTCGATCTTCGCAACGACCTTCGTCAGGCGGTGCGGGTTTGTTTCCGCCAGCCGCTTCCCACCCTCATGGTGATCCTCTCGCTCAGCGTCGGCATCGGTGGGTCGACCGCGCTCTACAGCTTTGGCAGTACCTTGCTCGGAGGTGCCGAGCCGCTCCCCGGTGTGGCCGACATCTACACCGGCGAGGATGCGGGGCGGCTCGACGGCAGGAACTCGGCCCCCGACTATCGCGACGTCGCCGAGAACGTCGATGCGCTCGCAACGACCGCGATGTTTCGCATCGGCAGCGTCGAGCTGAGCAGCCCGGGCGGTGGGCGTCGGCCGCTCCTGGTCGAGCTGGTGGCGGGCGACTTCTTTGGCATCTCGGCGCTGCGGCCGGCCCGCGGTCGCTTACCCCAGGCCGCGGAGCTGCCGCTCTCCGGCGCCGAGGCGATCGTCGTGGTCGGTTTCGACCTCTGGCGCCACCAGTTGGGCGCCGATCCCGAGGTCGTCGGCAGAAATCTCCTCATCAACGGTCGGTCTTACACCGTCGTCGGCATCGGCCCCGAGGGCTATGCGAGCCGATTGATGGGTCTGCGGGTCGACGCCTGGCTGCCCATCGGCATCCCCGGCGGCATCCACAACATCTCTGAGCGAACCCTGGCCGACCGCTCGGCGCGAGATTTCCAGATCCTGGGCCGGCTGCGCCCCGGTGCCAGCCTGGCGCAGGCCAGGGCCCAGCTCGGCCAGCTCAGCGGCCGGCTGGCGACTCAATACCCCGATGCCTGGAAGACCGCCGAGGGCAAGAGCCTGCAATTCAATGCCCTGGCCGACGACGGGTCGCGCCTGCCCCCGGAGGGTCGCAGCGCCATCACCGCGCTTTTCGGGATCGTCGGGCTGATCAGCGGCCTGGTGCTGCTCATCGCGTGCTCCAACGCGGCCGGGCTTGCGCTGGCGCGCGGCGAGAGTCGTCGGCGCGAGATGGCGGTGCGGCTGTCGATGGGTGCCAGCCGCTTCCGCATCGTGCGTCTGTTGCTCCTCGAAAGCGCCATCCCGGCGCTCGCGGCGGGTGGTCTCGGGCTGTTTTTTGCGCACGGGTTGATCGGCCTGTTCGAACGTCCCGCGTTGCAGATCGACCTGCCGATCGGTTTTGCCGTCGAGCAAGACGGCTCGACGTTGCTCTTTGCGTTGGGGCTCAGCCTCCTCGCCACGATCTTGTTTGGGCTGGCACCCGCTCTCGCGAGCGCCGGTTCCGATCTCGTGTCATCGCTCAAGGCCGATGCGACCGGGGGCTGCGGCCGGGGGCTGCGCCTGCGGCGTGGGTTGATCGCCGGGCAGGTGGCGCTGGCGGTGGTCTTCG
This sequence comes from uncultured Thermoanaerobaculia bacterium, assembly GCA_964499975.1. Lineage (GTDB taxonomy): Bacteria > Acidobacteriota > Thermoanaerobaculia > Multivoradales > J023 > CAZCOV01. The sequence goes on from CAZCOV010000008.1 coordinate 25,350, forward strand.
TGGTCACGGCGGCGGTCCTGGTGCGCGGGGCTTACGGGCTCGACTTGTCGAACCTCGGTTAGAGCAGGGCGAGTCCTTCTTTCTTCAGGCGAGCCAGGTGCTGCTTGAAAGACTT
>CAZCOV010000008.1:25474-38495 GCA_964499975.1 uncultured Thermoanaerobaculia bacterium
CCGTTCCGAGCTCGACGCAGACGGCCGCCGAGCCCTGCTCGAGGAGATGCGGCAGCGACTCCTGGCCCGGCCCGAGATCGCGGCGGTCGAGCTGTCGACGAGCCTCGAGGGCACCTTCATGGCCGGCGAGTCGGTGCTCAGAGTGTCGAGTGAGGCCGAGTCGAGCGAAGGCGGTGCGCCGGGTGTGGAGGTGGCCTTCAACGCGGTTTCAGATGGCTATCTGCAAGCGCTCAGCATCCACCTGCTGCAGGGTCGCGGTCTGGAGTCGAGCGCCGGCGCCAAGGACGTGGCGGTCGTGACGCGCTCGTTCGTCGAGCGCCTCTGGCCGGGTGAGAGCGGCGTGGGTCGCACGTTCCAAGCCGAGGACCCGGAACGGCCCAACGCCCCGAAGCGCCGGCTCGAAGTGATCGGCGTCGCCGGTGATGGTGCCTACGCTCAGGTGGGTGACGCGCACGCGCCGTTTTTCTGGATGCCCTTCGATCCCGAGCGAGATCGGCTGCTCATGGTGGTCGCCATCGGCAGCCAAAGCGCCGACGGTGCGCTCGCCACCTTGCGCGACGAGGTCGAGCTGCTGCCGGGCGAAATGGCGCTGATCGCGCCGCGGAGGTACCCCGACCTGATCGAGGCGAGCGTGGCCAACGCGCGCACGACCTCGCATTGGCTCGGGGTGGTCGGTCTACTCGGTCTGCTGCTGGCGCTGGTCGGCATCTACGGCCTGGTCGCCTACGTCGTCAGCCTGCGCCACCGCGAACTCGCGATCCGCCAAGCCCTGGGCGCCACCCCGCGCGAGCTCGTGCTCACGGTCGCGCGCGGCGGTCTGACCCTGGCGGTCGTCGGCTTCGGCGTCGGGCTGCCGCTCGCGCTGCTCCTCGCCACGCTGATCGGCAAGACGCTGCCCGGCAGCGCGGTCTTCGATCCGCTTGCGATCACCGCGAGCGCCGTGCTGGTCGGCGCCGCCACGCTCTGGGCCAGCGTCTGGCCGGCGCGCCAGGCGGCCGCCCTGCTGTCGTTCAGCTTGCTCGGTGATCGCTGAGTAGTGCTGGCGGGGCTGGCTTGGCGCTGGATCCGGCGTGTTTGTGGCGTCTTTGGCGCCCACCCGGTCAAGGCCATTTGGCGTTCGGAGAGCCGTGGAAGCCAGGCTCAGGAGGTGCTCAGGAGGTGCCAGCCGAACCTCGCAGGTGGTTCTGGCGGCTGCGGGATGCCCTGCGCCTGAGCCGCCAGCAGATCATTGGCCAGCCGGATTTTTTCGGTTTTCCCGCCTTGAGCAACGAGGTATCGACGTCCTTTCCAGCAAGCCCATGGGCAAGGTGGGCACGGTGCCAGCCGATTTTTCACTGGGCTGCTCTCACCGCAAACGCCTGGCACCTCGCCCGCTGCAACAGTGGTCCAGTGCAGGCTCGGAGTAGGCGATAGATAGCGGATGCTCACACTGCCTTGCCGCTCAGCGTCCTTGAGGCTGGAGTTTAAGGCGATAGCGGGCGGCCTTGGGTTCTTGCCCCCAATGCACGTAGAGGTTGACCAGTTGTTCGCGTACCTGTGCCAGAGAATCTGGCTCGGAGTGTTCAACCAGTTGGGGGTTGCGGTATGACGCAAGCAAGATCTGTTCAGCTGCAGCAAAATCCCGTCGCTCAATCAAACACTTGCCCAAAGCAGCAGCACTTTCAGCGATCAGGGGGCTTTCGGCAGGTAGGCCGTGCTGACGCAAGGCATGGGCTTCCCGCAGCAAGGGTTCAGCTGCGGCTGCGTCCCCCAGCTCCAAAAGTACATTGCCCAAATCCAGCAGCGGGTAGGCAAGGCCAGGATGGTCGGGTGGCACGAACTGACGACCGATCATCAGGCTTTCGTGAAAGAGCTCAGCCGCGCCCTGCAGATCTCCTCTTTGACGGCGCACCGAAGCCAGGGCGTTAAGGTTGATGCCAATACTCAAGTTGGCGGTGGGGAACCACTTGCGACGCATGGTGAGCGCCTGCTGCAGCAGTACTTCTGCTTCTTCGAGTGCGCCTTTCTTGGCCAGGCAGTAGCCCAGACTATGCATCGCCTTGGCCACCTGAGGATGTTCGGGACCAAAAACCTGGCGCAGCAGAGCCAGCGTCTGCCGCAGCAGCGGCTCGGCTGCGCCAAAGCGCCCTTGCTGCACCAGGGTGTTGGCCAACGTATCCAGATAACCCGCAACCGCGGGATGATGTTCGCCCAGTTGCTGGCGGATCATGGTCAAGGCGCGCATGGCCAGCTGCTCGGCTGCCTGCCAATCCCCACGGTCAAAGCGTAGCTGCGCCAGATTGTGCAGGCTCATGGCCAGTGCAGGGTCGCCGTTTGGGAACAGCCGCTCTTGCTGCTCCAACGCCTGACGCTGGAGCTGTTCTGCTGTCTCCAGCCGTCCTTGGCGCCGCAGCGTCGCCACCAGCTGTCCCATGGTGCCAGCCACTTCTGGATGGGCTTGCCCGAGCAGCTGCTGACGGATCGCCAGCGCCTCACGCAGCAGCTCTTCGCTCCGGGCAAGGTCGCCAGCGGCCATCAGCACCTCTCCGAGGTGGGAGAGGCTGGCGGCAACTTCCAGGTGGGTTTCTCCGAAGACCTCGCGCCGCAGGACCAGCGCAGTTTCGAGCAACTGGGTGGCGCGTTGGTAAAGCCCCAGGTTGTGATACACGCGACCGATGGCGTCGAGGGCTGCTGCAAGGACATCCTTTTGTTCGCTGAGTTCGCGCTCGGCTTTGACCACTCCCCGCTCAAGCAACTCCACCGCGGTCACCGTGCCGCCTTGCGCCTGGAGCGGGTCGACGCCGGCAAATAAATCGAGCAGCACGGTAGCAACCTGCCTCGCACGGTCGCGTTCGATCTCGACGCGGTCGCGCTCTTGCCGGGTGGCGCTAACCTGGTGCACCAGCGCCACGACCATGCCCACAACCGCGCTTAAAAGCAACGCGACCGCGGTTGCGGCAACGCGGTGCCGGCTGAGGAACTTGCGTGCCCGGTAGCGCAGGGTATCGCGTTCGGCCCGCACCGGCAGACCGTGCAAGTAACGGTCGAGGTCTTCGGCTAACTGCTCGGCCGAGGCGTAACGCCGACCCGGCTCCTCGCGCAGCGCCATCTGCACGACCTTGTCGAGATCGTCAGGCCGCCGCGGTGTGGCCGTTTCTTGCGGCAACTGCCGGATCAGTTGTTGCAGGATCCGACCGAGCGAGAAAACGTCGCTTGCAGTGGTGATCGGCAAGCCCTGGTGCTGCTCCGGACTGGCATACTCGGGCGTCATCGGATGGACTCCGATCTGGGTCGCTTCGAGGGTTTGCGGGAAAGCTGCGGGGTCCAGCAATTTGGCGATCCCGAAATCGAGCAGCTTGGGGATGCCGGCAGCGGTCACCAGGATGTTGCCAGGCTTGAGGTCGCGGTGGACGATTAGGTGGCAATGCGCATCGTGAACTGCCGAGCACACTTTCCGCATCAGCTCCAAGCGCTCGGCCAGCTGCAGCTGCTGCTGATAGCAGAAGCGGTCAATGGTCACCCCATTCACGTATTCCATGACGAAATAGGGACGTCCATCTTCGGTAGTGCCGCCGTCATAAACTTTGGCGATGTAGGGGTGGTCGAGGTGAGCGAGGATTTGCCGCTCCAGGCGAAAGCGGCGCAGCATGCCTTCGCTCTCGTGCCCACGCTGCAGTAACTTGATGGCTACTTGCTGCTCGAAGGCGCCATCGGCTCGCTCAGCCAGATAAACCGTGCTCATCCCGCCCTGGCCGATTGCTGCGCACAAACGATAGTCCCCGATCCTACGGACGGCGCACGGCTCGGCGTCCTCCGGCCAGGTGCCCCTCGGCAAGGTGTCCCTCGGCATGGTGCTCGGCAAGGTGCCAGCCAATTGCAACACCACGTTTTTGGCAAGGAACCCGGCACTGCGCTCGTGCGCGACGATGAGCGACGCTACTTCTTGCAACAAATCAGAGTCGCCATCGCAGGCCGTCTGCACGAATTGCGTGCGCGCCTCGCCTGCCAGGGGTAAGGCTTGAAACCAGATCGCCTCGATCTGCTGCCAGCGTTCGGGGTTCATTAACTTGGGGCCAGTTCCCGATAAAGCCAGGCGCGGGCGGCCAGCCAGTGACGGCTGACCGTGGCAGTTGAGCAACCCAACGTCTGAGCGGTTTCTTCGAGGCTGAGGCCGGCAAAAAAACGCAGCTCGACCACCATGGCTTTGGTGGCATCAAAGGCCGCAAGCCGCTCCAGCGCCTGATTGAGCGCTAGGAGATCGACCGTGGACGTTGCTGCCCCATCTTGAGTGGTTCCGCCTTGAATCGTGCGGACATGGATCGCCTGGTCACAGACCGCTTCCAAGGGAATCTTGAGCCAGCCACCACCGCGCTTGGAGTAGAGGTGACTGCGCGCGTGGTCGGTCAAGATTCGCCGCATCATTTTGGCTGCTAAAGCGAAGAAATGCCCGCGGTTCTTGCAGGCTACTTGCTGTTCTGCGAGCCGCAGGTACGCCTCATGGACGAGGGCTGTGGGCTGCAACGTATGGTCTGGCCGCTCCTTGCTCAAATAACGGTTCGCCAGCTGTCGCAGTTCGGCAAAAACACGGGGGATCAGCTTCTCCACCGCCCCTGGATCCTCCCCCCCACGCCAGGCAGCGAGCAGTTCGGTAATTTCTCCCGGAGTGAGCGTGTCGTCTTCCATCAAACCCAATTATCGCCCTTTTCCCCCACCGGTCTGGAAGTTGCTGGTTACCACCCGCCCTGCAACAGGGTTGAGAGGGCGTCTGGGCTGCCGGCTGATGTGAACGATTTCACTGCAAGTGAGGGATCACGGGCATTTTTCGCGCGGTGATGACTTGAGCGGGCTTCTGGGCGCCCTGAGTGTGGCTGCCAGGAGCCCACCCAAGCAAACCAATGCGACCATCAACCAACGCCTTGACCCCAAAGGAGCATGCTATGAAGAAAAAGCTGAGCAAGAAATTGCGGATCCGCCGCGAGACCCTGCAAGCCCTGCAAAACGGAGACCTGAAGAAACTGGCGGCCGCTGGTGGCCAAACCTATGGGCTGCAGACGACGTGCATCCCGTGTCCGTGGAACCCGCGCCCATGATTCCGTTTGGGTCCAAAACTCGCGCGACAGGGATCGCGCCACCGACCCTGAACTAAGAACCCTGGCTCTTGCCCCTCTCCCGACCTAACCGTCATCCCCTCGCGGTCAGAATTCACCGGGCCTCGGGAGAGGGGCTTGGTAGGGCTCAGAAGGTGCCAGCCGAACCTCTGAGCGGCCTCCCTACCCAGGCTCAGAAGGTGCCAGCCGAACCTCTGAGGGCCAGGCTCAGAAGGTGCCAGCCGAACCTCTGAGGCGATGGTGTAGCTGGTGAAACGGACGAACTTGCTCAGTCCCTTCGTCGTACCGAGCGAGCACCGCGGCCAAGGTGTGGCGGCGGCGCTACTCGAGGGAGCCCTCGCTGACGCCAGAGAGCAGGGCGCCACGCTGGTCGAAGCCTACCCCGTCGACCGACCCGCGCACTCCAAGGATGACACCATGTGGTTTGGAGCCAAGTCGATGTACGACAAGGCGGGCTTCGAAGAGGTCGCGCGCCGCAAACCCCAGCGCCCCCTCGTGCGTCTCGAACTCGCTCGGCGGGCGACCCCCACCCAAGGCCGCACATAACACCAGGATTCCGCGCGGCAACCTTCGGGTAGTCTGCTTGCCGCCTCAGGAGGTGCCAGCCGAACCTCGGACCTTGCCGTCGCTCGGCTGAGGGGCAAAAGACTTGACCCCCTGGCAGCTTCGGCTTACAGTTCCGAGCACCGACACCCGTCTGCATGGATGGATCCCCTCACGCCAGACATGATTTACGCATCACCACCAGCCACAGGAGCACGCCATGAGCAAGAGCCGGCCCCACAGCGACCCCGTGAGACCCATGACGCCCGCCGAACGGCGACTGGTTAAGCACATCGACCGCACGTGGACCCGCGAGCAGGCGCTGTCCGAGCTGAAATCCCACTTGCAGATTGCGGTCGAGGTCGAACTCGCCACCATCCCGATCTATCTCTATGCGTATTATTCGATCGATCGCACCCCGACCGGCTTCCCCGAGACGCGGCTCTCGCGCTTCGCCGACCAGGCCGGCGCCGTGATCATGAGTGTCGCGGTGGAGGAAATGCTGCACATGTCGCTGTCGTCGAACATCCTGTTCTCGCTGGGTCAGATGCCGCAGCTGTACCTGCACTCGCCGGCGCCGTTCCCGACCAACCTGCCGGGGCATGCGAAGCTCGGTCCCGACGCCAAACCGCTTTCGCTGCCGCTCGCGAAGCTGTCGCTCGACCAGCTGTGGCATTTTCTCGAGATCGAATATCCCGCCGAAGCAGACGCCCCGCCGGAGGGTGGCAACTGGAAAACCATCGGTCAGATCTATTCCTACATCCGTTGCATCATTTTCTCCAAGCACATCCACGACGACGACTTCCGCCAGAGCAAGCGGCTGCGTCAGATCCAGCCGACGAATTACTCGCCGAACAACATCGATACCGTCTATCCGGAGAGCTCTTTCGACATGCGCTGCCCGGTGCCGGCACCGGTCGAGGGCTCGGCCGCGCACGTCGCTGGCGCCATGAACCGCGAAGACAGCCATGCCGGTCGCGACCAGCTGCTGGTCATCAACTCGTGCGAAACCGCGCTCCAGGCCATCCAGACCATCGACGCGCAGGGCGAAGGCTTTGGCGCCAGCAAGTTTGACGATCCTTCGCACCAAGAGCTGTCGCACTACTACAAGTTCCTCACCCTCCAGTCGCAGCTCGAGGGCTACGACCCGAAGCACGAAAAGCTGCCCAAGCATCCGAAACCGCCCAAGCCGGCAAAACACCCGATCAGCACTGCGGAGCTTGCCTCGGTGGTCTTCGATTTTCCGGACAACCCGGTGGCCTCGGCCTATCCGGCAGGGCGCCGCGACGTCGCCAACGTGGTCAGCGGTCTGTACCAGTACATGCTGATCATGACCGAGAGCATCTTTTTGCAAGAGCCGAAAAATCAGAAGGTTTATTTCAACCAAGCGCTGCACCGCTCGATGATCTGGATCCTCGACAAAATCATCCAGCAGATGCGTGCGGTCTTTCTCAACGAAAACAGCACGTCAACCGCGAACCCACGGCTGGCACCGACTTTCGAGAACCTCAATCTCGGCCCGCGCGACACGGCCTTCGCCACGCTGAAAGCGATGTGCAACGACCTCAACGCGCGTTATGGCAACGCGACGTGGTATACGAGCGGCTTGCAGTACTACGTGAACATGATCCCGACCCTAACAGACGTCAGCTCGCTATGGGCAGCGCCGGCGCAGCCCGGGTGCAACGTCGACAAGTACGAGGGTATTCCCAAATTCCCGGCCACACCGCCCGCGAACGTGGGTGCTGAGGAAGCACGCCATGCCTGCATGGGTTTAAACAGCTGCAAAGGCCAGGGCCGCACCCGCGACAACGCCTGCGCGGGGCAGGGCTACTGCTCGACCGCGCTGGAGTACAACTACGCCGATCCGGCGCAACCGCTGGTTTCCGACCACACTTGCCACGTCAAAAACGCCTGCGCGGGCCAGGGGGGCTGTGGTCTCTATGGCACTGCCGAGGAGCAGGACGCGCCCGGCGCCAACGACTGCGCGACCCTGGGCTCGTGCGCCACGCCGATCAACGCCGAGCGCTTCAGCACTGATGGCCCCAACGCCGCCAAGGGCGTCTGGGTGCGGGCGCGCGAGGTGTTCATCGAAAAGACCTGGCCCACCCTGCGCAAAAAGAACCCGAAGCTGCCCAAACAGCCGCCGCCGGTGCCACACCCCGAGCTGTTCCAATATGGCCCGACCATCGAGTGGATCGAGGACTACAGCGGCGAAGGCATGACCGCCTGCGGCGCCAGCGGGATGAGCGGCGCGAACAGCTGCGCGTGAGCCAAGACGGCAAGTGGGAGCCCAAGATGCGACGCGACATCGGCGATCATCACCTCGGTCTCGGCGTGGGGCTGCGCAACCTCCATTTCGACCACATCCTGCGCGAACAGCCCCCGGTCGACTGGTTCGAGGCCATCTCCGAGAACTTCATGGACTCGGGCGGCCGGCCACGCGCCGTGCTGCGCCGCATCGCCGAACATTATCCGGTGGTGTTGCACGGCGTGTCGATGTCGATCGGCAGCACCGATCCGCTCGACATGGGCTATCTGCGGCGTCTCAAACAGCTCGCCGACGAGATCGGCGCGCGCTGGGTCGGGGATCATCTGTGCTGGACCGGCGTGCTCGGCATCAACAGCCACGACTTGTTGCCGCTGCCGCTCAACGAGAGGGTACTCGCGCACGTCACCTCGCGGGTGCTTCAGGTACAGGACGTCCTCGAGCGCCCGCTGGTGCTCGAGAACCCCAGCACCTACGTGCGTTTTCGCGACTCGACGCTCGGCGAGCCAGAGTTTTTGCGGGCGCTGTGCGAGGCCACGGATTGCCTTCTCTTGCTCGACGTCAACAACGTCTACGTCAGCTGTTTCAACGCCGGTTCTGACCCGCACGCCTATCTCGAGGAGTACCCGGTCGAGCGGGTGGTGCAGATGCATCTCGCCGGTCATCAGCACTGCGGCACGCACCTCGTCGACACCCACGACCAGCCGGTGTGCGACGCGGTGTGGGAGCTGTTCCGCACCGCCTGGCAGCGCACCGGGGGCGCCGCCACCTTGCTCGAATGGGATGGCGACGTGCCGCCGTTCGAACGCGTCCATGCGGAGGTGCTGCGCGCCCGCGCTTTCATCGCAGGTGATGCACCCGCTTTACCGCTGCCAACCACCACGGAGCCGCCCATCGCGGCGCGTGAGGCGCTGTCGACCCCGCTCGATTTCCTGGTGCCCGCGGTGATGGGCGAAACCCGGTTGTGCGAAGCATGAGCCAGACCGATGCACCGCTCGACGCGCTCCAGCGCTGGATGCTCGGCGCGCTGATCGCGCCCGGAGCCGTGGATCGGAGCGCCATCGCCGAAACCCTGCTGCCCGGGGCGCGCATCGACGCCGCGGCCTGTTTCGCGATCTACCAGCGCAGCTACGTCCTGCGTCTGCGGTTGTGTTTGGGGGAGCAGTTTCCCGCCACGCGCCACGCGCTCGGCCGGGCGCTGTTCGACGACTTCGCCGACGAGTATCTGCGCGCCTGCCCGTCCGACAGCTACACACTCTACGAACTCGGTCGCCGCTTTGCCGACTGGCTGGAAGCCTCGCGGCCCGACCGCGACCTGCCGGCGGCGGAACGCGAGAGCTGGATCGATTTCATGGTCGATCTCGCCCGCTACGAGCGTGAGCTGTTCCGGCTGTTCGACGCGCCCGGTCACGAAGACCGGCCGTGGCCCGACCTCGGCTGCGACGACCGCGCGCTGATCTTGCAGCCCTGCCTTACGCTCGCGAGCTATCGCTACCCGGTCGCCTGGTACTACCACGAGGTCCGCGCCGGCCGCAGCCCTGATTTCCCACCGGAAACACCTGCGCACGTTGTCATCCTGCGTCGCGACTACCAGACCGCCACCTACCCGGTCAGCGCGTTGCACTACCGCTTTCTCGAAGCTGTGCGCAAGAGCGGCAGCATCGGCCACGCTCTGCGCGAGATCGCCGCGTGGACCGGCCGCGCGCTCGAGGAGGTCGAACGCTCGTGGGCCACCGAAGTCCGCCGGCCTTGGATCGACGCGGGGTTTTTCATCGCGCGGGGATAAGGGCAAGTGCCCCCCATGAAGGTGCCAGCCGAACCTCGGGCTGTGCCCCCCCATGAAGGTGCCCATGAAGGTGCCAGCCGAATCTTGAGCTGGGCCCAGCCCGCTCAATGCGCCCGGATCCAATCGAGGATTGGCTGCCAAAACAGCGTCTCGGTATCCTCGGCCGCAAAGATGTCGGCGTGGCCGAGATCGAAGAGCCGCTGCGCGGGGGGCAGGAGGCTCACGACGTGAGTGGTGACGTCGGTGCTGCCGAGCAGCGTCGTGGTGTAGATGCCGTAGTCGCCAAAACCGCCGCCGGCACCGACGTAGAGCACCGGCACGGCGATCTCGCCGAGATGATCATCGAACGCCACGTCGGGCACCGGAGGGGTCACCGAAGGGCCGCAGATCGCGGCGTCGCCGTCGGCGAGCACTTGGAGCGGTTCGAGCGGCGCGGCGCCAGCGAGAAAATCGAGAAAACCCGCTTCATTTTGGTAGACCAGCCCATCGGGCAGACCCAAAGCATCGAAGGTGCCACCGGCGAAGTGGTAGAAAGGCACGAACTCGGTGCCAGGTGGAAACAGCTGGAAGGTCGCCTCACCGACGAGCAGCGCCGCCTGCCGGTTGCTCAAGCCGGCGAAGATCGGCGACGGATCGGCCGGCGCCGCGGTGGCGAGTTGGGCGAGGGTCGCGATCAGGATGCCGCTCGTGTCGGCGATCTGACCACCCGCCTGCTGCGCGACGGTGCCGCTGTAACGCAGACAGGCCGCCGCGACGAGATCGGGTTGGTCGGTCTTGAGATAGATGTCGACCGGGATAAAGGCTTTGATTTGGCGCAACACCGGCGGCAGCTGGGTTTCGGCGTCGAGCGCGGCGTAGCCGATCTGACCCCCGCGGCTCCAACCCAACAGGATCAGCCGGCCAAAACCGTCGCCGCCCAGCCCGCGGGTGAGACGGGCGAGGGCGAGCGCGGTGCGCAGATCGTCGGCATCGGTTTCGATGCCCCAATCGGCCATGAACGACAGATCGGCGGTGTCACCCGGCACCAACGTCCAACGGAAATCGATCCCCCAGACGTCGACCCCGCGCGCGGCGAGGAAAATCGGCAAGGCGTGATGATCGGGGATCGCTGGCGAGCTCGCAGCGGTGAGAAAGGCGGCGTCGAAACCCCAGATGTCGCCGTGCGCCATCAGCAGCGCGTGGCGGGTGCGCACCGGCACGAAGGGCGCCACCTCCTTGACCACGCGATGGACACCGATGACCTCGTGTTCACCAGTGCCCACCCGCACCGTAAAGCTGTACTCGGCGATCTGGCCGCCGAGCGAGCGCCGCTCGAGACCGAGTAAACCGCAGCTCGGGCAGACGGCGCTCAGCGCCCGAGCGAAGACCGGCCCGCCGGGCAGAGCGTGCGCGGGCACCGCGGCCGTGGCGGGGGTCGAAACGGCGAGGCAGAAAAAAACGAGCAGAGGGAGAACGAGCAGCCGAAACCGGCGGGGACGACGCATAACGTGGCTCCTGTGGAAGGTTGGATTCGAGAGATTCACGGAGCCCAATTGTATCAACACCCGCGACCCGACCCGCAGCCTCGCGACGGGGAGACGCAACGATCGACCAACTTCGAGCAGATCCGGATCAAGCCGATGCCGCCCTGCCCCACGAGCGACTTGGAGCAACGAGGTCCGGCGGAGCATCCGAGCCCACCGCTCAGCGCAGAAACGGGCCAGTGCCAGGCTTCTTTCCGGAATGCAGGAAATCCGCACGTCGGTACGCTGGGCGGCGACCGGAAACGGAGCCAAGGTAGGGATTGCGGCACCGGCATTAGGCCAAAGCCGCCGGCCCACGCCCGAAGGTGCCAGCCATGCCTGAAGGTGCCAGCCGAATCTCGATCGTCGCTCGCCTCGCCCCCTAGGCGGCGATGACACCGAGGGCGGTGCCAAACCCGGAGGTGGCAAGAACGCCAGCGGTTTCGCCGCGGCGGGTTAGAGACCGCGTTTGCGTTATCGCAGGTGAGGGTTGTTATGAGCCGACCACCACGTCTTGATCCCGTCGCCACCGCATGCTTGATGAACGAACGCGCCAAGGAGGAGCTTGCTGCCGTACGCTTGCGCCGTGCTGAACGCTTGGCGCGCTGTGCAGTCGCGGTGATGGCACGCGAGGTCGGCGAAGGGCATCCCGACTATGTGGCTGCCCTCTTGACCCTGGGCTCAGTGCTCGAGCAGCGCGGTGACCTGAGCGCTGCAGAGGACGCATTCCGGCGTTCGGTGCAGGCAATGGAGGCGATCACCGTCGACCATCCGGCGGTCCACCTTTTCCTTGTCCAGGCGCTGATGTCGCTGGGGACGTTGCTGCGCATCGCCGGTCGTTACGCTGAAGCCCGGCCGCTCCTCGAGCGGGCGGTCCGAGTGTCCGAAGAACGCATCGGTGTGCGCTCCGAACAGACAGCCTGGGCGCTCAACGCGCTGGGCATGCTGTGTAAGTACGACGGTTCTTTCGCCGAAGGAAAACAAGCTTATACTCGCGCGCTCGCCATCCTCGACCAGGTGCTCGGACCAGGCCACCTCGATAGCGCCACCATCCTGCACAACCAAGGTGGGCTGGCACACGCTCAGGGCGACTTTGCCGCCGGCGAAGCACCTGCGCGCCAGGCGTACGAGATGTGGCGAGCTGCCGCCGGGCCTGAACACCCGCGGGTGGCGGTTGAAGCTGCAGCCCTGGCGGGTGTGCTCGACGGTTTGGGTCGATATGCCGAGTCGAGACTGCTTTATGAGCACGCGCTGGCGATTTTCAAGCGAGTTTACGGCGAGGAACACTACGAAGTCGCGGTGACGCTCAATAACCTGGCCGGCGTTGCTGCGGCTGAAGGAAATGCAGCCGAGGCCGCACGTCTCTACCAAGAGACGCTGGCGATGAAAGAGCGCTTGCTGGGCGCCGAGCATCCCGATACTGCCGTCACCCAACACAACTTTGCCGACTTCCTTGCCGGTCAGGGACGGGTGCTGGAGGCGCTGCATCTGTCGGCCGCAGCCGTGCGTGTCTTTACCCGTCTGCTGCCCGCAGGTCACCCCAAGGTGGTGGTAACAGAAAATCTCCTGCGCCACCTGCAGGCGAAGCTTGAGAATTTCACCGCGCCGTAATAGGAAGAGCCCCAAGCCCAGAGAGGTGCCAGCGATTTCTGATATCCCTCGGCGCTGGAATGATGAAAAACTCTGCGCACCAGCTCAAAACAGCGAGGAGAAGGTCTGGAGTGCTGGCGTAGCGGGAGCATTCAGAAGGTCAACTGGTGATGAACAGCCTGTTTTATCGCCGTCCAGACACACTTCGACCACCAGCACGACCCGTCCGTCATGCTCATCCTGA
>CAZCOV010000009.1:0-35997 GCA_964499975.1 uncultured Thermoanaerobaculia bacterium
CAAACAACATGGTGAGCATCTTGCGCCACAACGCTTTGGCTGAGACTTTTTTGGTCAGCTGGATCTCCCCGCGGGCAGCTTTGGCTTCGTACTCCAAGTAGCGCGCGGCGAACTGCCGACCATAGAGGGTGTGGAGGTCCGGCACTTCGTTGGGCGAAAACAGGGTCCAGTCGGAATCGGCGAGCACCCGCTCGATGAACAGGTCGGGAATCCAATGCGCGGTGGTCATGTCGTGGGTGCGACGGCGTTCGTCCCCGGTGTTCTTGCGCAAGTCGAGGAAGTCCTCGATGTCGTAGTGCCAGGTTTCGAGGTAAGCGCAGGTGGCGCCGCGCCGCTTGCCGCTGCGGTTGATCGCGTTGGTGACGTCGTTGGCGATCTTGAGGAACGGGATCACGCCCTGGCTTTCCACTTTGGTGCTCTTGATGCGCGCGCCGGTCGCCCGGATGTTCGACCAGTCGTTACCAATCCCCCCCGACCACTTCGACAGCTGGGAGTTGTCGCCCAAGCACTTGAAGATGTGGTGGAGGTCGTCTTCAACCGTGGTCAAGTAACAGGAGCTGAGCTGGGGATGGGGCAGCCCAGCGTGGAACAAGGTCGGCGTTGATGGGATGTAGTAGCGCTGCGAGATCAGGTCATAAAACTCGAGGGCACGGAGGTCGCGCTGCTCTTCGGCGATGGCCAGGCCCATGGCGACGCGCATCCAAAACGCCTGGGGCAACTCGACGCAACGGTCCTCGTCGCGCAGGAAATAGCGCTCGTAGAGGGTCTGGATGCCGAGATAGCGAAAGTCGAGGTCGCGTTCGACCACCAGGCGCTGGGCCAGCTGTTCGAGGTCGAAAGCGAGCAGCCGGCGGTCGAGCGAGCCGTTCTCGGCCTGCTGGCGCAAATTGCGGACAAACGCCTTGCGGTAGGCGTCTTCGAGATCGTCTTGACGCAGCGAGCGACCGATCACTTCCTTGTAGATGCGCTGCAGCATCAGCCGCGCCGCGAGCAGGCTGTAGCCCGGGTCTTGTTCGATGAAGCTGGTGGCCGCGAGGACCAGCGCGCGGTCCACGTTGTCGGTCGAAGCTTGATCGTAGACGTTCTTGATCGCTTCGCGCACCAAGCGGTCGATCTGGATCTGCGTCCCCAGACCGACGGCAGCACGCCGCAAGGTCTCTTCGACCTTCTTGACGTTGAGCAGCTGGATCCGGCCATCGCGCTTGATCACCGTCAGCTTGCCCAGCTTGGCGTTCTCGATCGCCCGCTCGCGCGCGGCTTCGCGCGCCTTCTGCCGCTCGGCGCGGTAGAGAATGTAGGCTTTGGCGACCTCGTAGTGCTGGGCCCGGACCAAGTGCTTTTCGACGATGTCCTGGATGTTTTCGACGTTGGGGTAGAAGTCTTTGAAGCGGCCTTGGAGCTCAGAGGTGATGGTGTCGACGAGCGCCTCGAGCGCGCTTTCGTGCAAGTCTTGGCGGGTGGCGCGGACGGCCTTGGCAATCGCGTTGTAGATCCGGAGGGGGTCGAAATCGACGACTTCACCGGTGCGCTTGACGACTCTCAGCTCCAACATGGAAGGGCCTCCGCTCGCGACGTTCTTAGGATTTCCCCGGAGACGTCGTCCTGCCAGTCAGCTGGCAGCTAGTGACATCTTAGGGAATGACCGAGAGACAGTACAAGATATAGATGGAGGTGTCAAGCCGAACCCCAACATAAAGGGGTCCATGCATGAGAATCTCTATGCCCATGTGGCTTTTTCTGCAGACCGCAAAGCCGTCCTGCGGAGATGTCTGAAAGGGAAAACCTGGTACAGGCTAGCACGATTTGCTGTCCACGGATACCTAGGAAGGCCAAACATCACTCATCTCTTTTTCTGCGCAGCGTAGAACCCTACCCGAAGCGCGGCAGAGCCAGGATTTTCGCGGGTTGCGTCCACTTCTTCACAGGTTGTGCGGAAAAAACTGTGGAAAAACCGCTGGAAATCAGGCTTCCAACCGCCAGTTCAGAGGCGGCGATGCAGATTGCACAAGAGTTTGTGCAGAACGATATAAACCATTTATTTTCAACAAGTTAACTAAGTGTCAGGAGTCGGCCCAGAGAACTGGCTTGCTCTTTCCGCGGGGGGTTTTCCACAGAAAACTTCATGTACTTCTTGAAGTCTCGGCTATCCCCTTGGTTTTCAGGGAGTTACAAGCGACTTCTGGATCTTGATTTGGATCTGGCACAAGGTTTACTCGCTGCGCGTGTCTTTTCTCTGCCAGAACAGAAGTCAAGTCAAGCGGTCAGGGATAATGCACTGCGAGCCAGACAGTCGGCTGGTGCGGCGTGGTCCAGACGACGCGGTGCCGCTGGTGCGCCGCGATCGTGAGGTAGTCCCCAGGTGCCAGCTCCACTCGGGTGGGCGGCTCAGCGAATTCGACGATCGCCTGACCGCGCAGCAGAATCACCCACTCGTTGAGCTCTTGGTCATACCAAAAGCCAGGGGGTGAAGCGTGTCCCTGGGAAACGATACGCTCGATTTTGACCCCGGGGCGCATGACCAGCGGCAGGAACGACTCCTCGGGAGCGTCCGTGGGCAGGTCAGCGAAGAGCTGACCCTGGTTGACTTTCGGTTCTCCGCTCACGGTCGGGATCCTGCGGGTGGAGCTGCTGCCGGCTTAGGGGCGGACGGTCCGCGCCACTGCCACAAGGTCAAGGACTCTGCGTCCTTGATCAAGAGCCCGTGCGCGGTCAGCGCGGGATGCGCCCACGTCGGACTGGTCGCTGCCTGGTACTGGGCGACCGGCGCAAAGGAGGCGGCCTGGGCTGGCAGCACCCACAGCTCCGCCCGCTCATTGAGGAGCAAAACAAAGTCACCCGCGGCGATCAGCGCGGCGTTCTCGCCGCCCCGCCCGTCGTGCGTCCAGAGCAGGGCACCGGTTTGCGGATTGAGGGCAAAAAACTGGCCTTTGCGCTGCTCCGCCATGCCGAAGAGGCGTCCGTGGCTTAAAACCGGGGTCGACATGTAGGCCGAGATTTGGTCGTTCTGCCACACGGTCTTGGGCGTCAAGGCATCCCCCTGGCGGGTGACTTCGACGGCAAAAAAGCCTTTACCCGTCCCGGAAAAGATCAGGCGCTCGCCCACCGCGAGCGGGGTGATGATGTTCTGGTCCCAATCCGTTGTGAACGGCAGGCTCCAGAGCACACTGCCGCGCTGCGGATCGACCCCCAAGATGCGCTGATCGGTTTGCGTGACGATTTGCTTTTGCCCGGCCAACGTGGCCAAGATCGGCGAAGCATAAGCCGGCCCGTCTCCGCTGAGCCGCCACTTGACTTCGCCGCTGGGCGGATCCAGGGCAAGCAAAGCGCCTTGGTGGTGTCCCCCCAGGTGGACCACGAGCAGGCCGTCGGCGAGCAGGGGCGAGGTCGCAGCGCCATAGAGGGGGTAGGTCTTGGCAAACTCGCTGCCGTCTTTGCGCCACAAGAGCTTGCCGCTGTCCGCGGCAAAGGCGGACAAGATACCGGTGATCCCCACCGTGAAGACACGCCCATCGGCGACCAGCGGGGTGGACTTTGGCCCCTTGTCATGGCTGACCGCAGCTGGGTTGCGGGTGTAAGGCACCGGATAGCTCTGCCGCCACAACGTGCGCCCGGTCGTCAGATCCATCGCCTGGACCACTTCGTCCTCGCCGCTGCGGCTATGCACGAACACCCGCTCGTCCGTGGTCACGGGTGACGCGTGGCCCAACCCGACTTCCGTTCTCCATACGAGGGTGAGCTGGGCCGGCCAAGCTGCGGGCAGCCAAGCCGCGGGCTGGCCTGCGGCCACCGCCTGCCCGTCGCGCGTGGGACCCCGCCACTGGTTCCAGGCCCCCGCGTCCTCCACCCCGAGCAGGCCGAGCAGCAGAGCGCAGAGAGGAACCGAGAAACCGCGCGGGGTCAGTTGCATCGTCGGTAGCATGTGCATTCTCCTTGGCGATGAGGTTTTGCGATGGAATTCGGCGATGAGGTTAGCTCCGTACCCTATTTGATTCAAGCTTATCAACCACTTTAGCTTGCTCTCGATGCATGGCGGCGTTAATCCGTGCGATCTCAATGTCCGCCGCTCCGCGCTGGGTTGCTACATCGAGCTGCATAGCGTTGTAGCGGGTCGTAAGCACCCAGCCGACAACGGCAACGAACAGCGCGATCGCAGGTGCGACAACTACCTTGGCGATCTCAAGTCGATCTACTCGCGCCATGCGTGTTCACTCGCTGATTTGTGTCACCCAACCTATGATTCTGCGTCAGACAAATCTCTCGACAAACAGGCATATCCGACAGTCTGCCGAGGCATAAGCACCCTTGAGTCTTCCCACCGGTCGACCCTCCTCCCTGCTGCGTGAAAGACTTAGCCACGGTAGCGCAAATCCTCTGGCGTGTCAAACGGCATTTGGGTGTCTCGGTGTCTGGTAAGCGCGGTAGGTGATCGAGCAGGGACGGGCCGCGCTGCGACCTTGCCGCGGGAAGCCAACACCGCGCGCAGCATTTCGAGGCTGGCCAGGTTGTGTACCGGGAGGAATTCGTCGAGATAGGGCAGGATCGCCACGATCCCGCGGGTTAAGGGCTGGTAGCCGGGGGAGCCGAGCAGCGGGTTGAGCCAGAGCAAGCGGGAGCAGCTGCGCTTGAGCCGGGCGACCTCACGCGCCAGGAGCTCGGGTTCCCCGCGATCCCAGCCGTCGCTGATCACCAGGACCACCGCTCCTTGCGCTAAAACCCGGCGTCCCCAAACGAAGTTGAAGCGGCGCAGGGACTCCCCGATCCGGGTGCCACCCGCCCAGTCCGCGACGCAGGCGGTGGCTGCTTTGAGCGCCGAGTCGATGTCGCGCTGCGCGAACTCACGGGTGATGCGGGTCAAACGGGTGCCGAAAACGAAGGCTTCCAGGCGTTCGGTCGCGGTCTTGAGCGTGAAAACGAACTGCAAGAGCAGCCGCGAGTAGGGCTCCATCGAACCGCTGATGTCGCACAAGACCACGAGCGGACGAGGTTTTTCCCGCGGCCGGCGCCAGCGCAGCTTGAACCACTCGCCGCCGTAGTCGAGGCTGTGGCGCAAGACCGCGCGCAAGTCGAGCTTGGGTCCGCGCGCGGACGCTGCGAGTCGCCGGGTGCGCCGGGGCCGCAAAACCAGAGCCTGCTCCTGCAACATTTGGCGGACCGCGCGCAACTCGTCCGGGCTCAAGTCGGCAAAGTCCTTGTGACGCAGGGTTTCGCGCGCGCTCCACTGGGTGTGGGCTACCACCTCACTGGCCAGCTCGGGGGCATTGGGCTCAGTTTCCCCTGAGCTGGCAGCCGCCAGCTGCGTTTCCCGTTGCGCGTGCCGGCGCAAAAGCGCACCGAGCTCGACATGCGCTTTCGGCCGCCAGGCCGCTGTCGTCCAAAAGGTGGCGAAAGCGTGATCAAAAAGCGCGAGATGCTCGCGCCGGCTGACCAAGATCGTGCGCAGCAGGGCGTGAAAGCGTTCGCGGTCCTCCACCCCAACGAGCGCAATCGCTGGCAGCACGGTTTGCCAGTGCTCCGGGGTGATCACCAGACCGAGCTGCCGGAGCAGCCGCCCAAACTGGAGAAGATTGGCCCAAAGAGCGGGCTCTAAAGCCGAGTCTTGGGAGTCCATCAGCACGATTTGGGCTTAGGGGGAGCAGATTCAGCGGGAGCCAGCCAGATGACGGCAGCATTGCGGCCTGCGGCGACGCCGTCCCGGCGAAAGCTCCACCAGCGGGGGTCACAGCGAGTACACACCGCGAGCCTTTGCACTTCTGTCACTCCTCGGGCCGCCAGCTGGGCCGTGACGGCTGCCTGCAAGTCGAGGTGCAAGCGTCCGTTGGGTTGCACCCGGATCACCGGCAGGGGAGAGACTGCCTGGACCTCTGCGGCCACGTCCGCGCCGACTTCATAACAGCAAGCGCCGATCGCTGGACCAACCCACGCGCAAGGCAACTCCCCGGCCGCAAAGTGGTCGAGCGTTGCTGGGAGAATTTCCGCAGCGATCCCGCGCCAACCCGCGTGAACCGCGGCGACTCGCCCTGCTCCTGCGAGCAGCACGGGCACGCAGTCTGCGGTCACCACTGCCAGCGCCAGTGCGGTTGTGCGGGTGACCAAGGCATCCCCTGACCCGGCGCAACCGGGCAGCCCAACGCTGAGCACTGCTGCTGAATGGATTTGGTGCGGCCAGGCCACCTCGACACCCGGGGGCAGCAGTTGCCGCAACCCTGCTTCGCGGTCGGGCTTGAGCCCACGTCCGGCAAAACCGACCTGCGCGTTGCCCCATGCCCCGCGCCAAAGCTCGACCGTGTCGGGTGCAGCCCAGGCGGATTTCCGCGCTAGCTGCATGGAGTCTTCGCACGGGTGAGGGTGGGGAGGTCGGGGATCCATGGAGGCGTTAGGGTGTCTGGGCTTGCAGGATGGTCACCCTCTCACGATAGCACGAGGCAGAACGCGAGCGGATCCAGAGGCAACACCTCCATCCCGACCTGACGTATCATGCGGGTGACGGTACTTCCATGGCGCCGTCCGCACCGTTCTCCCGTGCTAGCCACTTTTCTTTTCTGGTTGACCGCATGAACAAGGTACTGTCCAAATTCAAGATGCTGCTGCCCAAATTCAAGATGCCGCTGTCCAAATTCAAGATACTGTCCAGAAGACTACCGCTGATGGTTTTGCCCATGCTCGTCGGCTCGAGTTGCACTTCACCCTCCACAACCCCCACACAGGCCACCCCGTCGAACGCCAGCCCTGACTTCTACCTGGGTGGAATCCAGGTCAACGAAGAAAGCCATGCGGCCTGGTTTGACGCGCTCGCGCAGGAGGAGATGAACACCGTCCAGGTCACCGCTTACGCCCGACAAGGCGACTGGGACAGCGACAACTTGTTCTGGGACGAGGAGTCGCCCTGGGTTTTAGCTGAGATCCGCGGCGCCAAAGCGCGCGGACTCCAGGTGGTGTTCATCGCCCGCGTCGCCCTCGACCATGCGTTCCCCCGCAATGCGTTCCTGTGGCATGGCATGATCTGGCCACAATCCGACGACTTGCTCGCTGCCTGGTTCGAGCGCTACCGTCGCTTTGTCGTCATGTGGGCGGAAATCGCCGAGCGCGAGGGGGTGGACATCTTCATAGTCGGCAGCGAGATGAACTCGCTCGCCTCGACCCTGCCGGTGGCTGAGATCCCCGCGCTCGAGGAGTACTACCTCAATCCAGAAAAGCAGGCAGAGCGCCAGAAGCAGGTCCTCGCCCACGTAGACTTGATCGAAAACCGCGCGCTTTACTTGCACGAACGCGAGACCTTTCCGACGGTTGAAGCTTACCTCGAGGCGCGGATCAACACCGAACGCGAATGGGCGGCGCGCCGGGTCCAGCCAGACAAGAACGCCCTCGCCGCGCTCAACGCTCGCCGACAGCTGCTGGCAGAGCACTGGACTCGAGTGATCGCTGCGGTTCGTGCGGTCTACCGCGGCAAGATCGGCTATGCCGCCAACTTCGACCAGTATCAAGAGGTGGGCTTCTGGTCCCAACTCGACTTCATGGGGATCAATGCCTATTTCAAACTGCGCGATCGCATCCTGCCACCCGACCAGCTCGACCAGCTCTATCCCTTGCTGCTCGCGGGCTGGCGCGGAGTGCTCGCGGACATCCACAAGTTTCGCGTTGCCCAGGGGCTGACCTTGCCGGTGATCTTCACCGAAATGGGCTTTACCTACCGCGCAGAATCGACCCTCGAACCCTGGTCCGACGTCGGTTTCTCGGTGATCCGCACGCCGGTGATCCGCACGCCGGTGAGCCGCACGCCGGTGAGCGGATCACCCCAAGATCCGCAAAAACGGGACGATTTAACCGCCGACACCGTCCACGAGCAGGTGATCGTCTGGCGCGACCAGCCCGAGCGGCCCACCGAACGAGCCCTGGCGGTGCGCGCACTCCACGCGGCCCACCGCGAACTCCCGACGCCTTTTCTGCGCGGCATCCTTTATTGGAAGCTGTCGTCGCACGAATACCACAAGAAAAACGAGTCGTTCATGGTCAAGATCGGGGGTCCGAGCGATGATCCCATCCTGCCAGAGCTGCGCCGCTTCTTGCACGATTCGACTAAAGCCAGCGGGGGATGACCATGGAAGCCGGTGAGCCGCGCTCCAGGACTCCGTCGCCCGAGCCCGACGCGCCTCACGCGTCGTTGCCGTGGAGGGTGGTTTCACGCCTCGGACGGGATGCGTGGGGCGAGCGGGTCGTGGTCGGTCATCCTTGCGGTGAGCTGCGCGAGCTCCGCTGGCACCTGCACCAGGGGCGGAGCAATGCCCCGCTGATCCCGCATTGGGAACCAGAACTGACGCGGCTCTGGGACTTGCACCACCTGCGACTGGCGCGACTTTTCCCGCCCGGAGGCAACGTGCAAGGCATCCCGGAGCAGCTGACCGCGCGCGCTTTTTGGTCGGAGTCGGTTGCGGGCTATTCCTGGACAGAACTGCGGGAATTCTTTCGCCTTAACGCCGTCCAGGTCCCCTTGCTCTTGGGTTTGACCCTGCTGGTTGAGATCTTGACTGCGCTCAACGCGGCCCACGAACGCGGTCTGCCGCTGCCCTTCCTGGCGCCCCACAACCTGCGTTTGACCGGCGTACACCCCGCAGAGTTGTGCGCTGACCCCAGCCGCGATCCCAAAGTCAAACTCGTGGATTACGCGGTTTGCCGACTGCTGACGGTGGGCGAACTGCGGCGAGCAGTGCGGGCCGTTGGCAGCGCGCGCTTCTTGGCTCCCGAGCTGCAACGCGGGCGGGCGGCTCCGTCGGCTTCCGCTGCGGTGTTCAGTGCCGGCAACATGGTTTGGGAGCTGTTGACCGGGAACGCCTTCACCGTCGGCCAAGGAAAGGCCCTCATGCGCCGTTATCCTGACGCTCCTCCCGCGGTGATCGCCCTGTTTCCCCGGCTGTGCGCGGCCGAGCCCACCGCGCGGTTGGGCCCGGATGCTGCGCTGTGGGCCGCACGCGAGTCCGCTCTCGAACTTTTCGCCGCCCACCGTGATCCCGAGACCTTCTTGCGCCAGGGACTGCTGGCCGCAGTCTACACCGGCGACTGGCAGCGGGCCGAACGCCTCAGCAGTGAGCTGCGGGCACACCTCGCTTGGGGCAGCGGACCGGATGCAGATCTGGTGATCGCTGAGACCTGGTTGCAAGAACAGCGCGCGGTGACCGCGCAAAAAGCGCAGCAGCGCCAGCGGGCGGCGCGCCAGGTGCTTTTGACCATTACCCCGGCTGCTTTTGCTGCCTTGCTCACCGGTTTGATCGCGGTCGTTTTGCTTTTGGGCGGCTAATTCTGGCGTCGCCCAACCACCTCACCGCTGACAACGCGAGCAGTAGAACGTGCTGCGGCCAGCTTGGACTTGGCGACTGATGGGTTGCCCGCAGGTAAAGCAGGGCTCACCCTCCCGCCCATAGACCGCAAGTTGAACCTGGAAATAGCCCGGGTTGCCCGCACCATCGGCAAAATCGTTGAGCGTCGTCCCGCCTTGAGTGATGGCCTCCGACAGCACCGCGCGGACCGCCACAACCACCCGTTCCCAAGTCTGGGCTGACACCCGCGAAACCGCACGCCGAGGCGACACTCTGGCGCGCCACAACGCCTCGCAGGCGTAGATGTTGCCCACTCCGACCACGACTTGCCCATCCATCAGGAATTGCTTGAGCGGGCCGCTGCGTTTCTGCGCGCCAGCCGCGAGCAAGTCGGCGTTGAACGCATCTGCCAGCGGTTCGACGCCGAGGTCTTTAAAGTGGCGGTCGGTCGGCAGCTCCGCCGTGGGCAGCGCAAAGACCAGACCGAAACGCCGAGGATCGACCAGCCGCAACCGCTCTTCCGGGTACCGCTCGTCCGCGGCGAGGTGAAAAGCGACATGCTCGTGTTTGGCCAACGGCTCGGCTGCGGGGACCACGGTCAGCCGTCCGCTCATTCCCAAGTGGACGACCAGGGTGGCCTCGTCTTCAAGGTCGATCAGCAGGAACTTGGCGCGCCGACGCAAACCCGTAACCCGGCGACCGGCCGTGAAACCCGCGAGCGCCGCGCGGTCAAGGGGTTCGCGGAGCGCGGGCGCATGGACCATAACCCGGGTGAACTGGCGCTGGCCCAGTCTGGGTTCAAGGCTGCGGCGCAGCACTTCGACTTCGGGGAGCTCGGGCATCTACGGCAAGTGGGCAGTGGCGGCTACGACGCACCGCGACCGGTGAGCACGACCGGCACGGTTTTGAGCAAGATCTTGAAGTCGAGCCAGGGGGTCCAAGAGTCGATATATTCGAGATCGAGCTCGATCCAACGGTTGAAATCGAGATGGTTGCGTCCACTGATCTGCCACAGACAGGTCAGTCCGGGCTTCATCGACAACCGGCGACGCTGCCAGCGCTTGTATTGCGCCACTTCGCGCGGAATCGGCGGACGCGGACCGACCAAGCTCATGTCCCCACGCAAAACGTTCCAAAACTGGGGCAGCTCGTCGAGGCTGAACTTGCGCAGGAACCGTCCGATCCAGGTCACCCGCGGATCCCGGCTCAGCTTGAACACCGGGCCGTCCATCTCGTTCAAGTGCAAGAGGTCTGACTGCTTCTCGTCCGCGCCTTCGATCATGGTGCGGAACTTGTAAAGCGTGAACTGGCGACCATTGAGCCCGCAGCGGGTCTGGCGATAAAGCACTCGACCGCCCATCGTCAGCTTGATCAGAACCGCAATGCCAAAAACGACCGGCAGAGCCAAAACCAGGAGCAGGGCGGACGCGGCAATGTCGATCAGCCGTTTCATCACCAGCGGCAGCAGCCGCTCGGGCGTGGTCGAAAACGTCATCAGGGGCACGCCGTCGAGCTCTTCGAGACGGGCGCTCGCCCGCACGTGGGGGAAGAGGTTGAGCGCAAAACGGGTGCGGATCCCCTGCTCGTTGAGCGCCAGCACCAGGTCCTCCATCAGATCCAGCTCGCGCCGGCTGACGCAAAACACCACATCATCGACCACGTTGGCTTCGACGATCAGCGGGATTTCGTCGATCGTGCCGAGGATCTTGTGCTGCCACGGAAAATCGCTCAAGTCAGCGTCTTTGGCCGCGACAAAGCCGAGCACCTTGTAGCCCCAATAACGATGATGAAGGATCGAATCGACGAGCGACAAAGCCGCCGAATTGGTGCCGATGATCAGCACCGTGCGGTAGTTGTAGCCGCGTGCGCGGGCGTACCGCGAAAGGGTGCGGAGCGCCAGTTTTTCGCTGAGCAAGAGCAGGCAAGCGAACACCGCGACCAGCAGCACCCACAAGCGGCTGATTTCGTCTTCGCCCAAGTAGTGCTGGTCCAAGCGCAAGGCGTAAATGGTGAGCGCCAGGATCGCCAGGCCGGTGGCGCAGACCTTGATGATGGTCAGCGCTTCTTCGAGCAGCGGCACGGTGCGGTGCGAGCGGTAGCAATCGGAAAACAGGAGCAGTGCGCTCCAGATCAACAGCACCAAGGGGAGCAAAGGTAAGTAGGTGCTGAGCGGATAAAACGAAGGGAACGCGCCAGGCAACAAGGCCGGTAAGATGAAAGCGCGGGTCCAGTACGCCAGGAAGAACGCCAGCGTGGTCAAACCGAGGTCGACGATGAAAATCGAAGTGGCGAGAAGTCGGGTTTGCTCTTTTAGCATGCCATATTCATTCCTGGCTCGCGCCGCCCTCAAGGCAAGTCCTCCGACGAAAGACATCGCGCAGGACTCCCACAATCCGTAGAGACATCTTGATGAGCGTCCCGGCCAGGGCAGAGCGGCATTCTACACCAAAAGCTTGAATCCTTGAATGCTTCCAAGCCATATCAGGCGCAGCGCCTCGGTGGTCTTACGGATCAGCCCCGCGGCGCGTCGCTGCGTCGACCCTAAAACGGCGGCAACGCCAGCTGACCCGCCTGGTAGCGCGCAAGGTTGGCGCGCAGACGGCGCAAGAAGGGGTCGGGTAAACTGGCCTGGGTGGCTTCCTGGAGCAGACGCTCTTGCCATGGGATCGCTTCGCTGAATCGGCCGGACGCCGCGAGTGCCATAGCGACGGTTTCGCCAAAGCGGGGGCGCCGCGCCGCCTGGAACAGGGCATCGGCGATCTCCAACGCGCGGGTGCTGTCGCGCACTGTGGGATCAGGACAAGTGGCGAGCAGGCGCGCGAGCACGTCGGCCAGCTCCATGCTGTGCGGCAAGGTCTCGAGCCCGGTGTGGAGGGCTTCGACCGCGGCTGCGGGCTGACTGCTCAGGATCAGGGCCACGGCCAGCCCCTGGTGAGCAGCCTCGTTCTCGCGATCCATGGCGAGAACCCGCTGGAAGTGCTCCGCCGCCGCGGCGAACTGGCCAGAACGCCCGAAAGAAGTGGCCAGTTCGAGCGCGACCCGCAGATCTTGTGGGCGCCTTTCGGCCAGCGCCTTGAGCTGGTCCTGGGCGCGCTGTTCTTGACCGCCTTGCGCTAGGGTCAAGGCCAACTCTAGCCGTGCTTCGTCGTCTCCAGGGTCAATCGTCAAAGCTTGATTCAGGTGTTCGACCGCGCCGGGCAGATCGCCTTGCTCGCGCAGACCCAAAGCGAGATTGAAATGCGCATTCTTGAGCTGGGGATCCCAGCGCACAGCCGCGCTAAAGTGGTCCAGGGCTTCGCCATCAGCCCCTAGCTGCGCCAGCACCGTGCCCAGGTTGTAATGCACAAGGCCATTTTCGGGGTCAATCAAAAGCGATTTGCGGTAGAGCTCGATCGCCACTTCCAACAGCCCACGCGCCCGGGCGCGATCACCCAGGAGTTGGTGGACGCGGGCGCCACGGGCGAGTTGTGCCAGCGAACGCACCAGCGGGTCGGAAAAACTCACGCGTTCGCTGCCCGCCTTGGCCAAAGCGGCCTTGGCTTGCGCGAGGTCGCCACTTTCGCGGTAGGCCAGCGCCAAGGGATGGTAGGTTGCGGTTGCCTCGGGCTGCTCGGCCAAAGTCGCCGTGAAAAAGCGGATCGCCGCGGCAAAGTCGCGCTGGCGCAAGGCGATCTGGCCCAACCCATAGAGGGCAGCGCCAGCTTGTGGACGGACTGCCAGGGCTTGCTGGTAGAAGTCAGCGGCTTGAGTCAGCT
This sequence comes from uncultured Thermoanaerobaculia bacterium, assembly GCA_964499975.1. Classification (GTDB taxonomy): domain Bacteria; phylum Acidobacteriota; class Thermoanaerobaculia; order Multivoradales; family J023; genus CAZCOV01. The sequence continues at coordinate 13,064 of CAZCOV010000009.1, forward strand.
GGTCGAGCTTGAGCCACAAATCCCCGAGCCGCATCAGGGTTGCGAGCTGACGCTCGTGCTGCAAACTCGCTTCATAGCTGGCAATCGCTTCGGTAAAGCGACCGGAATTCTCGTAAAGCGTGCCCAGGTAGTAGGACCAGCGATAGTCAGTGGGAGCGTGGGCTTGGGCCGCGGCAAAGCATTGGGTCGCGGCTTCGACCAAGTCGTAGAAGTGGTAAAGCCGACCCAGCTGACCATAAGCCTCGGCGCGTTCCTGGGAATTCGCTGCGGGGTCGGCGAGCAGTCCTTGGAGGAGGGTGCGCTGCTCTTGCAGCTGGGCCCTGACTTCGGGCTCGAAGCGGGCAAGAAGCGCGGCCGGGATCTCGACCACGTCGACGATCGGGGCAGCCGCAGAGCTGGGCGAGGTGCCGAGCCCGAGGTTCAGCAGCATCCCGAGGCTCAGCGCTAGCCACCCCCAACGGATGCCCCTGAAACCGAAATGGCAGTGCTTGTCCTTCATCGTCGACTCCTGAAGCCGGTACGGGTGCCGCTCAACCTGCGATGGACGCGGCGATTGTGGGACCACACCGGTGGCCGCCCCGCGAACTCAGGATCATATCTGGGTGCCGACGGTGCGAGCGCAACCCGCAGGCTTGCCTGCCTCCTGATGCCCGATCACGCCCTTGCCCCAGTCTTAGGGTCGACGCAGCAACAATTTCCCATTTCTGGCGCCCAGATTGGGGCCAGAAATGGGAAGTTATTGCTGCGTCGACCCTTATGCTAGATTCCTCTTTACGGTGGAAATGAATGCTCTACTTGATTCACATTGATCCAGCCAAATGGATCCAGGAGAGATCCGTGGGGAGACCCGATGTTCACCAAACAGTACAAAAAGAAGCAGATTCCCATTCGCATTGAGCCGGTGACCACCCAGAAAACCATCCAGACCCTGGAGGGGAGCCAGGAAATCTTGCCCGGTCAGTTTCTCGCAACCGGCATTCGAAGTGAGCAGTACGCCTTCGAGCGAGACGTTTTTGACACTTACCGGGAAGTCGAATGGCAAGCCGGATACTTCGTCAAAAAAGAGGAAGTCGTCGTCGAGGCCGTACAGCTCGCCAACCCGATCGAAGTTTTTCGTCCCGGCTGGCAGCACCAAGGCAAAGCCGGCGACTACTTCGTGACGCGCGACCTGAACGATCAGTACGTGTGCGATCGTGAAATTTTTGAACAATCCTACGAGGCGTTATGACAAGACCCACTGGGGGCCAAGCCGCAGCGCTGGAACCGCCCGCCGTGGGCCACCTGTGACCCACCCCTGTGACTCTGTGACTCACCATTGACTCGCAGATGCGCCAGGAGTATCTTGAAAGTGAGATGAATGAGATGAAGTCGTCACGGTTGACCCTCGCCCTGTTCCTCGCCGTGCTGCTCGTGCCCGGAGGGCAAAGCTTGCCGGCCTGCACTCTGATGGATTGCAGTCGGGACATGGCCAAAGCTGCTGCGGACGACCAGCATCCCACCCAACATGACTGCTGCGCCGCGACTTTGGAAGTCGTCGCAAATTGTTGTCCAGAGCACTTGACCCCAGCCAGTTTGCCGCGACTTGGTGAGCGGACCATTGCTGCACAGCTCGCGACGCTCTGTCCCGTCGCGTCGGCGCCCCTCCTCCCACCGCGATCTCTGAGTTCCGGAGCCAAGAGGCCACTGCTCCCCCAAGACCCGCTCTGCCACCACTGTATTCTGCGGATTTGAGGACTCCTTGCGCCTGAACGGAGCCACCATGGTGGTGGACTCTCGATCTTGCTGCAGGAGGACCTCATGCTCCCTGGGTTTCGCGCTTACCGACTTTACTTGCTCGTTGGGATCACGACCGCGTTGCCGGCCGGGGGTCAGCCGCTGCCGGAAACGGCGACCCTCCTGGCACAGCCGGACCCCCTCGCGCTGAAAACGCCTGCGCCGCAGCTCGCGGACTTGGTGGCTGAAGCGCTCGCGCGTTCCCCTGCGCTGGCCGCGGCGCGGGCGGAGGTTGCGGCCAGACGCGAGATGGAATCACCCGCGGGTGAGCTGCCCGACCCGCAGCTCGAAACCATGCTGCAAAACGTCAGCTTCAAACCCACAGTGGGTGATGAAGACATGTCCATGTTCGGGGTCGAAGCCCGGCAGAGCTTGCCTTATCCCGGCAAACGCACGGCCGCCCGCGCGCTCGCCGTGACGGAGACGGCCGCGGCCGCGGCCGAGTGGGTCGCGCGCGCAGCGCAAATCCGGGCAGAAGTCACGCGCCTTTACGCCCAGATCTACGCGCTCGACCGCGAAGGCGAGGCGCTGGCAGCGGCGAGCGAGCTCGCCGAGTTGCTCGCGGCGATCGCCGAGAGCCGCTATGGCGCGGGCATGGGGGATCAAGAGGGCGTGCTCAAGGCGCAAATCGCCGGGCTGCGGATCGCTGAGCAGCGCGGCGACGTCGCGCGCGAGCGCCGGGTCAGGGTGGCCGAGCTCAACCGCTGGTTGGATCGGCCGGGAGACGCAGGTCTCGGGACGATTTCGGCTTTGCCCGTGACTGCGCCAATCCCGGCGGATGCCGAGCGCTGGGCAGTGGCCGGCTCAGCCGAGGTCGGACGCGCGGCAGCCGCCGTCCGGGTGGAAATGCAGCGCCTCGAAGTCGCGCGACTTCACCTGAAACCGGACTTTTCCGCGGGCGCTGGGATTGCCACCCGCGGCGACCAAGAACCGGTGGTCCTCCTGCGTTTTGGCGTCGAGCTGCCGTTGCGGCGCAAGGAGCGGCATCATCCGATGGTGCGCGCGGCCGAGCTCGAACTGGAAGCTGCCCGAAAAATGCGCGCAGACGCCGAGGCTTCCGCGCGTGCGCAAGCCGCGCAACTGCGCGCGGACTGGCTCAACGCGGACGAGCAGATCGTCCGTTACCGTGACGGGATCCTGCCGCAGACCAGCGCCGCGCTCGACGCTGCGCGCATCGCTTACCTCGCGGGTCGCGGCGACTTTTCCACCATGGTCGAGGATTTCAAGCTCTGGCTGGAAGCGCGGATCGCACTCGCTCGCCGGGAGGCCGCGCGTTTGATCGCCCGCGGCGAGTTCGACCGCCTAGCCGGGACGCCTGAAAGCCGGGAGGAGTGATGATGAAACCCCTGAACCCATCACCGCCAGCACCGCCAAACCGACCGCCCGCTGGCCCAAGGGCTGGCCGCTGCGCTGGACTCATCGCGCTGGGATTGCTGGCTCTGCTCTGGGTCGGGTGCGGCCAGCCGGATGCAGCCGACGGGGTCGCTCGCTGGCATTGCCCCATGCATCCGACCTACACCGCGGACCGCCCAGGCACTTGCCCGATCTGTGGCATGACCCTGGTGCCGCTCGCCGCCACGCCGGCTGCGCCCGCGGACGCCGCCGCGCCCGCGGGAAGTCCCGCGAGCCCGGATCGCGCGGCGGTGACCGGGAACGAACGGGGCTTTCGCCTGGCCGGGGTGCGCACCGCACCGGCCCTGCACGAGTCCTTGATCCGCACGACCCGCACGGTGGGGTCCGTGCTGCCGGACGAACGACGCATCCACCACGTCCACACCAAGCTCGCCGGCTGGGTCGAGCAGCTGTACATCAACACCATGGGACAGCCAGTGCGCGCCGGGCAGGAGATCCTGGCGCTCTACTCCCCTGAGCTGCTCGCGTCGCAAGAGGAGTACTTGCGCGCGCGCCAGGCCGCCGCGCGCTTTGCCGCGTCGAGCCTGCCCGAAGTGCAGCGCGGTGCCGCAGACCTGGTGACGGCAGCGCGCCGACGGCTTGAACTCTTCGACGTCCCTGCGAGCTTCCTCAGGGCGCTGGAACAGACCGGGCAAGCGCAGCGCGCCGTCACCTTGCTGGCGCCTGCCTCGGGCTTTGTGACCAGCAAGCAAGTGGTCGCGGGAATGGCGGTTGAACCCGGGATGGAGCTGTTCACCCTGACCGACCTCGCAGCCGTGTGGGTTGAAGCCGAGTTTTACCAGCACGAAGCGCGGTTTCTCCGTGTCGGCCAGCCGGCTGAGGTCCGCTTGCCCTTTGACCCCAGCCGGGGCTTTAAGGGTGCGGTCACCTTCATCTACCCGCTGCTCTCTCCCGACAGCCGCACGCTCAAGGTGCGGCTCGAGCTCAATAACCCCAACTTGGACCTCTTGCCGGGGATGTTCGTGGACGTCTTTGCCGAACTTGCGCGCGCAGAAGGCGTCACCGTGCCTGAAGACGCGGTGATCGACACGGGATTGCGCCAGCTCGTGTTCGTTTTAAGCGCGCCGGGCACGTTCACGCCGCGCCGGGTCGAAGTTGGGCTGCGCGGCGACGGTCGCGCGCTGATCGTCGCGGGGCTTGCAGCCGGAGAAGTGGTGGCGACGCGTGCCAATTTCTTGCTCGATGCCGAGTCCAAGTTGCGCGCGGCGCTCGCCGCAGCTCTGCCCGCCACCCCCGGGGACGGAGACGTGCCCGCGGCTCCCGACCACCAGCATTAGAGCGATCTCAACCGGAACACCGTCATGATCCAACGCGTGATTCGCTTCTCCGCCCTCAACCCCTGGCTCGTGCTCGGAGCGGTTGCGGCTCTGGTCGTGCTCGCGACCTACACCCTCGAGCGCCTGCGGTTAGACGCCTTGCCCGACCTGTCAGACACCCAAGTCATCGTCTACTCGCGGTGGGACCGTTCGCCCGACATCCTCGAAGATCAGGTCACGTACCCGATCATCGCGAGCTTGCTCGGAGCTCCCCAGGTCAAAGCCATCCGCGGTTTCTCAGACTTCGGTTTTTCTTACGTTTACGTCATTTTCGCGGACGGTACGGATCTCTACTGGGCGCGTTCGCGCGTGCTCGAATACCTGGCGCGGATCCAGCCGCAACTGCCCGCCGGGGTGAGAACCGAACTCGGCCCGGACGCGACCGGCGTGGGTTGGGTCTACCAGTACGCGCTGGTTGACCGGAGCGGTCAGCACTCGCTCGATGAATTGCGCGCCTTTCAAGACTGGACCCTGCGCTATGCCTTGCAATCCGTGCCGGGGGTGGCCGAGGTCGCAGCGATCGGCGGCTATCAGCGGCAATACCAGATCACGGTCGACCCCAATCGGCTGGCGGCTTATGGGCTCCGGCTCGACGACGTGGTGGCAGCCGTGCGCCACTCGAACAACGAAGTCGGCGGCCGCCTGCTCGAGCTGGCGGGCCGCGAGTTCATGGTCCGCGGTCGCGGCTATGCGCGGCGCACCGCGGATTTCGAAACCGTGGTGGTCAAGGTGGCGCCGGGCGCAGTGCCGGTGCTGCTGCGCGACGTCGCCCGGGTCGTGCTCGGCCCCGAGATCCGGCGCGGGGTCGCGGATTTAGACGGCCAGGGCGACACGGTTGCGGGCATCGTGATCATGCGCCATGGGGAGAATGCGCTTAACGTCATCCGCCGAGTCAAGACCCGGCTGGCCGAACTCGCTCCGTCGCTGCCCACCGGGGTCGAAGTGGTCACCACTTACGATCGTTCGACGCTGATCGAACGGGTGATCGACACCCTCCGCCATGAGCTGAAAATCGAGATGATCATTGTCTCGCTGGTGATCTTGGTGTTCCTCTGGCACCTGCCCTCCGCGCTGGTGCCGATCATCACGCTGCCGGTCGCGGTCTTTCTCGCGTTCATCCCGATGTACCTCATGGGCCAGACCGTCAACATCATGTCGCTCGCGGGCATCGCCATTTCGATCGGGGTGCTGGTTGACGGCGCGATCGTCGAAGTGGAGAACGCCTACAACAAGATCCACCACTGGCTCGCGAGCGGACGGCCAGGGAGCTTTTTCCAGGTCCGCCTCGCTGCGCTCCAGGAAGTCGGCCCGTCCGTATTCTTTTCGCTGCTGGTGATCGCAGTGGCGTTTTTGCCGGTTTTCACCCTGGTCGACCAAGAAGGGCGCCTGTTTAAACCGCTCGCGGTGTCCAAGACCCTGGCCATGGCCCTGGCCGCCTTGCTCGCGATCACCCTCGACCCAGCCCTCCGCATGCTGTTTGCGCGGATCGACCCTTTCACTTTCCGGCCGCAGTGGTTGGCCTGGCTCGCCACCAAAATTTTCGTCGGGACCTATTCCGCAGAAGAACGTCATCCGATCAGCCGGGCCATCTTCCGCCTCTATGAACCCGCGTGCCGCTTTATGCTGCGACATCCGCGCACAGTGATCGCGGCGGCCGTGCTGCTGGTTATGCTCTCGCTCCCGGTTTACTTCGAGCTCGGGTCCGAGTTCATGCCGCCGCTCCACGAAGGCACCCTGCTCTACATGCCCACCACCCTCCCCGGCATTTCGGTGGCCGAAGCGCAAGCCTTGCTTTTGACCCAAGACCAGGTGTTGCGCGCTTTTCCCGAAGTCGAGCGGGTGTTTGGCAAAGCCGGCCGCGCGGACACCGCCACCGACCCCGCGCCGCTGTCGATGGTCGAAACCACGGTGGTGCTCAAGCCGAGAGACCAGTGGCGACCGCGGGTTCGCTGGTATGGGGGCTGGCCGACTTGGACCCACCCGCTGTTTCGTCCGTTCTGGCCCGACCGCATTTCATGGGAAGAGCTGGTCGCGGAAATGGACCGGGCGCTCAGCCTGCCTGGGGTGACCAACGCCTGGACTCAGCCGATCAAAACGCGCATCGACATGCTGTCGACCGGGGTGCGCACGCCGGTGGGGATCAAGATCTTGGGGGCCGACCTGGCCACGATCGAACGGCTGGGGATTGCCATCGAAGAGGCTCTGCGCTCCGTGCCTGGCACCCGCTCGGTCTTTGCCGAACGGGTCGCGGGCGGCTATTTCCTCGACCTCGAACCGCGACGCGACCAACTCGCCCGCCATGGCCTGACGATCGACGACTTGCACCAAGTGATCAGCAGCGCAATCGGCGGAGAGGTGGTGACCACCACGATCGAGGGGCGGGCGCGCTACCCGGTCAACGTGCGCTACCCGCGTGAGCTGCGCGACGATCCCGCGCGGTTGGGCCGGATCCTGGTGCCGACCGCGACCGGGCAAGTTCCCTTGGCCGAGTTGGTGGAGCTGCGGCAGGTCCAGGGACCGGCGATGCTGCGCGACGAAAACGGGTTTCTCGCGGGCTACGTGTTCGTGGACATCGCGGGTCGCGACATCGGCACCTACGTGCATGCTGCCAAGCGTCAAGTGGCGCAAGCCGTGACGCTTCCGGCCGGTTTCTCGCTGGTGTGGAGTGGTCAGTACGAGAACATGCTGCGGGTGCGGGAGCGCTTGCGGGTGGTGGTGCCGATCACCCTGGTGCTGATCTTCGCCTTGCTCTATGCCAACACCCGTTCGGCTTTCAAATCCGGCCTGGTCATGCTCGCCGTCCCCTTCTCGACGATCGGCGCGATTTGGCTGTTCTGGTTGCTCGACTACCACGTGTCGATCGCCGCCTGGGTGGGGATGATCGCCTTGCTCGGCCTCGACGCCGAAACCGGGGTCTTCATGCTCCTCTTCCTCGACCTCGCTTGGGACGACGCGCAAAAACGCGGCGCGCTGTTGCAGCCCAACGACGTGGACGCGGCGATCGTGCACGGTGCGGTCCAGCGCGTGCGGCCCAAGCTGATGACCGTCACGGCTGCGTTCATGGGCCTCTTACCGATCTTGTGGTCGACTTCTGCCGGCGCTGACGTCATGCAGCGGATCGCCGCGCCGATGATCGGCGGCCTCGTCACCTCGTTTGCGCTCGAGCTCTTGGTCTACCCCGCAGCCTACAAGCTGTGGCGGCTACGTCAGCTGATTGGACCATGAATCGTGCAAGCTGAAGGTACTACTTGCAATTTGCACGGGTCATCATGGCTGGTGCTCAAGGAGCCCGCGCGAACAGGACGTCGACGATGTCCCGTCGCCGCCATTCACCGCCATGCTCAAAGTACACCTGACCCCAGAAGACCAGCTGGTTTCGGTGCTGATCAGCGACCACCAGCGCGCGATACTCGAGCGATAGGGCTGCGATCTTGAGCGCCCGCAGGCTGCGCAACTCATCCGTTCCGACTCTGCCGTCATGATCCATATCGACCCAAACTGAAAGCTCCGTGAAAATCGGATCTCCCGGGTCGATGAAACCATTCTGATTACCGTCGAAGCTATCAAAAGCAAACAGTGCTTCAAAGCCGTTGCGTGCCCGGGAACCATTGGGCAACAGCGTCGAATCACCGAACAGTTCGCTGCCATCATCGATGGTGCCGTTGCCGTTGCGATCGAAGGCCAGAAAACCGTCGAGCCGCCCGGCGCGCGTCCACGCGATTTGATCCAAAACGCCATCCGCGTCGATGTCGAAAGACACCCCGTTAAGCGGCGCAGTGAGCTCAAAACCCACGTCATCGAGGTCAATTAAGAGTGGTGAACATCCGAAATCCGGGGGATTGCAGCGTGCGCAGGTGGGATCCGCCTGGCACTGATCCTCGATCTGCTCCTGCGGCGTTTGGTTGGTCCTTGCCACCAAGTCGCACTCCTCGCTCCTGACCCTGCGGTCAATGTAATCGCCGGTTCGGGTCATCGCAACCTGGTTCATGATAAAACCGTTACAGGAAGCCTCACGCTGATCGGTGAGACCGAGTAAGTGCCCCAATTCGTGAGCTACCGTATCTTCGAATATATCGCTGCGGGCACATGATACGACCTGCCCATCTTGGGTACGTGCTTTTTCGAAGAGATAGATATCGTTTCCCGAAAAATAGCCGCAGGAACTTGGATTTATAGTGTTGAACCCTCGCTGATATCGCAGTTTAATAGTGCGCCCGGCGCCACTGGATTCCGTGAACTGCGGGAATCCTCCCAGCTGCGAATTATTGCAGTTTGAAGCGTTCCAAGCTCCATATCCTCGTTGCATGGAGCTTCTCAAGTTTGAAGGAATACCAACAGGGACCAGGGTTACCGCTTCGTAACCAACCGGCTGACCAGGCGCTCGGGCCGATGAAGTACACTGGGAGAAGAGTGGATCAGTTCCCAATAGCAAGAGCCAACAAATTGCAAGTCTCATTTATTGACTCCTGCATGAAAAGCCCGAAGCTCTCGCAAGACGGCGTCTCGAGTGTCAGGGAAAGGCCGCAGAGTAGTGTTGACGGAGCGTCGAAAAATATCGGGAAGGCTGAGTTTGCCATCTGGCTTAATTGTTATGATGCTCTCATCAAAAACCAAGTCAAAAAACGGCTCATCGGTTTTCGGTTGAGCATACTGCGGAATAGCAAGAAGTACGTCCTCTCCTTCATTGGGGATATATTCAGGGAATCGCTTGTCGCTCTTGCAGATTTTATACGGCCCGACGTCGAAAGTGCCGATCGGAAGGAAAAAATAGTAAGAAGAAAGCCGGAGCTGCCCGACGAAACTTTCCTTAGGAACGACCTCAAAAAGCTGACCGGGGATACCACGATCAAAACCGAACTCGCGGTCGACGATTGTTGCCAGAAAAACAAACTCAGACTCTTGCAGGAGCTTGTCCAAGGTTGTTCGATCGGGTGGATTCACCCAGTCCTGGTAGACCTCTTCCCAGGCCAGGTTGCAGTCGTTTTCCGGCCGCGCAGGCTCAGAAAAGGTGCTGTTCAACAACTCAGCTGCGATCGGGTGAAAGAACTCGGTTGCCAGTTTGCCGTCGGGACCGATCGCGGCTTCACGGGAGACCCAAAAAGGAATGTTTGGGTCCATGTCTTCCATTGGAACGTAGAGAAGAGAGGGAATCTCGGCAATCAGTGCGCTGGGCAAGAGCAAGATGAGCGTCAGCAAGTAAGACAGCCAATGGAGCTGTTTTCGCTCGTTCTGGGGCTGGGTGTTCATGGCGGGACTCCTTCTTGGGTTGTGCGGATAGGCGAAGCAAGCCACCCGTCCAATGAGTTCTGTGAACGAGAGTACCACAGGGGGGGGGGTGACTTCGCGCCTCTATAAAGATCAATTGGCGTTGAATCTGCGTAACGATCAACCAGTCTGCTCACGTGTGCTGTTGATGCAGAGAGCGATCGACCCGGATGCGACCGCTCAGCAGGTCGTGCTGCATGCCGGCCTGGATCCTGTGCAGAAATTCCAGGGTTGCGCGTTCGGCAGATTTGACCGCTGCGAAACTCTCCAGACGGCGAACGAACTCGCGCTGGTCGCGCGGTGGCGGGACTGCGATCTCAGTCGCTAACAGGTCACCCTTGCGCACATGTTGTAAGCTGTCGTTGAACCCATAGGTATCCAGTTCCTCAGCCACTTGCGTCAAGATCGCAAAGAGCCAGCGCCGCTCGATGCCAGGGGCCGGGCGGACTTTGAAAATGTGCTGGTTGAGTACCCCGCACGGACCTGGCCAAAGGTAAGGGCCGATCGACTTGCCCTTGACCCCGGCCCAGGCAAACAACAAATCCCCCGGTTCAACCAGCCAGGCCGGGTCAAGTCGACCCGCAAAGTATTTGAACTGGGGAGAACCTCGCAAATTGCCGATGCGGATGATCGGTAACCCCGCCAGCGCCCAGTCGCTGGACTTGAAGGCATGGCCGTGCTCCAGGGTGCAGAGCTCTCCCAGGGACAGGAGCGGCCAGGAAGCCCGCCCGCGGGAGGCATCGACCTGCGCTCCGCGAGAGGCAGCGACGCGGTCCACACGGCGCGGGCCAATGCCGTGACGCAGCAGGCCGATTTCGCGGTGGCGAGCCATCCGGCAGGCTTGGTCGAACACGTCCTGCTGCGCCGCCACGGCGGCATCCGAGGATTTCAAAGCGGCCACGATGCGCACCTGCTCAGCCAGCGGCGGCACCACGATTTGCCGTGCGTGGGCCACCTGACGGTTCAAGGTTTTAACCCCAGTGCCGGTGGCCAGCTGTTCGAGGCGCAAAAACGTGAGGAAGTGGCACACGAACTCCGGATCGTTACCGTGGAAATCCTTGACGTAAAACGTGGTGTTGAGCGGCCAGAACCGGTCCGGGATCAAGACCGCTCGGCCGAGCGTACCGCTGCGACCGATCACCACTCCGGGTCCTTCGACTTTGGCGTTGTCATGAAAACCGATTCTGCCGCCCGCGGCGAAGATCGGCACAGTTCCCGGTCGGCGCGCCTGGCTGGGAAGATCGAAGCCGCGTTCCAAAGTGACAAACTCACCGAGCGATTGGGTCCGCCAGCCCGCTGGTTCAATCACGAGAAAACCTCCGCAAGTCTTGCAAGAATTTGTTTTCGGCGGCGTTGCGCCGAATGCGGAAGCGGCGCAGCTTCTGGATTTCAGCTGGCAAGTCGTAACGCTCGTCGCTGTTGCCTTCCGCGAGGTAGCGAGACACGCTGAGATCACCTCCTTGGGCCAGGACTTGCTCGACCGAGACCACCCGCGAAAATCCTTCCTCGTCGCGAAAAGCGTGATAGGCGCGGGTCAACCGCTCGACATGGTCGGCGGTGAGCAAGTTCTTGTTCTTGCCCGCCACCGCTTGCTGGAACCCATCGACGAGCAGCACCCGCATCTGGCGCTCGGCCGGTTTCTTGCGCCGCAGAAACACGATCGACGCCGAAATCGCAGTGCCATAAAAGAGCTTGGGCGGCAGGCGGATCACCGCCTCAACTAGGTCCTCGCGGAGGAGCGCAGAGCGGATCTGCTGCTCGCCTGAGGTGCTGCGGAACAGACTGCCGCGGGGCAAGATCACGGCGAGCCGCCCTTCCGGCTTGAGGCTCTCAACCATGTGCTGGACAAAAGCGAAATCCCCATTGGCCGGGGGCGGACAGCCACGGCGGTCGCGACCGAAGCGATCGGGCTGCCACTCCTCGTATCCCCAGTTGTGCAGGGAAAAGGGTGGGTTGGCGAGCACCAGGTCGAACGTCTGGAGCTGCCCCGAGGCGTCGAGGTGTTTGGGGTCGCGCAGGGTGTCGCCATGGGCGATCGTGGCGCGGAGGTCGTGGATGACCAGGTTCATCATGCACAAGGCCCAGGTGTTGAGGTTCATTTCCTGGCCGTACAGCGCGAGGGAGGACGGGTCGCGGCCGAGTTGCCGCAGGTGGTGGTCGGCGGCGAGGAGGAGCCCGCCAGAACCGCAAGTCGGATCGTAGATGCTCATGCCTTCAGCGGGTTCGAGGCAGCGCACGATCAGGGTGCTGACCGGCGTGGGGGTGTAGAACTCGCCGCCCTTTTTGCCAGCGTTCTCGGCAAAGTGGCGGAGCAGGATCAACCAGGCATCGCCCAACACGTCGGGTTCGGTGCCGTGTTTGCGCAAGGAAACGCGGTCGAAGTGAGCCAAGAGCTGCCTTAAGGTGGCCTCTGGCAAACGCTCCTGATGGTCGAAATCGATGAAGCGCAGGACCCCGCGCAGTTCGGGGTTGACGTCCTCGATCCGGCGAAAAGCACGGTTGAGCGCTTTCCCGACCTGGTGTTGGCGCGCGCAGACTTCGGTCCAGGAGGACCCTTGAGGGATTTGGATCCGGTGCGGATCAGCGTCTGCCGGATTGTGACCGTGGAAGACCAGCCGCTGTTCGGTTTCTTCCTGCGCGGTGTCGCAGAGCCGTTTGAAGAAGAGGAGCGCGAAGATGTAGGACTTGTAGTCGGAGCTGTCGATTGTGCCGCGGAGGATGTTGGCAGCGGCTTTGAGGTGGCGTTCGAGGCGTTGCAGGGTCAGCGCTTCGGGGGTGTCGTGGTGGAAAGGTGCAGGCTGTTTTGTGCAGTCAGGTGGAACCCCAAGGCGTTTTTTCAACGGAGTCGTCCTCTCTGAAGTAAGTCCCAGATCGCATCCCCCGGTTCGGCTGCGCGAACTTACCTCAATTTGACAAATTTCGCAACTCTTAATACTTATCAGGTTAAGACCACTAAAACAAGAATCAATGTTAATGCATTTGGCGAATCACTCCCTGTATTCTACAAACATGACGGACTTTTAATCTGGCGAGGTCAACGGTGGACGGATGGGTAGCAGAGGATCGCACCTTGTTGCTTGGAGCGGGGTAAGTCGCCAAAGCGCACCTTGCCGGAAAGGAGTTCCCGCAGCAAGTTCTGCTTGAGCTCGAGCAGGCAGTCGAGGTTCGCTTTTTCCGCCGCGACCGCCCGCTGAGCTTTCTCGCAATGGCGGGCGATCAGGCGTTGTTCGTGCGGTGGGGGGACCGCCACCCACTGCGTGGTGAGATCGGTCTTGCGGAAGTGCTGCAGGCTCTCTTTGAAGCCGCGGGTCAAGTGTTGCTCAATCTGTCGGGTCAGCCGCTCCAAGACTTTGAACAGCCATAGCGGATCAATGCCGCGCGCTGGCGCGACGTGAAAGATGTGCTGATTCAGCACCCCAGGGGGGCCGGTCCAGCGGTACGGTCCCAACGAAGATTCTTTGGTTCCAGCCCAAGCGAACAGCAAGTCTCCTGGCTCGACCCGCCACGAAGGAGCGGGGAAGCCCGCAAAGCGTTTGAACTGATCCGAGCCGCGCAAGTTTTGAATGCGGATGATCGGCAGGCCGATTTCTGACCATTCTTTGGTGCTGAAAGCATGGCCGTTGCGCAGGGTGCAAAGCTCGCTCAAGGTGGTGACTCGCCAGGACAGTGGGACCTTGCCCAGCGGCGATTCTTGGAAGTGGGTGTGCCCCACCCCGCAGGTGAGCAACTGTTGCTCCATCCCCTGTTGCACTCTGCGGGCTTGAGCCAGCACTGCGTCTGACGCGGCGATCGCGGCGTCCGCCAAATCGCAGAGGTGCGCGATCCGCACTTGCTCGGCGAGCGGCGGGATGATCACCCGCTGGGCATGAACGGTGTGCCGATTCAGGGTGGGAATGCCGGTCCCGGTGGCAAACTGCTCCAGGTGGAGCGACTCGAGCAGCCGTCCGACGAAAGGCGGGTGATTGCCATGAAACTCTTTGACGTAAAAGGTGGTGTTGAGCGGCCAGAAATCCCGGTCGGTGAAAGTGACTTTGCCGATCGTCCCATTTCTTCCGGTGATGACGCCCGGCCCGCGCACTTTGGCCCGATCATGGCGCCCGATCTGGCCGTTCGCTGCAAACACGGGGATCTCGCCGTCCGCGCGCTGATAGTGCGGCAGGTCGAAACCGCGTTCGAGCGTCGCGATCTCGCCCAGGGTTTTGATCCGCCAGCCATCAGGAACCATAGCCAAGGTTCTCCAATTCGTTGAACAGCGCGCGTTCGCACTCATCGCGGTAGTTCTTGAGTTTTACCCACCGCCGGTATTCGGCCTTGATGTCCAGGGTCTGCTGCTGTGGCGGAGTCGGCGAGAGGTAGCGGGCGATACTGAGGTTACCGTCCTGCGCCAAGATCTCCTCCACCGGGACCACCCGGGAAAAACGGGGAACATCACAGTAATCGTGGAAAGCGCCGACCAATCGCTCGAGGTTGGCCTCGCTGAGCAGGTTCTTGTTTTTGCCCGGGACAGCTTCTTCGCTGCCATCGACGAGCAACACGCGCATCTTGCGGGCTTCGGGCTTTTGTCGCCGAATGAACAGAATAACCGCCGGGATCTTGGTGCCATAAAACAGCTTGGGGGGCAAGTTGATCACCGCCTCGATCAAGTCTTCGCGCAACAGCCCGCGGCGGATCTCCCCTTCGACGCCGGCCCGAAACAGGCTGCTGCCATGCGGTAAAACCACGCCGAGGCGGCCGTCGGGCTTGAGGCTCTCAACCATGTGCTGGACGAAGGCGAGGTCGCCATAAGATCGCGGCGGGCAACCCAGACGGTCGCGGCCGAACCGATCGCCTTTTTTCCAGTCCTCATAGCCCCAGTTGCGCAACGAGAACGGGGGATTGGCGAGCACCCGATCGAAGGTTTGTAGCCGTCCCTCAGCGTCGAGGTGTTTGGGCTCACGCAGCGTGTCACCCCGTGCGATGCTGGCATCGATGTCGTGGATGATCAGGTTCATCATGCACAGACCCCAGGTATCGCGGTTCATTTCCTGACCGCAAAGCTTGAGGCTCGCCGGGTCTTCGCCCAAGGCTCGCAGGTGGCGGACCGCGGCCAGGAGGAGCCCACCCGAGCCGCAGGCAGGGTCGTAGACGCTCATGCCCGCCTGTGGCTCCAAGCAGCGAACAATCAAGTTGGCGACCTCCGCCGGGGTGTAGAACTCACCGCCTTTCTTGCCGGAATCGTCGGCGAACTGGGCGATCAAGTAGAGATAGGCATTGCCCAGGACGTCGGGTTCAGTGCCGTGCCGACGCAAAGATACGCGGTCGAAGTGGGCGAGCAAGTCCCGCAAAGTGGCGTCGGGAAAACGGTCCGGATGGTCGAAATTGACGTCGCACAGCACCCTGCGGAGCTTGTGATTGGCGGCTTCGATTTCGCGGAAAGCGTGATTGAGCGCGCGTCCGATGTGGTGAGGGTGCTGCAGCACGTCGTGCCAAGAGGCACCCGGGGGAATCACGATGCGATGCTGATCGGGGGTGAGCGGCAAGCTGCCGCAGAGCGCGAAATGCGTTTCGAGTTCTTCTTGCCAGGTGTCGCAAAGTCGCTTGAAGAAAAGCAGGCGAAGGATGTACTGCTTGTAGTCCGAGCGGTCGATCTTGCCGCGGAGAAAGTCAGCAGTAGCCCAGAGGTGGGCTTCGAGTTCTTTGCTGTGTTCGAGGGTGAGCTTTTGGGAAGTGCTGCCCGGGCGAGGGGCGACGGTCGGTTCTGCCTTGGAGATGCGGCGGGCCTTGGGCTCTTTTTTCAACGAACTGCTCCTCTATGGGTCGCGCTGGCGTCCTGGTTGTCGGCCGCAGTATCTTACAGAACATGAAATGATCTTGCTCCAAAAATTGTCCCTTGAACTGTCCCTTGAACTGTCCCTTGAACTGTCCCTTGAAGCGGACCTTGTCAGCCGACTCGCGCCGACGATCAGAGGCGGTAAGCGCGTTCGCGCAGGGGGCCGTACTGGTGTTCCAAAGCGGGGTTTTTTTCCAAAGCGCTGGCAAAGGCTTGCCGCGCCAGGTCGCGCGCTGAGCGGCGGACCTGGGGGTCCGGATCGTGCTCGGCTTGCAAGAGGTAGAGCTCACCCGCGAACGCGATCAGTTCAGCGCGGTCAGGGTTGAGCGCCAAAGCGCGTTCGAGTTGTTGCTGGCCCAAGGCGATCTCGGCGCGCGCGGACTGGCCTTGCGCCAGGCGCCAGGCTGCCCGCCAGCGAGCGAGCTCGGCCATGGCTTGAAACCCCGTGGCATCGACAGCATAGAGTTCGATCGCCCGCTTCAGATGTTTTTCGGCTTGGGCGAAAGGTACGGACGGGTTGGCTTTCTGCAGGAGCTGGAAGCGCCCTTCGAGGGTTTTGAGGCGACCCAGGACCAAATAGCTGTCGTTTTGCTGGGGATTGATCTTGAGATTGTCCTGGATCGCTTGCTCACCCCGGCGCAAAGCCGCGCTGGGATCGTGGCTTTGCTCCAGCTCGAATAAGGCGAGCTGGCGACAGGCTTGCCCGAGGCCAACCCGGGCGTACACATAACTGGGGTTGGTGGCAATCGCCCGCTCGAAGGCGTCCAGGGCGGCCTGGAGCGTGGCGCTGGGGTCTTCGCCCAACTGCCACTCCCACTGCGCCTTGAGCAGGTAAGCATTGCCCATGTTGTCCCAAGCGTAGGTAAAAGTCGGCCGCAACTCCACCGCCCGCTTGCCTGCGGCCAGCGCCTGGTCGAGGATGCGCAGCGGTTCACGTCCGGCGAGCAGTTCGTAGCGGGCGCGCTGGGTGTAGACGTAGGCCAAACCGTTGTGCGCAGGCGCGTGGTTGGGGTTGACCGCAATCGCTCCCTCCAGCGCGAGCACCGCTTGTTCGTAACTGTGGGTGGGATTTTCCCCGCTGAGCAGTTCCCAGTCGCCCACCGCACCATTGGCTAGCCCTTTGCTGGTGTGGGCAAGGACATCTTCAGGCACCAACACCAAAGCGCGCTCGGCAAAAACCACCGCCTGCTCACACGTCGACCGCGGGTCTTGCCCGTGCAGCAGCTGGTACTCGCCCATGCGCCACAGAAGATCCGCCAGGAGTTGGTAGCCTTCGGGCCGCTCAGGGTCGATCTGGAGCGCCCGCTCACAGCTGGCCCGGGCGCGGTCAAAGTAAGGCTCCAGCTGACCGCCGCTGCTATAACTTTCGATTTCCATCATCGGCTGGCCCAGGGCGCACTGCCCGAGGTGA
Source organism: uncultured Thermoanaerobaculia bacterium (assembly GCA_964499975.1). Classification (GTDB taxonomy): domain Bacteria; phylum Acidobacteriota; class Thermoanaerobaculia; order Multivoradales; family J023; genus CAZCOV01. The sequence goes on from CAZCOV010000009.1 coordinate 30,051, forward strand.
GCGCGGGGTGCACTCCGCCCGTAGCCTTGGGCCTTGTCATATGCCCCTTCCGCGAGCAGGAACGCCGCACGTGCGGCCGCAAAATCCTCTTGCCGCTTTTTTTCCGCGCCGACGGCAGCATAAATGTCGCCCTGGAGCTGGATCGCCTCGTATGGCGCGGCCAGCTGCGTGGTGGCTTGTTGCGCCTTGGCCAGGGCTTCGTCGTTGCGGCCCTCCCAGAAAGCGATCAGCGCTTCGAACAAGGCCGCCGAATCGACGGCCATGTCCTTGCCGATTTCCAGATACTTGAGCGCTGGCTGACGCAGTTCGGCGGCGAGTTTTTCGCGCTGGACACGTCTCGCCTCGGGGTCTTCGATCCGTTCGGCCCGGCGCATCTCCTGCTGGTACAAGGCGCCCAAGACCCGGCCCAGCGAATGCGCGACTTGGATTTCCTTAAAACCGCTATCCCAGGCGATTTCGAGGTGCTTGCGGGCGAGCATCAGCTCTTCGAGCGCGAGGTAACCCTGGCCCAAAGCGTAGTTGCCTGGCCCGCGTCCGGCCCGGCCATGGTCTGCGACCCGCCGCTCAATTTCAGCGAGGCGTTGGCGGACTTTCTTTTTCTCTTCGGTGATCTCGTGGAGCGGCGCCCCGTAAGCCGCGTTCAGGGTCTCCTCGATGAAGTCCACGTCTTGCCGGAAGCGGTCGGCGATCTCGCCCAGCTTCTTGCCCTGCAAGTGGTTGAAGATCAAGATCCCGATGCCGAGCACCACGAGGGCCACAAGCGCGGTCGAAAGGACCGCGACCTTGCGCTTGCCGAGCCGGCGCTTGAGGCGTTGGATCGCGCTCGGGGGACGTACCCGGACCGGCTCGCCTTCGAGGAAGCGGCGCAAGTCGTCGGCTAGGTCCTGAGCCGAGAGGTAGCGGTTCTGCGCCGATTTTTCCAGGCACTTCATGACGATCGCTTCGACTTCAGCGGGCAGGCCAGGATCGAGCCGGCGCAGACTCTCGGGCTCTTCGTTGAGCACCTTGACCAAGACGCCCAGGCCGCTCGTGTCAGAGAACATCGGCCGGCCGCTCAAAACTTCGTAGAGGGTCGCGCCCAGGCTGTAGACGTCGGTCCGCGGGTCGAGGGTATGGATTTCGCCGGTGACTTGCTCCGGTGACATGTAGTTGGGCGTCCCCTTGACCTCACCGGTGGTAGTGACCCCAGGAGCGGCGAGTTCACGAGCCAGCCCGAAATCGAGGACGTAGGGCTTGAGCTCACCGGTCTCGCTCTGTTCCACCATGATGTTGCTCGGCTTCAAATCGCGGTGGATCAACCCTTGCCGGTGGGCCACGTGAACGCCTTCCGCGACCAGCTGCACCGCGGTCAGTTTTTGCCGCAAGGTCATCTGCGGGAAAGCGTGATGGAGCGGGCGGCCATTGATGTACTGCATGACGACGAACGGTTGGCCCTCGAATTCGCCGACTTCGTAGACCTTGCACACGTTGGCGTGATCCACCCGGGCCTGCGAGCGCGCTTCGAAAAGCAGGCGTTTGGCTGAAGCTGAACTCTCCGGGCGCAGCATTTTGAGCGCCACCCAACGCTTCAAGTGCTCGTCAAAGGCCCGGTAGACCCGCCCCATGCCACCTTCGCCCAAGAGTTCGGCAATGCGGTAGCGCTCGGCGAGAAAGGACGGCGGCTCGCGCAGCGGACGGGTGTCGCCATCCCTGAAACTCGCAGGCTCGCGGGCAGCAGCCTGGGGCGCACCAGCCTGAGGCTTCGATCCGTCCGCGGTGGATCCGTCCGCCGCGGATGCGCTGTCGCGGGTCGGCTCGGGAAATGTCGCTGGGTTTTGGGCTGGGCGTTCCATCGCGATTCGCGGCCCATCATATCGGAGCCGTGCTGATTCTGTAGCGCTCCGGTGATGGATCGGTGAAGATCGTCAACTATTCCGTCAGATTCATGGTGCTACCATCTGCTGTCATGTTGCAGTGTGTCGGCTGAGGCTTCGGCTGAGAGGAAGGGGAACGCTGGGAGCATAGCTTCCCGAGATGTCGGCTTGCAGGACGGCTCCGGGCTGCGATGTTGAGGCGAGAGCGGGTCGTGACGACACGTTTCGTGGTGACACGTCAGGGCAACCTGGCATACCCGTGGTGAGCAAGCACAGCAATGCTGCGTCCGAGCGCGATTTTTGGCTATAGCCCGGATCCGAGTTTTACCCTGCGGACGGAAAAGCAGGTCGGGGAACTGCAGCGCACCCTCGACTACGGCACCGCCGGCCGCCTGCTGTTGCGCTGTACCGGCGGGCAAATCGCCGAGTCGGAAACCACACTGATCCTCCAGTTCGGTCATCTCCGCCGTGCTGACGGCTCGCCCATCGGTCCCCGTGAACTGTGCCGCGCCCAGCTCGTGACGCCCACCACGGTTTGTGCGCAAGAGTTGCGCGGCAGCGCCTGGGTTGCCGCCTTTTCCAAACACGAACCGCAGTTTCTCGTCTATCAGACGCTGATGGCGCTGCCGCAGCTGTACTTTGCGCGGGTTGGGGAGGCGATCGTCGGGGCCAGCGACCTGCGTTCAGTGCTCGCTGGCTTGCCCACCGTCGAACTCGACCCCGAAGCGCTACCCATGCACTTTCTGTTCCGCCTAGTCCCCGGCAACCGGACGTACTTTCGCGGGGTCAGCCGCCTGTTTCCCGGCCAAGCGCTCTGCTGGCGGGCCCCTGACCTGTGCTTGCGCCAAGTGCGCGACCTGCGCTGCCGGCCGGAAGACCCCGCCTTTGTCCGGGTTGATGGACCGGCGACCGCCTGGTTGGACCAACGGCTGAGCGCGGTCATGTCGGGCTACACCCAAACCTGGACAGCGGCGGGCAAAGAGCTGACCAACCTCTTGTCCGGAGGGGAAGATTCCTCGCTGCTGCAACTCTGGCTCAAAGATCACCAACCCAACGCCGCACCGCCGGCCTCGTACAGCTTCGCGGTTTTGACCGCAGCTTTTCACTTCGAGACCGAATACGCTGCTGCCGCAAGCCAGGCCTTGGGGACCGTCCACACGTTCTGTCCGATCGCCCCGGAAGAATACCCGCAGTGGCTCGAACAAGCGATCGAGGCGTTGCACCAGCCGACCCTGTTCAACGAAGGGGTGCCGTGCTTTCTCGCTCTTGCGAAATTTCTGCGCGAGCGGGGGGAAGAGCGCCGGGTTTTTGTCGCGGGCCAAGCTGCTGATGCGCTGCACGGCGTGGTCGACTTGCCCGCGGTCGTCTGGTTCGAGCTAGCCAGAGCGGTACCCGGGGCGCACCTCTTGCTGCGCGGCTGGGGAGCCCTGCGCGCCCAGCTTGGGCGCAGCACCGGACTGCTTTTCACCGAGGCAGCCCAGCTGCTCGCTGCCGCGAAGCGCACCAACCCGCTGCTTTCGCCCCAGAACTACATCGCGCTGGCGGGTGAGCTCGACCTTGCCCTGCGCTGTTTTGGCGAGCAGGCCGTGCGCCGTGCTTTTGCAGAACGCCGCGCACTCGAATGCGACTTGGTGGCGAGTGACTCGCTTTGCGCCCAAGTTCAGGCCATCGATTTCGTCACCGCGGGTTACGATCCAGGAGTCGTGGCCGCGCAACTTTTTGCGGCGCAGGGCCTTGAACTGGTGCAGTTCTACCTCGACGAAGACGTGGTGCGCGCGACCATGGCGATCAGCGCCAAACAGCGCTTTTTCACCCGCAGATTTGGCCGCCTCAAGCTCAAGCCGCTGCAAAAAGCCTTGCTGCGCCAGCGCTCCTGTGGTCAACTCGCCGACAAGAAAAAAGGCGGCACTGCCTTCACCGCCGACCTCGGCGCCTGGCTGCGACATGGGGTGCTCAAAGAGCACGTGGAAGCCATCGAGCGACCGGATTTTGTTCCACGCACACTACTCACCGAACTCAAAAAACAACCCAAGGATTTTTTGTGGAACCTCCTGATTTACGATCTTTTCCGCAAACGGGTGCTGGCACGCTACCCCAGCCCCTGAGCCCGCAACTCAACCCCGGCGAGTTGGGGCAAGAACTGGCACCAGCACTGGTCCGTCCGGCAGCAGACGCAACTGTTCCGGCCCCCCCCCACCCCGCACGCCTCAGCGTCGACCTTTTGCGCTGGAACGCGAACCCCCGGAAGAAATCGCGCGTGGAGCCGTTCGAGTCACTGCCCGAACGTTTGCAGGCGGGGCAGCAGGCGAGCAGCCCGTTCATCACCGGCTGGAGTGAACTCGAACGCCACTTCGCGACCCCAAAGGTTCGGGCGTATGACCGGATGCTGCACGATTTCGGCGTCGACCCTCACGCCCTGTGGGACCTGCGGCAGCAACCTCGCCTGCTCTTCGCGGAGCAGCCGGGTTGCTGGTTCAGCCCCCGTGACTTGATCCGCTATCGCCTGCTCCGGACGCTCGTGCCCATCCTCGGTCTCGACCCGAACACTTCGGGCATCTTCTCCTTGGCAGACGACGCTTGCACGGCAACCGGCGATAAGAAAATCCTGCTGTGGTTCAAGCTCCACGCGGACTTGGGGCCGGTTTCGCTGCTCGGATCGAGTTTTCTGCGCCGCCACCGCCGCCGCACCTACCGCTCCTTGCGGCTCACCGATCAAGCCCACGAACGCGTTCATCGGGTGCTCACGATCTCGCTCCAGCTGTTGGAAGCAGCAGCCCTTTCACCCCGCTCCTTCAGCCGCGAAGCCACTGCCATCCTCGGGCAGGGAGTTCCCCCCGGGCTCCGCGCCCTGCTGCCCCCCGCGGTGGATGCGCGCAGCCTCGCAGCGCTCGGAGCCGAGCTGCAAACGCACGATCTCGTGCCCGCCAGCGAATTGGTGCGGAGCGCGCTCCATCTGTTGCGTCCGGACCTCTCCTGGGCCAGCTACTGGGACGCGGTCAACCGCCATTTCCTCAGCTGCGAAATTCGTGCACTGGCACCTTGGCTGAACCGTTTCGTTCTGGCCATTCACAATCCCCTCCAGCTAGTCCGGCAGTGGTTGCACTGCTGCCCGGATCGGCGGTCCGAACCGCTCCCCTTGGTCGGCGTGATCACCGAACGCGAAGAGTACCGCATGGTGTTCTGCGACCCGAAAACCGCTGAGCTTTACTTTGAGCAAGGCCGGCAGCGACAGGCGATTTCGTGGGCACAAATCCGTGAACTGGCTCAGCAAGGGCAAACCGGTGGTCCATCTGGGACCTTGGAATACCTCTGCTTTGCCGCGTGCGGGTTTTACCTGCTGGTCGATACCAGCGATGGCGTTCATCCTTTCCACAGCCGCGCTTGTGCGATCCATCAGCATTACACCGGGCTCAAGTTTCCCTGGATCACGTTTCCCTTGCGCTGGCCGCACCGCCAGACGGCTGAACGCGACAGCCTGCTCGACGTCTTCAGCGCCGATTTCCCGACCGTGAGTCGGACCACGATCTGGGGCTTTCTCAATTCCTGAGGAGATCCTGGACCCGACATCTGAGCCGACATTGAGCCGACATTTGAGCCGATATTTGGGCGGCTATCAGGCGCTGCTCTGCTGGGGGTGCTTAACGGTTTTCGGGCCCCCTCTTGAACCTGGCAGGGTTCGATAACTTAGCGCAGCGCCACCCTGGGCGATAGAGCGGCGTGGGTGCGAGATCGACGCGCTCCACCGCGTCAACGGCAACCTGGTCCTCCACTTGCCTCGCGACGTCGGGGACGTATTCAGAGGGGGACCTCGATGGACGGCCCCCTGGCAACGACGAATCCGCCAGATCCGCCCTGCTTATTCTCAGACAGCGTTCACAACGCTTTCGAGAAGTGATTACAGCCTTCTTTGAATTGTCGAGATTTGACTCATCTCCTCGGCAATGACGCCAGCGGCATAGCTTCGTAAACAGTACAGTTTGCGGATCCAAAGATCATCCCTCATCCAGCGCAAAAATTTCGAGTAGGCTGATCGCGACCAGGACGCGCCGTGAGTTGGCGCAAAACAGCGATTTTTGACCACGGTCTGCATGGGA
>CAZCOV010000010.1:0-35847 GCA_964499975.1 uncultured Thermoanaerobaculia bacterium
TACCCCTCTCTTTTGCCCAGCAACGCCTGTGGTTTCTCGATCAACTGCATCCGGGGAACCCGGCTTACAACGTGCCGATCGCCTTGCGCCTAGTCGGCGAACTGGACGCGCACGCGTTCGCGCAAACCCTCAGCGAGCTGGTACGGCGCCATGAGGTCTTGCGCACCATCTTCCGCGCACCCGACGGCGAGCCCCAGCAAGTGATCCTGGCGCCTGCTCCCGTGCCCTTGCCCCAAATCGACCTCTCTCACCTGGCCGAGCCGAGCCGCAGCCGCGTGGCTGAGCACCTAGCGCTAGCCGAAGGGCACCGTCCCTTTGACCTGGCCAAAGGACCGCTTCTGCGCGCGCAACTCCTTCGGCTGGCAAAAGACGAGCATCTCCTGGTCACCACGCTGCACCACATCGTCACCGACCAAGGCTCACGCGAAGTGCTGATGCGCGAAGTTTCAGCGCTCTATCACGGGTTCGTCGACCGCGCGGCCCCGCGCCTGCCCGCACTGCCGATCCAATACGCTGACTTTGCGGTCTGGCAACGGGCTTGGCTGCAGGGAGAGGCGCTCGAGCGACTGAGCGCTTTCTGGAAGCAATGCCTCCGGCGCCCCCTCCCGACCCTGACGCTCCCCGCCGATCTCGAGCGTTCGGGCCCGCGCCGGTTTCGCGGCACCACCGTCGCTTATGCGGTGCCAGCCGAGGTTTACCAGCGCCTGCAGGAACTCGCGCGCGAGGCCGGAACCACCCTCTTCATGACGCTTCTTGCCGCCTTCAAAACCCTGCTCTTTCGCCTTACCGGGAGCGAAGACTTGATCGTCGGTTCTGCGGTTGCCGGCCGTACCCATGCCGGCACTGAGCCGTTGATCGGCTTCCTGGTCAACCTCTTGCCGTTGCGCTCAGACCTTGCGGGCAACCCCACCTTCCGCGCTTTTCTGGCGCAGGTCCGCGAAGTAGCGCTCAGCGCATTCGATCATCAAGACTTGCCCCTCGAAAAAATGATCGAAGTGGTGCAACCCGATCGACTCGGCGACCAGATGCCCTTTTTCCAAGTTGCTTTTGGGCTACGCAATCGCTTCGCGCAGGATTTCGCGCTCCCTGGGTTGACCCTCATGCCCGCGGGCTTCGACTTTGGGGTCGAGGCTGCCCGGCTCGACCTCAGTTTGTGGATGGTCGAGCGGGAGGATGGTTTACAAGCTGTGTGGATTTATGACACCGATGTATTCTTCGCCACCACAGTTGAAAAGTTTCATCGCAGGTTCGTCACTTTGCTGACCGGGATTGTCGCCAATCCCCTCTGCCGTCTAGAGGAATTTCCCTTGATTTCAGACGAGGAAAAACAGGACCACGCTGCCCGCGAGACAGCGCGCGCCCAAGCTGAGAGCCACAGCCTGCGCCGCGGTCAGCGCAAAACAATCGTCAAGCAGCGAGAGCAAGGATGAGCACGATGAGCGACGTTCTCGAAGGATTTCGACTATCCCCTTTGCAAACTCAGCTGTGGAAGCGGCAGCAACAAGCGGGACGCCAGCTGCAAATCGGCTGCGCGATCTTGCTCCGCGGTGAGCTCGATTTAGGGGCATTGGAGCTAGCCATCCGCCAAGCCGTAGCGCGCCATGAGGCGCTGCGCACCGGCTACGCAGCTTTTGCCGGGATGGACCTGCCGCTCCAAGTGGTCTTCCCCGAGCCGAGCTGCACCCTGCGGACGCAAAGTGCAGAGCCCGACAACCCAGTCGAAGCGAGTGCAAAACTCGACGGTATCCTGGCTGAGCCGCTCGATCTGGAGCATGGCCAGGTGCTCCGGGCAGTGCTCGAGCGCCTGGCTCCGGATCGCCACCTGCTGTTTCTCGGGATCTCAGCACTCGCGGCAGATCGCCTCAGCCTCGGCTTGCTGGCGAGCGAAATCGTCCAGCATTTCGCTGGCCAGGAACCCGCCGAGGCCACCGTCCAATACCTTGACTTTTCGGAATGGCAAAACGACCTGGCCGAAACCGAGCAGGGCCCAGCCGGGGAGGGCCCCGCCGGGGAGGGCCCAGCCGGGGAGGGCCCCGCGGGGGCAGCGTTTTGGGCCGGGCGTAACTTGGCCCAGCTGCGCCCGCTGGAATTGCCGCTGGCCAGCCCGACGCTGCCCGGCCATGGTCTCCATCCTGCGGCGGTGCGCGTCGACCTCGCCCCTGGGATCGCAGCGCAGCTGGTGGAAGTTGCCAAAAATGCCGATGTCTCGCTCGAAGCGTTACTCCTTACTGCCTGGGCCATGCTCCTGGCGCGGCTCGCGGAAACCCCTGAAGTGACGGTCGACGTCGGCTGTGATGGCCGGCGAATCGCCGGGCTTGAGGGCGCGATCGGACGGTTTGCCGGCTACTTGCCTCTGACCCTTCGCCTGCACCCGACTTCTCGCTTCGCCGAACGGGCTGCCGTGGCGCGCGACGCTGTCGACGAAATCCGCAGCTGGCAGGAATACGTGGGGTCGGAGCCCGGCATTGCCCCGGCTTACCGCGCACTGCCGCCGGTGGCTTTCAGCTTTTTTGTCTGGCCTCCCGAACAGCCCGCCGAACAACCCAGTGGTGCGGTCACCCTGACCTTGCTCCACTACCGCGCTGTGGGCGAGCCTTTCCGGCTCCAACTCTCTGCCGTGCTGCGCGCGGGGCAACCCGAGCTGCAACTCGACTACGATCGCGAATTTTTCCCGGTCGCTTGGGTGGAGCTCCTGGCCGACCGGCTCAAGGCAGTGCTCAGCCAAGTCGCAATTTCCCCGCAGCTGCCGCTCGCCGCGATCTCCATCCTCGGCGCTGCCGAAGAGCAGCAGCTGATCTGCGAGCGAAACGCCACCGCCCAGGAATTTCCCCCTGGACTCCTGCCCGACTGGATCGCGGTCCAGGCTACCGAGCGCGCCGATCACCTCGGCGCGGCGGACGCGGAAAACCAACTGTCTTTCCGCCATCTCGCTTACCGCGCCGACCTCCTCGCCCACTTCTTGCGGCAGCGCGGGGTCTCGCCCGAAGTCAAAGTCGGCATCGCCCTTCCCCGTTCGCTCGATCTCTTGGTCGCGGTCCTCGCCATTTGGCGCGCGGGTGGCGCTTTTGTCCCGCTCGACCTGGCGCAGCCCAAAGAACGCTTGCGTTCCATGGTCCAAGCCGCTGGACTCGCGCTCGTGCTCACCCGCGACAACCCTTCCGATCAGTCCAGCTGGCCTGCCAGCTGGATGACCGGCAGCCCGGCGGACTCCCCCGACCGCGCCGCGGGCACTTGGCTGATCGACCTCGAACGCGACGCCGCGTTCGCTGGCGGTCACCCTGACCCCAAACTCAATGCCCTGATCGCGCCGGAAAACCTCGCTTATTTGATTTTCACCTCGGGCTCGACCGGCCTGCCTAAGGCGGTGATGGTTTCTCACGGCGCCCTGGCCAACCTCGCCTGGGCGCTTGACTCCACGGTTTACCGCGACGCATCCCCAGCTGACCGAGGTTTGCGCGTTGCTCTCAATGCTCCCCTCACTTTCGATGCCGCCATCAAGCAACTCACCCGCTGGGCCATGGGCGATTGCCTCCTATGGATCCCCGATGACGTCCGACCCGACGGCGAAGCCATGTGCCGCTTCCTCGCTGAGCGCGCCATCGAGGTGCTCGACTGCACCCCTTCACAGCTCCGCATCTTGCTCCAGGCCGGCCTCGAGGAACCGCCACACTCCCTCGCCCGCGTCCTCGTCGGCGGGGAGCCCAGCGGCAACCTCTGGCCGCGACTGGCCGACAGCCCCATCGAGTTTTGGAACGTCTACGGACCCACCGAAGCCACCGTCGACACCACGGCTGTCCGCATCCGCAGCCGCAAAACCCACGAGGTCCTCGGCAATCCCTTGCCCAATGTCCGCGTGGTCGTGGTCGACCGCCTGCTGCGCTTGCTCCCGGACGGCGTCCAGGGCGAGCTCGCGATCGCCGGTGCCGGACTCGCCCGCGGCTATGCCGGCGCCCCTGCTCGCACCGCCGAACGCTTCGTCCCCAACCCCTGGGGCAGTCCGGGAGAACGGCTCTACACCTCGGGCGACTTGGTCCGCTGGCGCACCTCAACGGACTCCGCAAACGACCTCGAGTTCGTCGGACGCCGCGATCACCAAGTCAAAATCCGCGGCTTTCGCGTCGAACTCGGCGAAATTGAAGCGGCTTTGACCGCTTTTCCCCAGGTCGGACAAGCGGTCGTCGTCTGCAACCGTGACGAGCGCGGCGACCATTTGACCGGTTACCTCGTCCCGGCGGAGCGCTGGGGGGAGTTGCGCCACGACTTCAAGCGCTACCCCTTGCCCAACGGCATGACCATCGCGCTCCTCGACCGGGTCGAGACGGATTACCTTTACCGCGAAATTTTCGTGGAACGCTGCTACCTCCGACACGGCATCTCACTCCCCCAGGATGCGGTCGTCCTCGACGTGGGCGCCAACATCGGCATGTTCACCCTGTTCGCCGGACTGGAAAGTCCAAACGCTAAAATCTACGCCTTCGAGCCCATTCCCAAAATTTGCGCCGCCCTCGCCGCAAATGCCGCACGCTTCGGCCCGCGCGTCCGCGTTTTTGCCCACGGGCTCGCCGATCGCGAAAAAAATGTCGCTTTCACTTTCTACCCGCATTTCTCCGCACGCTCCGGAATTGCCCGCTACGCCGATCCCCAAGACGAAGTCGCGGTGATTCGCCGCTATCTCCAAAACGAGCTGCGACTAGGCGCGGAGGGGGCAGGCGAACTGCTCGCCCAACTCGATGAGCTGCTGGTCGGCAAGTTCAACGTCGAAGCCGTCAACTGCCGCTTGCGTCGGCTCTCCGACGTCTTGCGCGAGGAACGCATCGCGCGGGTTGATTTGCTCAAAATCGATGTCCAACGCGCTGAACTCGAGGTCTTGCAGGGCATCGACCCGGAGGACTGGACCAAGATCGAGCAGCTCGCCATGGAGGTCCACAACATCGATGGGCGGGTCGCGCAGATCACTCAACTCCTGCGCGAGCAGGGCTTTGAGGTGATCGCCGAACAGGACGAGATCCTGCGCGGCACCGATCGCCACAACGTCTTTGCTTTGCGCGACGCTGCCCGCAAGCGCCGCGGCGGACGACGCCTTGTGCCCCGGCAAGAAGCCCTGCCCGCAGAAGACCTCTACGCACTGCCCAACGGCTTGCGGGTCGCTTTCCACAACCGCAACGAGTGCGATTTCATCTACGAGCAGATCTTTCGCGATCGGGTTTATTTCCGCCACGGCTTGACCCTGCCCCCAAACTCCGTGGTCTTCGACGTGGGCGCCAACATCGGGCTCTTCACCCTCTTCGTCCATCAGGAGTGCGCCTCCGCACAGGTCTTGGCTTTCGAGCCCATTCCTCAGACCTTTGCCAAGCTCGAGCACAACCTGAATCGTTATGGCCTCGCCGCTCCCGGCCGCCAAGGGGCAAGTCTTGAGGGGAGCACCCACCTTTACCGCGCTGGCCTGGGACGACAACCCGACGAAGTCGAGATGACTTTTTACTACGGCTGGTCCGCCGCTTCCGGCGCCTATGCCGATCCCGTCGCGGACGAAGCCGCGGCGCGCGCTTTTCTCCTCAACCGCGACCCCGGCTTGGCCGAGTTTGCCGACGAGATCCTCGCCGGACGCTACGCCGGAGAACAAGTCCGCGCTCCCATCTTGACTGTCTCCCAAGTCATCCGCGAACACCGCTTGCAACGCATCGACTTGCTCAAGCTCGACGTCGAAAAGAGCGAGCTCGATGTCCTCGCGGGCATTGAAACCGAGGATTGGCCGAAAATCGCCCAGGCCGTCATCGAAGTCCACGATCTCGAAGGTCGCCTCCAGCAGATCCAAGACCTCCTCCAAGGACACGGCTTCGCGGTCCGCGCCGAGCAAGACCCGCTCGCCCGCGGCACCGGCATTTACACCCTCTACGCCGCCCGACAGCTCGCCATCGCCGCGGTCGAAGAGGGCCGGCCGGTCGAGGACTTCCCCGCGCTGCCGAATGCAGAGGAGTTTCCGCTCACCGAGCTGCGCGCTTTCCTGCGCGAACGCTTGCCCGAGCACATGATCCCCGCGGATTTGCTGGTGCTCGAAGACCTCCCTTACACCCGCAGCGGCAAGGTCGACCGCCTGGCTCTCCCCGATCCAAAAACCTGGAGCAGCAAATCCCGCGAACTGCTCGCGCCGCGCAACCAGGTCGAGGAAATGCTCACCGCCGCTTTTGCTCAGGTCCTCGGGCTCAAGCAGTTGGGGATCGATCAAAGCTTCTTCGAACTCGGGGGGCACTCCCTGCTCGCCACCCAGCTGGTCGCCCGCGTGCGCCAGGCTTTCCACATTGATTTGCCCCTCCGCGAACTGTTTACCGCCCCCTCCGTCGCCGAACTCGCCACCCGGGTCGAAGCCGCCCGCCAAGCCCAGCGCGGGGTCCAGCTGCCTAAGATCCAGCCGGTCGACCGCAGCCTCCCCCTGCCTCCTTCGTTCGCTCAGCAGCGCTTGTGGTTCCTCGACCAGCTCCAGCCCGGCTCGGCGGCTTACAACGTCCCCATCGCCCTGAGGATCCGCGGACGCTTCCAGGTCCAGCTCCTCGCCCGAATCCTCGCCGAACTCGTCCGCCGACACGAAGTCCTGCGCACCACTTTTCCCAACGTCGACGGCCGCTTGCAGCAGGTCATCGCTCCGCCCAAAGATCCGTCACTCCTGCTCGCTGACCTCACGCGGCTCGCCGCTGAACAGCGCCTTGACGCAGCCCGAAAGCTCACCCGACAACTCGCCCGCCGGCCTTTCGACCTCGCCGAAGGACCGCTCCTCGCTGCCGCTTTCTGCCAGCTGGCGGACGACGACCAGATCGTCCTCTTCAATTCCCACCACATCATCAGCGACGGCGCTTCCATGACGGTGTTGGTCCGCGAAGTCACCCAACTCTACGCGGCTTTGGCCGCCGGCCGGCCTTCATCCCTCGCGCCTTTGACCATCCAGTACGCTGACTTTGCCGTCTGGCAGCGCGGCTGGCTCCAGGGTGAAGTGCTCGCCGCTGAACTCCAATTCTGGCGCCGACAACTCGCCGACTCCGAACCCCTCAACCTACCCCTCGACCGGCCAAGGCCTCAACTCAACTCGTTGCGCGGCGCTTACCATGCCTTCACTATCCCGGCTCTCCGCTTACCTCTCCTGCAGCTCAGCCGAGCCAACGGGGCCACCCTCTTCATGACCCTGCTCGCCGCAGCTGCAACACTCCTCGGACGACTTGCCGGAGGGCAGCGCTTCCTCCTCGGTTCACCCATTGCCGGACGCAATCACCTCGAACTCGAAGCCCTGATCGGCTTCTTCGTCAACACCTTGGCCCTCCCCGCTGACCTCACCGGAAACCCCTCAGGCCAAGACCTGCTCGCCCGCACCCGCGAGGTCGTCCTCAGCGCTTTCGAGCATCAAGAACTGCCTTTTGAAAAGCTCGTCGAGGAACTCCAACCCCAGCGCGACTTGGCACGACAGCCCCTCTTCCAGGTGATGTTCAGCCTCAACCCACAACCCGCAGAACCCCTCGTCCTGCCGGGCCTGGAGATCGCGCCTTGGGACCTCGACGACTTGCCAGAAGCCAAGTTCGACCTTGCTCTCGCCTTGAGCGAACACGGCGAGCACCTCCGCGCCACTTTCGGCTACAACGCCGACCTCTTCGACCCCACCTCCTTGGCGCGCTGGGCGCGCCAGCTGGCTGCTCTCCTCCACGCCATCGTCGAGCAGCCGCAAACTCCCCTCGCCGCACTGCCCTTCGGCGTCCCCTCTGAACGCCAGCAGCTGCTCTCTGAGTGGGGCGAGCAGCCCGCCCACGGAGAAGCTCCCACCGTGCTCGACCGCTGGGCCCAAGCCGCGGCAGCTACCCCCGAAGCCATCGCCCTGGTCGACCAGCGCACCCAAAACGAGCTCTCTTTCCGCCAACTCGCCGACCGCGCCGACCTGCTGGCAGCCCAGCTCCGGCAACTTGAGGTACCGCCGGGCGCGGTCGTCGCACTGGCCCTCGAACGCTCCAGCGACCTGGTCGCAGCGCTCTGGGGTCTCTGGCAAGCCGGCGCGGCCTATCTCCCCTTGGACCCAACCTATCCCGACCCACGGCTCGCCCATTTCCTCGCCGATACGGCCGACGGAATGGGCGCTACCCCTTGGGTCATCACCGTTCCCTCTGCGGTCGAGCGGCTGCAACACCTCGCCCCGGCTGGCACCCGGCTGCTCACCCTCAAAACCGAGGGGCTCGCGGACACCAGCCGGGCTCTGAGCGACGCTCCGACCCGCCAAGACCTTGCCGCTGATGCTGGCCTTGCCGCTGACCTTGCCTACTTGATCTACACGTCCGGCACCACGGGATTGCCCAAAGCCGTGCTCGTCGAGCATCAAAGCCTCGCCTGCGTCCTCGCTGCCGCCCAGCAAACTTTCCCCTGGTCCCCAACCGACCGCATGCCCGTCGTCGCGCCTTTCTCTTTCGATATTTTCCTCTTCGAACTCCTCGCACCCTTGCTCGCTGGCGCCACCGCCGTCCTCTGCGACCGCGAGCCCACCCTCGACCCGGCAAGGCTCGCCGCTGAACTCGCGCGCGCCACAAGGTTCCATGCCGTCCCCGCCCTGATGCGGAGCGTCCTCGCCGAACTGCGTGATCTTCCTGCCACTGACCCCAGACGGCAGCACCCAAGGATGCTCTTTGTCGGCGGCGACCGGGTCCCCGCTGAACTCCTCCTCCAGCTGCGCGAAACCTTCCCCAACGCGCAAACCCGCGTGCTTTACGGTCCCACCGAATGCACCCTCATCTGCGCCTCATACCTCGTCCCAAAATCCGGCCTCCTCCGCCAAGCTCCCATCGGGTCTCCCCTCCCGGGCGTCCGTCTCCGCTTGACCGCGCACGGCTTTCCCGTCACCGCGATCAGCGTTCCCGGCGAGATCCAGATCAGCGGCCCCGGAGTCGCACGCGGGTACCTCGGTCGTCCTCAGCTCACCGAACAGCGCTTTGCCAACGACCCTTCCGGCGATCGCTGGTATCAAACCGGCGACCTCGCCCGCTTTCGACCCGAGGGCCACCTCGAATTTCTCGGTCGCGTCGACGAACAAGTCAAAATCCGCGGCTTTCGTCTCGAATTGGGTGAAATCGAGGCCGTGCTCGCGCAACACCCAGCCGTCCAAGCCGCCGCCGCAGTCTCCCTACCTGCCCCGGACGATGAGTTCCGCTTAGTGGCCTTCGCGGTCACCAGCACACCCGCACCCGACGACTTGCGCACCTTCCTGCGCGCACGACTGCCCGATTACATGGTGCCAGCCGCCATCGTGCCCTGCCAAGAACTGCCCTTAACCGCCCACGGCAAGCTCGACCGCGCTGCCCTCCGCTCCCTCGCCAGCTCGGCCATCGGCACACCTGCACCCTACCTGCCACCGCGCAACCCCCTCGAAGAATTGATCGCCAACTTGTGGGCTGAGCTTTTGGCCGTCCCCCAAGTCGGCGCTTCAGACCACTTCTTCGACCTCGGAGGACACTCCCTCCTCGCCACCCAGGCCGTCGCCCGCTTGCGCCAAAACCTGCGCGTCGACCTGCCCTTGCGCGAGCTCTTCGAACACCCCACCGTTGCCGAACTGGCCAGCCGCATCGAGTTCCTCCGCCGCCAAGGAAGCAGCCTGCAAACCCCGCCCCTGGTCCCGGTCGACCGCTCCCAACCCTTACCCCTCTCTTTTGCCCAGCAACGCCTGTGGTTTCTCGATCAACTGCATCCGGGCAGTTCGGCCTACAACTTGCCGATCGCCCTGCGCGCCTCCGGCGATCTGCACCTCGTTGCCCTAGGGTGCACCTTGACCGAAGTGGTGCGTCGCCACGAGATCTTGCGCACGACTTTCGCCATGCGCGAGGGCCGCCCGGTGCAACGGGTAGGCCCGCCGACCCCCGTGCCGTTGCCGGTCGTCGACTTGCGCGGTCTGGCAACGGGTGCGCGGATGCCCATGCTCGAGCCAATCCTGCGGCGCGAAAGCAGCCGACCTTTCCAGCTCGCCACCGGACCGCTGTTGCGCGCTCTGGTCCTCCACCTGGACGACCACGACCATGCCGTGCTGGTCAATCTCCACCATGTGGCGAGCGATGGATGGTCCATGGGAATTCTGGTGCGCGAGGTGATGAGCCTCTACCCGAGCTTCCTCGGCAAGGTGCCACCCGCCAAGTTGCCGGAGCTGCCCATCCAGTACGGCGATTACGCGGTGTGGCAGCGGCAGTTCTTGCAAGGCGAAGGGTTAGCCGCCTCCCTCGCTTACTGGCGCCGCACGCTCGGCCAGGCCCCTGCACCGCTCGAGTTGCCCACGGATCGCCCCCGCCGGGACCTCGCGACCCGTCACAGTGGCCGCGTTGATCTGCGGCTAAAAGACGCTGCTTTGGCCCTCGCCCGCTGCAGTCGCGAGCACCAGATCACCCCGTTCATGACGCTCTTGGCCGCTTTCCAGCTCCTCCTCTCCCGCTGGACGGGAGAGTCCGCGATCAGCGTCGGTACGCCGATCGCCGGCCGCAACCACGTGGAAATCGAGCCGCTCATCGGCTTCTTTGTCAACACCTTGGTGATCCGCACGGACTTCGCCGACCAGCCTACGGTGGCGACGGCCCTAGCGCGGGTTCGGATGGCGGTGCTCGACGCCTTCGAGCACCAGGAGATGCCGTTTGAAAAACTGGTCGAAGAGTTGCAGCCCGAACGCGAGCTGGCCGCTCGTCCGCTCGCCCAAGTGGCCTTTGCCATGGCTTTGAGACGGCCGGAGGAAGTCGAGCTGACGCTTCCCGGGCTCCACCTCGAACCCCTCGCCACCGGCCATCTCGACAGCAAGTTCGACCTCACCCTCAGCCTGGCCGCAGGGGAAAGTGACTTGGCTGGCTCGGTGGCTTTCGACGCAGATCTCTTCGACCCCACGACCGTGGCTCGTTTCAGCCGCCAGCTCGCAGTGTTGACCCCGGCGCTGCTCGCGGCAGCAACCCAGCAGCGGATCACAGAACTTCCCTGGTTGGCCGCAGGGGAGCGTCACCAGTTGCTCGTCGAGTGGAATGACACGGCTTCGGCTTACCCCCAGGAACAAAACCTGGCGGTCGCTTTCACGCAGCAGGCGGTGGCGACGCCGGAAGCGGTGGCGCTCGCGGTGGACGCGTTGCAACTCAGCTACGGCTGGCTCGACCAGGGTTCCAACCACTTGGCTGCGCGGCTGCGCCAGCGGGGAACTGGCAGCGAGAGTCCGGTCGGGCTTTGTCTGCGCCCAGGAGCAGAGCTGGCGGTGGCGCTCCTCGCGATCGTCAAGACCGGCGGCTTTTACCTCCCGCTCGACCCCGACTATCCCGCCGAACGCCGCGCTTTCATGGTCGAAGACGCGGGAATCCAGGTGGTCGTGACCGCGCATGAGTTCGCTCCCCAGTTGCCCACCGAAGTCGGTGGTATGCCGGTCGAATGCCTTGGCTTTGAGCTCGAGCCGCACTCGCTGGAGAACGCCGCGCGGGGTGCCGGTGCAGCGGAACCAGCCACCCTGACCACCGTGCCGTCGGCGGCGCTCGCTTACGTCACCTACACTTCTGGGTCGACGGGCAAGCCCAAAGGGATCGCCATTCCCCAACGGGCAGTGCTGCGGCTGGTGCTCGCCACAGACTATGCCCAGCTCAAGCCAGGCGACCGGGTAGCGCAGGCCGCCAACATCTCGTTCGACGCGGCCACTTTCGAAATTTGGGGCGCACTGCTCACCGGGGCCACCCTGGTCAACGTGCCGCGCGAGATCGCCCTGGCCCCAGCCGAGTTCGGTCGCGCGCTCGCACGGCAGCGGGTCACCGCCCTCTTCCTCACCACCGCGCTTTTCAACTTGCTGGCGCGCACCGCGCCCGCGAGCTTCCATGGGTTGCGCCACTTGCTCTTCGGCGGGGAAGCGGTCGATCCCCGGTGGGTACGCGCGGTGCTCGCCCAAGGCCCACCCCGGCGCCTGCTCCACGTCTATGGACCCACGGAGAGCACGACTTTTAGCAGCTTTAAGCTCGTGCTTGGGGTGCCAGCCGACGCTAAAACCGTGCCGATCGGACGTCCGCTCGCGGCCACCACCTTGCACGTCGTGGACTGCGGGCTGCGCTGGGTGCCGCCGGGGATTGTGGGGGAGCTGGTGATCGGTGGCGACGGCCTCGCGCGCGGCTACCACCGTCGACCCGCGCTTTCCGCCGAACGCTTCGTTCCCGCTCCTGGGGGTCCAGCTGGGGCGCGACTTTACAAAACGGGAGACCTGGTGCGGCAGCTCGGGAACGGTGAGATCGAGTTCGTAGGCCGCTTTGATCACCAGGTCAAGTTGCGCGGTTTTCGGGTCGAGCTGGGGGAAATCGAAGCCGCGCTCCTGGCCCATCCCGGAATCGCCGAAGCCACGGTCTTGCTCCGCCAGGACGCAGGTCAAGACCGCCAGCTGGTGGCCTACTACGCGCCGACCGCCGGGAGCGTCGCACCCACCGTTTTGGCCTTGCGCGAGTCCTTGGCCGAGCGACTGCCAAGCTACATGGTGCCCTCTGTTTTCATCCCCCTACCCCGACTACCGCTTAACGCCCATGGCAAGGTCGACCGCCAAGCCCTGCCCGCACCTGCTGGACTGCGTCCGGAAGTCGGCCTCTACTTGGCCCCGCGGTCCCCTGGCGAAGAGCTGCTAGCCGAGATCTTCGCCGAGGTGCTGGGCCTCGAGCAGGTGGGAATTACCGACGACTTCTTCGAGTTAGGCGGGCACTCTCTCTTGGCCACCCAGCTGGTGTCCCGGGTGCGGGAGACTTTGGGTCGCGAATTGGCGCTGCGCGAACTCTTCGAACAGCCGACTGTGGCTGGGCTCGCCCAACAAATCGAAGCAGCACGCGGTGCCGGACCGAAGGCTCCGACCATCGCCCCGGCGGACCGCGGGCCAGCTTTGCCGCTCTCTTTTGCGCAACAGCGGCTGTGGTTCCTCGATCAGTTGCTGCCCGGCAATCCTGCTTACAACATCCCGATCGCCTTGCGCGCTCGGGGTCCGCTGCAACCCGCACTGTTGGCCCAGGTGTTGAGCGTCATCACCGCCCGCCACGAGGCGCTGCGCACCACCTTCGACTGGTTTCTCGGCGAACCCGTTCAGGTGATCGCACCACCTGGACCTTTTCTGATACCGGTGATCGACCTTGCAGGGCTCAGCCGCGATCGCCGTGAGCCTCTCGCCCAGCAGCTGGCGCAGGCTGAGGCCCGCTGGTCTTTCGACCTCGCCGCAGGTCCGCTGGTGCGCGTGGTCCTGGTCTGCCTGGACCTTAACGAGCACCTAGTCCTCGCCAACCTGCACCACATCATCGGCGACGGCTGGTCGTTGAACGTGCTGGTCCGGGAAATTTCCGCGCTTTACCCGTCTCTTGCCGCAGGTCACCCGGCGCACTTACCCCCGCTGCCGATCCAATACGCGGACTACACGGTGTGGCAACGCCGCTGGCTCCAAGGCGAAGTGCTCGCCGCAGAGATCGCGTACTGGCAGGAGGTTTTGGGCAAAAAACCGGAGCCGCTCGCGCTGCCCACCGACCGACCGCGGCCGCCGGTCCCGAACTTCCGTGCCGGTCGGGTCCAGTTGCGGATCGCTGGGGCGGGACCCGCACTGCGCCGGCTGGCCCGGCGGGCGGGCGCCACGCCCTTCATCGTGCTCTTGGCGGTTTATCAGCTATTGCTCCACCGCGACAGCGGGCAAGGCGAGGTCAATGTCGGCACGCCGATCGCGGGCCGCAACCGCCGCGAGATCGAAGGCTTGATCGGCTTTTTCGTCAATACCCTGGTGATTCATACCGACTTCACCGCGCCCGCGGAAGGGGTCGACGCACCGCCGCGCAACTTCACCGCGCTCTTGGCGCAGGTGCGCCGCGCCGTGCTCGACGCTTTTGACCATCAGGATTTGCCGTTTGAAAAATTGGTGGAAGAACTCCAGCCCGAACGCGACACCAGCCGACAGCCCCTGTTCCAAGCCTTCTTCACCTGGCTCGCCGAAAACCGCCAACCCCTGGAGTTGCCGGAACTCACCCTCGAACCCTTCGCCCCGGAACCGCCCGACGTCAAGTTCGACCTCGCGCTCGGGCTCGCCACTTCCGGCGAAGATCTGGTGGGCAGCTTCGGCTACATGGCCGACCTTTTCGACCCCACCACCATGACGCGAATGGCCCACCGTTTCGAGCTGCTGGTCCAAGCCGTGCTCGCCGATCCCGAACAGCAACTCGCTCTCCTGCCGCGCCTCACCCCACACGAAGCCCACCAGCTCCAGCTCGAATGGGGTGATCGCACCCAGACCGCGGCCTCACCCTGGAACCCGGTCGTCCAGCGCTTCCGCGAACAAGCCGCCAGCACGCCCGCGGCTTTGGCCTTGATCGCCGACGAAAGCCAGCTCACTTTTGCCCAACTCGCCGCGCGAGTTCACCACATCGCCGCCACCCTGGAGGCCCAGGGCGCCACTGCAGGGGGCCTCGTGGGACTTTGCCAGCCGCGCAACGCCGACCAAGTCGCCGCCATCCTCGCCACCTGGCAAGCGGGGGCGGCTTACCTGCCGCTCGAACCCGCCTACCCCGACGACCGACTGCGCTTCCTCTGCCATGACGCGCTCAGCGGCGAAAACGCACGGATCCTGACCACCGCTGAGCTCGCTGATCGGGTGGCCGCGGTCGCACCGCCAAATACCCCGCGGCTCGTCCTTGCGAACGACCCCAGCCCTGGTATGACCGCCGAGTTCACTCCCTCCGACCCACAGCCAACAGACCTCGCTTACTTGATCTACACCTCCGGCACCACCGGACAGCCCAAAGGCGTCATGGTCGAGCACCGGCAACTCGCGGCTTGCCTCGATGCCGTCCAAGCCGAACTCGGCGGCCGAGGAGTTCGCCGCATGCCGGTGATCGCTCCCTTCTCTTTTGACATCTTCCTCTTCGAGTTGCTCGCTCCCCTGCTCGCCGGAGGTACGGCTGTCCTGCTCGGCCTCGAACCTACCCTCGACCTCGACCACCTCGTGCAAGAGCTCGCACTGGCCAATCAGTTCCACGCCGTGCCCGCGGTCATGCGGCGCGTCGTCGACCTCGTCCGCGAGCGCGCAACCAGTGGCGATCGCTGGGGTGGCGTCCAGCGGATTTTCGTCGGTGGCGATGTCGTTCCCGCTGCCCTCCTCCAGGATTTGCGCGCCACTTTTCCCGGAGCCTTGATCCGCGTGCTCTACGGTCCCACCGAAGCCACCATCCTCGCCACTTCCTTCGCCGTCCCGGCTGACCCCGAAACCCCAATCCCGGCCTGGGCGCCGCTCGGCAGACCCCTGCCCGGAGTGGCGGTCCTCCTCTGTGACCAAGACCAGCAGCTCGTGCCCATCGGCGTGGTCGGCGAGCTCCTGATCGGCGGATGCGGCGTGGCCCGCGGCTACCTCGGACGCCAAGAGCTCACCACCGAGCGCTTCCGCCTACGCGGTGGCGCGCGCTTTTACGCGACCGGCGACTTGGCGCGCTGGCGCGCTCCCGGCCTGCTCGAATTCCACGGCCGCAGCGACTTTCAGGTCAAGGTCCGCGGGTTCCGCATCGAACTCGGCGAGATCGAAGCGGTCTTGGAGCAGCACCCCGCGGTCAAAGCGGCGGCCGCTGGGGTCCGCCCGGGCAGCGACGGCGAGCCACGCCTCGTCGCCTGGGTCGTGCGCGCGGGCGAGCAGCCTTTGCTCATCGACGATTTGCTCGCCTATCTCCAAGCCCGCATGCCCGCCCACATGGTGCCAGCCGCACTCCTTGAACTCGGCGATTTGCCCTTGACCGCACATGGTAAGGTCGACCGCAAAGCCCTCCCCGACCCCGAAGCCGCTACCGCAGGTCAGTACGTGCCGCCGCGCAATCCCACCGAACAGCGGCTTGCCGACCTCTGGGCCCACCTCTTGCGTCAGGAGCGAGTGGGAATCTTCGACAACTTCTTTAACCTCGGAGGCCATTCCCTGCTCGCCACCCAGCTGGTCTCGCGGATGCGCCAGGACTTGGGCGTTGAACTCCCCCTCCGCGAAGTCTTCGAGCACCCGACGATCGCCAGCCTGGCGCCGGTGATCGAACGCGCCCGCGCCGCTGGAGCCAAGGCCCTGGCCCCGCCGATCGTCCCGGTCAGCCGCGACCGTCACCTGCCCCTCTCCTTTGCCCAGCAGCGCCTGTGGTTCATCGATCAGCTGCAACCCGGCAACCCGGCTTACAACATTCCGGTCGCCTTGCGCTTCACGGGCAACCTCGACTTGGCGGCCTTTGCCGACACCGTGCGCCGGTTGCTCGCACGGCACGAAACCTTGCGCACCACCTTCTTGAATCACGGGGGTGAACCCGTGCAAGTGATTGCCGAGTCGCTGGCGGTGCCGCTGGTCTTGATCGAGCTGACTGCGCTCGCCAAAGCCGCTCGTGAAGCGGCTGCGCGCACCCTGGCGAGCATCGCCGCGCTCGCCCCCTTCGACCTCGGTCGCGGACCCCTATTGCGGGTCTTGGTGTTGCGCTTGGGGGCACGTGAACACGTGATCCAGCTGACCATCCACCACATCGTCAGCGATGGCTGGTCGATGGAGGTTCTGACCCGCGAAGTCTCGACCGTTTACTCTGCGCTCACCGCGGGCCAAACACCCGACCTGCCACCCCTGCCCGTGCAGTATGCCGACTTTGCCGTGTGGCAAAGAGAGTGGTTGCGGGATGAGCGGTTAGCCGCCGAGGTCGCCTACTGGAAACAGACCTTGGGCCAGCCCACGCCGTTGGCGCTGCCCGCCGACCGCCCGCGGCCGGCGCTCCAGAATTTCCGTGGCGACCGCTGTCCGCTGCGCCTGGCGAACCGACGAGCCGCACTGCACCGGCTCGCCGCCGAGCACCGTGCCACCCCGTTCATGACCCTCCTCACGGTGTTCCAGGTGCTGCTCCAGCGCTACGGAGGACAGACGCGGAGCAACATCGGCACGCCGATTGCCGGCCGCAACCGGAGTGAAGTCGAACGGCTGATCGGTTTTTTCGTCAACCTGCTGGTGCTCCACAGCGAGCTGTCCGGGGATCCGAGTTTTGCGCAAGCGCTGACGCAAACTCGGCAAACCGTCCTCGAGGCTTTCGCCCATCAAGACCTGCCTTTTGAAAAGCTGGTTGAAGAGCTGCAGCCCGAGCGCGACCTCTCCCGTCAACCGTTGGTGCAGGCGGTCTTCGCGCTCAACCCTGAACGTCAAGAAGGGCTGCGCCTGGCAGGTCTCGAGATCGAACCGTTCACCACTGAAATGCCCCATGCCCAGTTCGACTGGATGCTCAGCTTTTTCGAGGCGGGTGACCACCTCAGCGGCTACATCGACTACAACACCGACCTGTTTGACCGCGCAACCATGGTGCGCAGCGGACGTCATCTGGCCGCGCTCCTTGACGCGGTCGTGGCGCAGCCGAACCGCCGCCTTTCGCAGTTCGCTTATCTGGCGCCGTCCGAGCAACACCAGCTGCTGTGGGAGTGGAATGACAGCGCGAGCCAGTTCCCCCACGACCGCGATCTGCCTTGGGTCTTTGCCCGACAAGCGGCTAGCGTCCCGGAGCGCGTGGCGGTCGAGTACGGCGGTGAGCTGCTCAGCTATCGCCAGCTCGCGCTCGGTGCTGACCGGTTGGCCGCGCGTCTTCTGGCCTCTGGGGTTGCCCGCGACCAGCTGGTGGGTTTGAGTGCGCACCCCAGCCCGGAGCTGGTGGTCGGGTTGGTGGCGATCCTCGCAGCCGGGGGGGCTTACCTCCCGCTCGATCCCGATTACCCGACCGAGCGGCTCGCGTTCATGATGGCCGATTCCGGCGTCCAAGTGGTCTTGACCGACGAAGCCACCTCCGCTCGGCTGGCACCTGTGATCCCAGCATCAGGGATAAAAGCGCCAGGGGTCACGGCACCACAGCTCGAACGGCTGACCCTGGCCGGTCAACTCCCCTGGGCTGAATTCCATCGGGACCGAGCAATTGGGGCCAAACCTGCAGCGCGTTGCGGGGCCCTGCTGCCCCTCGCTCTGGCTTACGTCATGTACACCTCCGGCACCACCGGCCGACCCAAAGGCATTGCGGTGCCGCAGCGCGCGGTGTTGCGCCTGGTTCTGGGTACCAACTACGCCCCGCTGGGCACCTCGGACCGCGTGGCCCAGGTCGCCAACCTCACCTTTGACGCAGCCACTTTCGAAGTCTGGGGCGCCCTCCTCAATGGCGGAACCCTGGTCGGCATCCCGCGCGAGATCGTGCTCTCCCCCGCGGCCTTCACGCACAATTTGAGCGAACGCCGAGTCACCGCCATGTTTCTCACGGCAGCGCTGTTCAATCAGCTGGCGAGCGAAGCCCCCACGGGTCTGGCCAGCGTTCGCCATCTGCTGGTCGGCGGCGAAGCGCTCGACCCGCACTGGGTGCGCACGGTGTTGACCCGCGGCGGCCACCGCGGCGGCCCCTTCTCCGGCCGGCTGCTCAATGGCTATGGACCCACCGAAAATACCACCTTCAGCCTGTGGCACCCCATCCGCACGGTGGCTGCTGCAGCGCGTTCGGTGCCGGTCGGACGGCCGATCGCCAACAGCACTGGCCTAGTCGTGGACCGCGCTTTGCGCTTGCTGCCGCTGGGGGTTGCGGGCGAGTTGGTAGTCGGCGGCGAGGGGCTGGCCCGCGGCTACTTCCGGCGCCCCGCCCTCACGGCTGAGCGCTTTGTTCCCGACGACCTCGGTAGCGCGTCAGGCGCGCGGTTCTACCGCACCGGAGATTTGGTGCGGCGGCTGGTCGACGGTGAAATCGACTACCTCGGACGCTTCGACGACCAGGTCAAGCTGCGCGGCTTCCGCATCGAGCTGGGTGAAATCGAAGCGGTGTTGGGTCAGCATCCGGGCGTGGCCCGGGCTGCCGTGGTGCGTTCCGACCACCGCGATTTAGGGCAGCGTTTGGTCGCCTATTGGGTGGCCACAGGAGACGGAGGGGTGAGCGAGGGCGAACTGCGCGACTTTCTCCGCGCGCGGCTCCCCGAGTACATGGTGCCCGGGGTTTTCGTCGAGCTAAATGCCTTGCCTCTGACCCCCAACGGCAAGGTGGACCGGCAAGCCCTGCAGCAAACCTCACCCGCATCCAGCGGCCCGGGTCGCGCCGCCCACGTTCTGCCGCGCACCCCCACCGAGGAAGTGCTGGCTGAGATCTGGGCTCAGCTGCTCGAGGTCGAGCAGGTTGGCGCTGAGGATGATTTTTTCGAACTCGGCGGTCACTCGCTGCTCGCGACCCGGCTGATGTCACGGATCCGCGAGAGTTTCGCGGTCGAGCTGCCGATCCGGGCGTTGTTTGAGCAGCCCACCGTGGCCGGGCTGGCACGCCAAGTCGAAGACGCGCGGCGCTCCGGCCGGGCAGCCGCGCCCCCGATCTTGCCTGCGGACCGCACCCAGGCAATGCCCCTGTCTTTTGCCCAACAACGGCTGTGGTTCCTCGATCAACTGCAACCCGGCAATTCGGCGTACAACATTCCCGTGGCCTTGCGCGCCCAGGGTGCGCTGCGCCCGGACCTCTTGGCCGAGGCCCTGACCACGATCGTCGGCCGTCACGAGTCGCTGCGCACCACTTTCGATTGGTTTCTCGGCGAGCCGTCCCAGGTGATTGCCCCGCCCGCGCCCGTACCCGTGCCGGTGATCGACCTCAGCGGTCTCGCCCCCGCCTGGCGCGACCGCGAGACCCGTCGGCTGGTGGCAGCGGATGCGCGTGGGTCCTTTGACCTCGCTTTTGGCCCCCTGATCCGCGCTGCCGTGGTCCGCCTCAAAGCTGCGGAACACGTGGTGCTCGCCAACCAGCACCACATCATCAGCGATGGCTGGTCGCTCAACGTCCTGGTGCGCGAGCTGAGCACCCTCTACCAGGCGTTGACCGAAGGCCGTCCTGCGCCGCTCGCCCCGTTGCCCATCCAATACGCTGACTTCGCGGTGTGGCAGCGACAGTGGCTGTGCGGTGAGGTGCTCGCGGCTGAACTCGGATTCTGGCGAAAAGCCCTCGGCCCAGCACCAGAACCGCTCTTTTTGCCGACCGACAAACCTCGACCACCGAGGGTCAGTTTCCGCGCGGGCTATCGCCCTATCCGGGTCACCCAGGCCATGCCCGCGCTGCAGCAGCTGGCCCGACGGGCGGGCGCCACGCCCTTCATCGTGCTCTTGGCGGTTTATCAGCTATTGCTCCACCGCGACAGCGGGCAAGGCGAGGTCAATGTCGGCACGCCGATCGCGGGCCGCAACCGCCGCGAGATCGAAGGCTTGATCGGCTTTTTCGTCAATACCCTGGTGATTCATACCGACTTCACCGCGCCCGCGGAAGGGGTCGACGCACCGCCGCGCAACTTCACCGCGCTCTTGGCGCAGGTGCGCCGCGCCGTGCTCGACGCTTTTGACCATCAGGATTTGCCGTTTGAAAAATTGGTGGAAGAACTCCAGCCCGAACGCGACACCAGCCGACAGCCCCTGTTCCAAGCCTTCTTCACCTGGCTCGCCGAAAACCGCCAACCCCTGGAGTTGCCGGAACTCACCCTCGAACCCTTCGCCCCGGAACCGCCCGACGTCAAGTTCGACCTCGCGCTCGGGCTCGCCACTTCCGGCGAAGATCTGGTGGGCAGCTTCGGCTACATGGCCGACCTTTTCGACCCCACCACCATGACGCGAATGGCCCACCGTTTCGAGCTGCTGGTCCAAGCCGTGCTCGCCGATCCCGAACAGCAACTCGCTCTCCTGCCGCGCCTCACCCCACACGAAGCCCACCAGCTCCAGCTCGAATGGGGTGATCGCACCCAGACCGCGGCCTCACCCTGGAACCCGGTCGTCCAGCGCTTCCGCGAACAAGCCGCCAGCACGCCCGCGGCTTTGGCCTTGATCGCCGACGAAAGCCAGCTCACTTTTGCCCAACTCGCCGCGCGAGTTCACCACATCGCCGCCACCCTGGAGGCCCAGGGCGCCACTGCAGGGGGCCTCGTGGGACTTTGCCAGCCGCGCAACGCCGACCAAGTCGCCGCCATCCTCGCCACCTGGCAAGCGGGGGCGGCTTACCTGCCGCTCGAACCCGCCTACCCCGACGACCGACTGCGCTTCCTCTGCCATGACGCGCTCAGCGGCGAAAACGCACGGATCCTGACCACCGCTGAGCTCGCTGATCGGGTGGCCGCGGTCGCACCGCCAAATACCCCGCGGCTCGTCCTTGCGAACGACCCCAGCCCTGGTATGACCGCCGAGTTCACTCCCTCCGACCCACAGCCAACAGACCTCGCTTACTTGATCTACACCTCCGGCACCACCGGACAGCCCAAAGGCGTCATGGTCGAGCACCGGCAACTCGCGGCTTGCCTCGATGCCGTCCAAGCCGAACTCGGCGGCCGAGGAGTTCGCCGCATGCCGGTGATCGCTCCCTTCTCTTTTGACATCTTCCTCTTCGAGTTGCTCGCTCCCCTGCTCGCCGGAGGTACGGCTGTCCTGCTCGGCCTCGAACCTACCCTCGACCTCGACCACCTCGTGCAAGAGCTCGCACTGGCCAATCAGTTCCACGCCGTGCCCGCGGTCATGCGGCGCGTCGTCGACCTCGTCCGCGAGCGCGCAACCAGTGGCGATCGCTGGGGTGGCGTCCAGCGGATTTTCGTCGGTGGCGATGTCGTTCCCGCTGCCCTCCTCCAGGATTTGCGCGCCACTTTTCCCGGAGCCTTGATCCGCGTGCTCTACGGTCCCACCGAAGCCACCATCCTCGCCACTTCCTTCGCCGTCCCGGCTGACCCCGAAACCCCAATCCCGGCCTGGGCGCCGCTCGGCAGACCCCTGCCCGGAGTGGCGGTCCTCCTCTGTGACCAAGACCAGCAGCTCGTGCCCATCGGCGTGGTCGGCGAGCTCCTGATCGGCGGATGCGGCGTGGCCCGCGGCTACCTCGGACGCCAAGAGCTCACCACCGAGCGCTTCCGCCTACGCGGTGGCGCGCGCTTTTACGCGACCGGCGACTTGGCGCGCTGGCGCGCTCCCGGCCTGCTCGAATTCCACGGCCGCAGCGACTTTCAGGTCAAGGTCCGCGGGTTCCGCATCGAACTCGGCGAGATCGAAGCGGTCTTGGAGCAGCACCCCGCGGTCAAAGCGGCGGCCGCTGGGGTCCGCCCGGGCAGCGACGGCGAGCCACGCCTCGTCGCCTGGGTCGTGCGCGCGGGCGAGCAGCCTTTGCTCATCGACGATTTGCTCGCCTATCTCCAAGCCCGCATGCCCGCCCACATGGTGCCAGCCGCACTCCTTGAACTCGGCGATTTGCCCTTGACCGCACATGGTAAGGTCGACCGCAAAGCCCTCCCCGACCCCGAAGCCGCTACCGCAGGTCAGTACGTGCCGCCGCGCAATCCCACCGAACAGCGGCTTGCCGACCTCTGGGCCCACCTCTTGCGTCAGGAGCGAGTGGGAATCTTCGACAACTTCTTTAACCTCGGAGGCCATTCCCTGCTCGCCACCCAGCTGGTCTCGCGGATGCGCCAGGACTTGGGCGTTGAACTCCCCCTCCGCGAAGTCTTCGAGCACCCGACGATCGCCAGCCTGGCGCCGGTGATCGAACGCGCCCGCGCCGCTGGAGCCAAGGCCCTGGCCCCGCCGATCGTCCCGGTCAGCCGCGACCGTCACCTGCCCCTCTCCTTTGCCCAGCAGCGCCTGTGGTTCATCGATCAGCTGCAACCCGGCAACCCGGCTTACAACATCCCCACGGCCTTGCGCTTTGCCGGAAATCTGGATTTGGGTGCCTTGACCCGCACCCTCGCACAACTGGTGGCGCGTCACGAGACCTTGCGCACGTCCTTTGACCCGGTCAGAGGGGAACCGGTCCAGCAGATCGCCGGTTCCATCACCGTGCCGGTACCGCTCGCTGATTTGAGCGCACTCCCCCTGACCGAACGGGTGCCCGTGGCCCGCCGGCTGGCCAGTGCCGAAGCCGTGCATTCGTTCAGCTTGGCGCGTGCCCCTCTGCTCCGGGTGCTGGTTCTGCGGCTCGGACCGCGCGATCACGTGGTGCAGCTCACCATCCACCACATCATCAGCGATGGCTGGTCCATGGAAGTTTTGACCCGCGAGGTTTCAACCCTCTACTCTGCTGAGATCGCGGGCCAGCAACACCAACTACCGCCCTTAACGGTGCAGTACGCGGACTTCGCTGTGTGGCAACGAGAGTGGTTGCGCGACCAAGTCCTCGCCGCGGAGATCTTGTACTGGAAAGGGGTGCTCGGCGAACCGCAACCCGTGGAGCTGCCGATCGACCGGCCGCGGTCAGCCCTGCGGCAGGCCCACGGCGCGCGGCACAGCTTCTGGCTCAAAGGACGCCGGGAAGGTCTGCGCGACCTCGGGAGCCGGCACAAGTCCACCCCATTTATGACCTTGCTCACCGTGTTCGCGGTGCTCTTGCACCGTTACAGCGGCCAGCTGGCGATCAACCTCGGCACGCCGATCGCCGGTCGCAACCACAGCGAGATCGAGCGGCTGATCGGTTTTTTCATCAACATGCTGGTGTTGCACAGCGACCTCGCGGGGGATCCCAGTTTTTCCGCGAGCCTCGCGCGAACCCGCCAGACGGTGTTGGACGCTTTTGCCCACCAGGATCTGCCTTTTGAAAAGCTGGTGGAAGAACTCCGTCCCGAGCGCGACTTGTCGCGACAGCCCTTGATCCAGGCGGTCTTCGCACTCAATCCCGAACGCCAAGGCGGATTGAGCCTCCCCGGGCTCGAAGTCGAACCCTTCAACGTGGATTTGCCCCACACCCAATTCGACTTCATGCTCAGCTTCTTCGAGAGCGGCGAGAACCTGCAGGGCGCAATCGACTACAACACCAACCTCTTCGACCTCACCTCGATCGCGCGCATCGCGCGCCATTTCACCGCGCTTGTGGACGCGATCTTGGCGCGGCCAGAGCAGCGGCTTTCTGGGTTCACTTACCTCGCCGGGTCAGAGCAACACCAGCTGCGCTGGGAGTGGGGTGACCGCAGTCTCGACTTGCCCGGGTCCGCGGCTGCCGGGATCTCGGTGGCCCAGCGCTTCAGGGCACAAGCCACGCGCACGCCAGAAGCCCTGGCGCTGGTCGCCGGGGGGGCGGAGCTGAGTTATGCCGCACTCGATGCGTGGTCCGACCAGGTGGCGCAGGACCTGCGACGGGCGGGGGTCAACCGCGGCTCAGTGGTTGGCTTATGCTCGCCGCGCGACGCCGGGCTGGTGGCTGGACTGCTCGGGATCTGGAAGGCCGGGGGCGCTTACTTACCCCTTGAACCGACTCACCCCGACGACCGCCTCCGCTTCCTCATCGCCGACGGCTTGACCTCGGGAGAGGCGGGTTTCCACCCAGTCCTCGTTGCGCCCGAGCTGGCCCCGCGGCTGGGCCAGCTGGCTTTACCCGACCTCACCGCGATCCCCCTTAAGGCAGTATCTACGGTCACCCGGGATGCAGCCCAGATGTCCCCACCAAGCGGCTCCCACCCCGACGATCTCGCCTATTTGATCTACACCTCGGGCACCACCGGTCGCCCCAAGGGAGTACGGGTCGAACAGCACCACCTCGCCGCCTTCTTCACCGCCACCCAGCAGGAGTTGGGCGCGGTTGGTGGACGCATGCCCGTACTGGCGGCGTTCACTTTCGACATCTTCCTGTTCGAACTGCTCTCACCGCTGCTCAGTGGCGGAACCGCCGTACTCCTCGCGCTCCAGCCCACGCTTGACCTCGACTTGCTGGTCGACGAGCTCGCGCACGCCACCCACTTCCACGCGGTCCCGGCAGTGCTCCGCCAAGTGGTCGATCGGGTGCGCGCACGCGCCGCGCAGGGCGACCGCTGGGGCAAGGTGCAGCGGATCTTCGTCGGCGGCGATGCGGTCCCAGCCGAGCTCCTCACGGACTTGCGCGACGCCTTCCCCGCTGCCTTTACCAGGGTCCTCTACGGCCCCACCGAAACTACCATCCTGGCCACCAGTTACAGCGTCCCTCCCGCCGGCGAAGTGCACGGCGCTCCCCTCGGTCGCCCCTTACCGGGAGTGGTGCTCGAACTGCGCCAGCTCAGCGGCGGAGCGGTGCCGATCGGGGTTGCGGGCGAGCTTGAGATCAGCGGCTGGGGCGTAGCCCGCGGCTACTGGCAACGCGACGAACTGACCGCGGAACGCTTCGTCGAACGGACGGGACAGCGCTTTTACCGCACCGGCGACCGGGCGCGCTGGCGCGCTGATGGGGTCCTCGAATTCCTCGGCCGCACCGACGAACAAGTCAAGGTGCGCGGCTTCCGCATCGAGCTGGGGGAAATCGAAGCCGTGCTGCGCGAACATCCGACGGTTGCCGCTGCAGCGGTCGCTTTGCGCCCCGGCGCTGACCGCGAACCCCGGCTCATCGGCTATGCCGTGCGCGCGGGTGACGCGGCTTGGGTGGCAGACGATCTCCTCACCCACTTGCGCCGGCAGCTCCCGGAATACATGGTGCCAGCCGCCGTGGTCGAGCTGGCCGAGCTGCCGCTAACCCTCCATGGCAAAGTCGACCGCAAGGCCCTGCCCGACCCTGAGCTGGCCAGCGGCGATTTGTTTTTGGCACCGCGCAACCCCACCGAGCAGATCCTGGCGGACCTGTGGAGCCAGGTGCTGGAGCGGGAGCGGGTGGGGGTCCACGACAACTTCTTCCAGCTCGGGGGTCACTCGCTGCTCGCCACCCAGCTGATGTCCCGGGCGCGTGAAGCCTTTGCCGTGGACTTGCCGCTGCGCGACTTGTTCGAGGCGCCGACCGTGGCCGGGCTGGCCCAGCGGGTGGACGCAGCACGCCGCGCTGGTCGCGGCCAGCCAACCCCGCCGCTCACGCCCGCGGATCGCAGCCGGCCCCTGCCGCTCTCTTTTGCGCAGCAGCGGCTGTGGTTCCTCGACCAGCTGCAGCCGGGGAGTGCGGCTTACAACGTGCCCCTTGCGCTGCGCGCCAAAGGTGGGCTTGACCTAGCGCTTTTGGCGCGCACGCTCACCGCAGTGGTGCGCCGCCACGAGGCCTTGCGCACCACCTTCCCGACGTTTTATGGGCAGCCGGTCCAAGCGGTGGCGTTGCCGCAGCCGGTCCATCCCCCCTTGCTCGACCTTCAAGCGCTTCCGGCAGAACGCCGCGCGCAGGAGATGCTGCGCCAGGTGGCAGCCGAAGCAGCAACTCCGTTCGCACTGGCGACCGGCCCCTTGTTCCGCACCTTGATCTTGCGCCAAGCCCCACGCGAGCACGTCGTGATGCTCAACTTGCACCATGCAGTGAGCGACGAGTGGTCGCTCGGCGTGTTGACGCAAGAAGTCGCGGCCTTCTACACCGCTGGGATGGTCGGCAAAGAGCCCCAACTCCCTCCCCTCGAGATCCAATACCCGGACTACGCAGCGTGGCAGCGGAACTGGTTTACCGGTGAGGTCCTGGCAGCGGAGATCGCCTATTGGCGCGGAGTGCTGGGCGATTCCCCAGAGCCCCTGGACCTGCCCACTGACCGCCCCCGCCAGCCGCTCCGCCGTCCCCGCAGTGGCAATGCCACGGTCCGGCTGGCCGGCCGAGCAGCCGCCCTGCGTGAACTCGCCCGGCAGCTCGGAGCCACCCCGTTTATGGTCCTCCTGGCAGCCTTTGCGGTGTTCCTCCAGCGGCAAACCGGCCAGTCGACCCTGCTCATCGGCACCCCGATCTCAGGTCGCAATCGGCGTGAGATCGAGCCTTTGATCGGTTTCTTTGTCAACACCTTGGTGGTGCGCGTGGATTGCCCAGGAAACTCCCGGCTGCAAGCCCTCCTGGAGCGGGTGCGCGAAAACGTGCTGGGCGCCTTTGAACACCAAGAAGTCCCGTTTGAAAAGCTGGTCGAGCAGCTCCGCGTCGAGCGCGATTTGACCCGCCACCCGCTCTTCCAAGCGCTGTTCAGCTTCCACCAACAGCGCGCGGCACCCCCTGGCGCAGCCATCGCAGACCTCGAGCTGGAGCCGGTGCAAATGGGTGAGATCGAGGCCAAGTTCGAACTGCTTCTCGGTTTGCGCGAAGACGGCGAGGACGTCTTGGGCACGCTGAATTACAACGCCGAACTGCTCGACCGCACAACGGCGTTGCGCCTGGCCCGCAGCTTTGAGCTCTTGACCTGCGGCCTGCTCGCCGATCCCAGTGCGACCGCTTCTGCGCTCGTGGCCCTCACTCCAAGCGAGCGTCACCAGGTGCGCTGCGAGTTGAACGACACCGCCACGCTGGCCCCGGTAAACGCGTCGATCGCGACGGCTTTTACCGCGGTGGCCCAAGCCCAACCCGAGGCCACGGCGCTCGAATTCGGCGCTGAGCAGTGGACTTACCAGGGCTTGGCGCAACGCGCGACCGCACTCGCCGCCGTGCTCACCCACCGGGGGGTGGGGGGTGAGACGCTGGTCGGGGTGTGCTTGCGTTCGAGCCCCAGCCTATTCATGGGCATTCTCGCGATCCTCAAGGCCGGTGGTGCCTACCTGCCGCTCGACCCGGATTATCCGGTGGAACGCCTCCGCTTCATGGTCGCGGATGCTGACCTCCGACTGATCCTCACCACTGCCGACCTTGCACCCCGGTTGCCCCAGGGAGACGGAACCCTCGGTGAGCAGCTGTGGCTCGATCGTGCAACCTGGCCGCCTGCAGCTCTGGGCCGAGATTGCGTCGCGGATCCGCCGAACTTCCTCCCCGAGCAACTCGCTTACGTCACTTACACTTCAGGATCGACTGGACGGCCCAAGGGCATCACGGTGACTCAGCGCGGTGTCCTCCGCTTGGTTCAGGGTGCTGATTTTGCCCAGCTCCAACCCGGCGACCGGATGGCCCAGCTGTCCAACATTTCCTTCGACGCCACCACCTTCGAGCTGTGGGGAGCGCTGCTTTCCGGCGCGACGTTGGTCGGTGTTGCGCGCGAGGACGTGCTCGCTCCCAGGGCCTTCGGTCGCGCCTTGGCCGAGCGCAAGATCACGGTGATGTTCCTCACCTCCGCCCTCTTTCATCAAGCCGCGCAGGAGTTCCCACAAAGCTTTGCTGGGGTTCGCTACTTGCTGGTCGGCGGCGAGGCCGTGGACCCGCGGTGGGCGCGCGCCGTGCTGGCCCACGCTGACCCCAGAGGCAGCGGTTTCCGCGGACGTCTGATCAACGGCTACGGTCCCACCGAAAACACCACGTTCAGCACCTGCCACCCCATCCTTGAGGTGGGAGACGGCGCGCGTTCTGTGCCGATCGGCAGGCCGATCACCCACCGTACGGCTTACGCGGTCGATCGCGCTTTGCAGCTGGTCCCGATCGGCGTGCGGGGGGAGTTGGTGGTTGGCGGCCAGGGCGTCGCCCGCGGCTACCTCCGCCGACCTGGGCTCACCGCAGAACGTTTCGTGCCCGACTCGCTGGGTGGTGAAACCGGAACGCGGCTGTACCGCACGGGCGATTGGGTCCGCCTCTTGCCGGGCGGCGAGTTCGACTACCTCGGCCGTCTGGACCAGCAGGTCAAACTGCGCGGCTTCCGCCTCGAGTTGGGGGAAATCGAGGCAGCGCTGCTCGCCCATCCCGCGCTCCTGGACGCTGCCGTGATCCTCTGCCAAGAGCCGGGCGGGGATTCCCGGCTGGTGGCCTATGTCGTGGCCACGGGCGGTACAGCCAAGGACGGTGCGGCTGCGACCGCAGACGAACTGCGCGCCCACTTGCGCCAGCAGCTACCGGACTACATGGTGCCCGCGCAGTTCGTCTGGCTCGCGGCCTTGCCCAAAAACCCCCACGGCAAGCTCGACCGGCGAGCGCTGGCGGATCTAAGAGAGCGGCCCAGCGAGCTGCTGCCCGCGACCGCTCAAGACCAACTCCCGCGCACGCCGCTCGAGGAATTGGTGGTGGGCATCTTTGCGGAAGTGCTGGGCGCCGAACGCGTCGACGTCCACGCCAACTTCTTCGACCTCGGCGGCCATTCTCTCTTGGCCACCCAGGTGATGTCCCGGCTGCACCACGCGCTCGACCGCGAAATCCCCTTGCGCGAACTTTTTGAGCACCCCACGCCAGCCCAACTCGCCACCCGGCTCGAAGCCATCCAAGCCACCGACGTTGGGCTTCAAGCACCGCCTCTCCAACCGGTTGACCGTGAGCGGCCGCTGC
Organism: uncultured Thermoanaerobaculia bacterium; assembly: GCA_964499975.1. GTDB lineage: Bacteria > Acidobacteriota > Thermoanaerobaculia > Multivoradales > J023 > CAZCOV01. Next base: position 29,043 of record CAZCOV010000010.1, read on the forward strand.
CGCTGTCTTTTGCCCAGCAGCGCCTGTGGTTCATCGATCGGCTGTTTCCCAACAGTCCGCTTTACAACATGCCCATGGCATTGCGCATCGAAGGTGACCTCGACGTCCGGGTTGTGGTCCGTGCGTTGAGCGAGATCGCGCGGCGCCACGAGGTGCTGCGCACCAGTTTCCGCCTGGTTGCGGGTGAGCCGGTGCAAGTCATCGCTCCGCCCCAAGCCGTGCCAGTGCCCCAAGTGGACCTCGCAGCCCTGCCCCTTGACCGGCGTGAACGCGAAGCCGAACGGCTGGCAGCAGCTGAAGCGCGCCGACCGTTCGACCTCGCAACCGGGCCGCTGCAGCGGGCCACCCTGCTGCGCCTCAGCCCCCGCGACCATGGGATCCTGCTCACCCAACACCACGCGATCAGCGATGGCTGGTCCGTGGGGGTGCTGGTGCAGGAATTCACCGCTCTGTACCCAGCATTCCGCGCGGGTCAACCCTCTCCGCTCCCGGCCTTGCCCATCCAGTATGCGGACTATAGCGTCTGGCAGCGGCAGTGGTTGCAGGGCGCAGTCCTGGAGCAGCATCTCGATTATTGGCGGCAAAGTTTGACGGATGCACCGCCGCTGCTCGCACTGCCCGGGGACCGCCCGCGCCCGCCCCTGCAATCCCAGCGTGGCGCCGTCCACCACTTTGCTTTCCAAGACGAATTGCGGCGCGGACTCGAAGCCTTGGTGCGCCAAGAACGGGCAACCTTGTTCATGGCACTCTTGGCGGCTTTCCAAACCCTGCTTTACCGGATCAGCGGCGAGCGGGATGTGTGTGTGGGTACCCCGATCGCCGGCCGAACTCATGTGGCCATCGAACGGCTGATCGGCTTTTTCGTCAACACCTTGGTCCTGCGCACCCGGATTGCGGAAGAACAAAGCTTTGGCGCCCTGCTGCGCGAAGTCCGGCAGCACAACTTGCAGGCCCAAGCTCATCAAGCCCTGCCCTTTGAAAAGCTGGTCGAAGCACTGCACCCGCAACGCAACCTGAGCCATCACCCCCTCTTCCAGGTGATGTTCATCGTGCAAAACCTGCCCGGCGATCAGCGGGTGGAGCTCCCCGGGTTGACCCTCCGTCCCTTCAGCGAGTCCAAAGACGCAGCCCTCGCCCGCTTTGATCTGACCGTAACCTTGAGCGCAGCCGCCGCAGGAAAATCGGAGAGCAAGGCCCTCTACGGCAACGTGCTCTACAATGCCGATTTGTGGGATGCGACCACTATCGCCCGGTGGTGCGAGCTTTTCGCCAACTTGATCCGCGCAGTCGTGGTAGATCCTGAGGCCCCCCTCTCCCGGGCCACCCTGCTGACTCCTGCTCAGCAGCACCAGCTGAGCAGCGAATGGAACGACACCGCTGCCGCCAGTTCTGGCGGGCTCTTCCCGCAGCTCTTTGGCGAGCAGGCTCGCTGCCGGCCGCACGCGGTTGCGCTCGTCACCCAGGACGAAACCTTGACCTACAGCACGGTCGAGCGCCGCGCCAACCAACTCGCCCACCACTTAGAGCGGCTCGGTTGCGGACCCGAACAGCTCGTCGCCATCCACCTCGAACGCAAGCCGGAAATGGTGGTAGCCATCCTCGCCGTGCTCAAAGCAGGAGCTGCCTACCTGCCGCTCGACCCAAGCTATCCGCGGCCGCGCCTGGAACACATGTTGCGCGACTCCGGCGCGCGCTGGCGCCTGACTTGCACCGCGCTCACACTTGCGCTCGAGAGCCAAGCCTTGACCTTGAACCTCGATACTGCGGCCTTTTCCGCAGAGCCCACGGAGGCCCCCAGCGTCGGGCTCGACGCCGCTCACCTGGCCTACGTGATCTATACCTCGGGGTCGACTGGCCGACCCAAGGGGACGCTGCTCAACCACGCGGGTCTCGGTCAACTGATTGCAGCCCAACGACACTGCTACGCCCTGCCGGAAGATGCCCAGGTATTGCAGTTCGCAGCCCTTTCGTTTGACGCCTCGGTGGCCGAAATCACCCTGGCGCTGACCGCGGGCGCAGCCCTCCACCTCGCCCCTCAAGACGAGATGCTGCCCGGACCACCGCTCGCTGCCCTACTGCGTCAGCGCCGCATTACCGCCTTGACCTTGCCGCCTTCGGCACTCGCTCTGTTGCCGCTCGAGCCTTTGCCGGAGCTGTCGCTGCTGCTCACCGCAGGAGAAGCCTGTCCGGCCGAACTCGCCCGGCGGTTCTCCCCCGGTCGGCGGTTTTTCAATGCCTATGGTCCCACCGAAACCACGGTGTGGGCCACGGTCTCGCGCATCCAGCCAACCCTCGCCGCAAATCGTCCCGATCTCGGAAGACCGATCCGCGGTTTGTGTGGCCACGTGGTCGATGCCGCGGGTCGACAGGTGCCGGTCGGGGTAGCCGGCGAGCTGCAGCTGGGCGGCGTGGGCCTGGCCCGCGGCTACTTGCGGCAGCCCGGGCTGACCGCTGAACGCTTCGTCCCGAACCCGTTCCGCGATTCTGTGGGCGGGCCCGGCGCCCGGCTCTATCGCACCGGCGACCTGGTAAGATCCCTCGCCGATGGACGCCTCGACTTCCTCGGCCGGATCGACGATCAACTCAAGCTGCGCGGCTTCCGCGTCGAGCCTGGGGAAATCGTCAGCCTGATCACCGAAAACCCGCAGGTGCGCGCTGCCGCGGTGCTCCCCCACGGCCAGGCCAAGGACCGGCTGATCGCCTACTACGTCCCGGTGAGCGCGAGCGACGAGCTGGCCAGCATCAGGCCGGAAGAACTCCGTCGGCACCTCGCGGCGCGGCTGCCGGAGTACATGGTCCCGGATTTCTTGATCGCCCTCGAGTCCTTGCCTTTGACCCCGTCGGGCAAAGTCGATCGCGCAGCTTTACCCCTGCCGGGCCGCGATCAAGCAGCCCTAAAACCCGCTTTCGTCGCACCCCGGGACGAGCTCGAAGGCAAGCTAGCCGCAATCTGGCGGCAGATCCTGGAACTCGATGCCGTGGGGGTACGCGACAACTTCTTCGACCTCGGCGGCCATTCCCTGCTCGCGGTCCGTCTGGCTGCGGAACTAGAACAACTGCTCGGTCGCAAGTTCCCCATCGCGACCATCTTCCAAGCACCGACGATTGAGCAGCTGGCAACCCTCATCCGCACCGGCGCGGACTTGGGCAAGTCCTTAGTGCCGATTTGCCCGGCTGGCGACGGCCTCCGCCTCTACTGGACCCACCCCGCGAGTGGCAATGTTTTCACCTACCAGCAGCTCTCCCGTGAGTTGCATGACGCCCACGGCTTCCGTTTCTTCGGCTTCCAGGCCCAAGGTTTTGACGGCGAAAGCGCACCTTTCGACCGGGTCGAAGAGATGGCCGCCCACTACCTCGAAGAGCTCCTCGCGTTCGATCCGGAGGGTCCCTACCACCTGAGCGGCTGGTCCATGGGCGGGGTCTTAGCCTTTGAAATGGCGCAGCAACTGCTCGCCCGCGGCAAGCGAGTCGCGTTCCTCGCGCTGCTCGACACCCGCATCCCCAACCCGCAAGACCGCGCCATGCTCAACAACGAAGTGATGTTGATGCGGATCTTCGCCCACGATTTTGGGATCTCTTTGCCTGAACTCGGTGTGTCCGAAGGCGATCTCATGGCCTTGACCGAAGACCAGCGGTTCTCGTTCGTGTTCAACCAAGCGCAGGCGGCTGGCACCATCCCGTCCGAGATTGATCCACGGCAAATTCGCCGCTTGTTCACGGTCTTCAAGGCGACCGCCCGAGCGATCGCCGCGTACGAGCCCAGACCCTACCCGCAACCCTTGCTCTTTGTCCGTTCCAACGAACCGCTCCCCCAAGAGCTGCGGCCTGATGCCGACTGGCTGGAAAAAGCCGCCAGCAAGGGTCGGGCGCTGTCGCGCGCGCTGGTGACCAAATTCTGGGAACGCCTGATGACTCCGGCCCTCGGCTGGGAAAAGTTCTGTACGCAACCCGTCGAGGTGATCGAGACTGGAGGAAATCACTTCCAGATTCTGCGTCACCCACATGTCGAGCAGCTCGCGCAAAAACTCGCGGCCAAAATCCGGCAAATTCCTGAGGAGTCCAAACCATGAGAGTGTTGCGCGCGATCCTGCGCTACTCGGAAAAACGACGGCTGGTACTGGCGACAGTGCTCGCCACGGGTGCTGGAGCCGGCAGCACCGCACTCTTGGCGGTGATCAACCGCGCCCTCTACTTGTTTAACCCCGTCGGTGAAACACTCCTGGTTTGGGGTTTTGCTGGTCTCTGCCTTTTTGTAGCGGTATCGCGGGTGCTCTCAGCCGATCTGCTCCAGGTGCTGGGCTCCGAACTAGCCTGCGACCTCCAGGTCCGGCTCAGCCGCCAGCTCCTGGCGACCCGGCTACGCCGCCTCGAAGAGGTCGGCGCTCACCGCCTGATGGTCGCCCTCACCGACGACATCCGCGCGGTCACCACCGCATTGATGGAAATCCCGATCGCAGCGGTCAACAGCGCGGTTGTCGTCGGTGGTTTGGTCTACATGTCGCTGCTCTCCTGGCAAATGCTGGTCGTCGTCGCGCTGTTTTTGGTAGCCGGGGTCACCACCTACTACTTCAGCTTGCTCGCCGGAGTCAAACGCCAGCGACTCGAACGCGACAAGCAGGACCAGCTCTACAAGCACTTCCGCGGCTCTACCGAGGGGATTCAGGAACTCAAGATCCGCCAACCGCGACGGGAGGGGTTTTTCGCTCTCTTGCGCCAAACCGCGGAAGAGTTCCGCGATCTGCGGGTTTCGACCCAACGGATCTTCATCATCGGAGCGAGTTGGGGCAACTTGCTCTTCTTTGTCGTGCTCGGCTTGGTGATTTTTTGGGGGGCCACCCTCGAAAACGTCGACCGCCCTGTGCTCAGCGGCTATGTCCTGGTCTTGCTCTACATCCTCGGCCCACTCCAGATGGTGCTGTTTACAGCGCCGACCCTCACCCGCGCCAATGTCGCGCTGGAAAAAATCGAACGGCTGGGTATCTCCCTCAACGAGCAGGCCGAAGAATCGACCGCAATCCGCAGCGAGCTGACCCTCCCATGGCGCACGATCGAGCTGGTCGGGGTGGCTCATAGTTATCACCTCGACGAAGCGAGCAATTTCATGTTGGGTCCCCTCGACCTCAAACTCGTTCCTGGAGAGCTGATCTTCGTGATCGGCGGCAATGGCTCAGGAAAAACCACCTTGGCCAAGCTGCTGCTTGGGCTTTACCCTCCGGAAAAAGGTCAAATCTATTTCGACGGCCGGCCGATCGACGAGCACAATCGAGAGGAATATCGCAACCTTTTTTCGGTAGTCTTCGCCAACTTCTTTCTGTTCGAGGAACTTTTGGGCTTAGAGTCCCCGGACCTCGACGCGCGCGCTCGCGATTACCTTCGCCGGCTCCAGCTGCAGCACAAAGTGCGGGTGACCAATGGTCGTATTTCGACGGTTGACCTATCGCAAGGCCAACGCAAACGCCTGGCCTTACTCCACGCCGCCCTGGATGATCGCCCGCTCTTTCTCTTCGATGAATGGGCCGCAGACCAGGACCCGGAATTCAAAAAAGTTTTTTATCAGCAAATCCTGCCCGAACTCAAAGCTCAAGGCAAAACCGTGGTGGTGATCAGCCATGACGACGCCTACTACGGGGTCGGCGATCGGCTGATCAAACTCGACTACGGCCAAGTAGTCTTTGACCTACCGATCGACCAGAGCCCCTACCGCCGATCGCCGGCCAAGCCTTGACCCTGACTCTGCCCCTGCCCCCGCCCGGATTTCAACTTAACCCCTTGCGGCTGGCGAACTGGCGCGCTCCGCGAGGGTCTGAAGTTCCACGTTACCATCGAGCGTCTCAGCGGTAAGCGGAAGAAAACAACGCTTCACATATTCTGCAGAAACAAATTGAGAGAAAATATGACTTATCTGCACTGGACAAGACTGGGACGGCCGTGTAAGCTTTCGCTCGGGAATTGGGTCACGTCGAGGAGTAGATTCCATGTTACGCAGGTTTCATGTCACACAGGTTTCATGTCATATTGAACAGCAGAGTGCGTATTCCTAATTATCTCTGAAACGTCGTTCGACTGACAGTCGGCGATCGATGTATGCAGAGGTAACTGGTTTTAGGCATCCAGGCTCGGCGACCTTGCGCCCGGAGTTGTCGTGTAGACACTCGGGACGGAGATTCATTGTTCCTCAAAGGAGCACAGATATGGTTTTGAGTAACGTTTTAGCTCGCAGAGCAGCGTGCATAATAGCTCGCGGAATGATGCTCGGCATCATGGTCGCAAGCCTGACTGCGACGGCGAGCGCCACCTCGCTAGTGCGTGCGAGTTTGGCAGAGCTGACCGCGAGCAATCGCACGATTGTGGTCGGTGAAGTGCGCGATGCGCATTCTTATTGGAACGAAGACGGCACTTTCATTTTGACCGATGTGCGCGTTGCGGTGAATGAGGTAGTCAAAGGTAAAGTGGAAAACGACGAGATCACAGTTACCCTGATGGGCGGGACGGTCGGTGATCTGACCACCTTGATCGTCGGCGGTGCTGAGCTCTTACCGGGCAAATCCTACGTCCTCTTCCTTGATCGCGGCGATCTGCCCGGCGCCCAGCAGGCCCAGACCGTGAACGATCACTGCCAAGGGGTTTTCGACGTGGTGGAAACGGCCGACGGCCTGCGCGCGATCAGCCAAGCCAACCGCCATCCCCTGGTCCCCGATCGGCTGGGCTACGTGGATGCCCCAGGCGGCACTGAAGGCTTCCCGTTCGCTGCCATGACCCACTCCATCCGTGAACTTGCCGCCCGCCCCGCGGGCGATCCCGTGAG
>CAZCOV010000011.1:0-17408 GCA_964499975.1 uncultured Thermoanaerobaculia bacterium
TTGCAAAGGGGCAAAAGCGACATATCCGCACGCACCCATGACGCCTAAGCCCCTGCCACACCGTCTCCTCAACCTGGTGGCTTATGCGACAACCACGACAACCAAGGGTCCATTGACACGCCAAAGAATTTGCTCTAGCGTGGGGAAGTCTTTCGCGAGCAGGGAGTAGGGTCGACTGGGGGAGACTGAGGAGTGCTTATGCGTCGTCGGGTTGACGGATAATGCGTTTTGTGTGGCATCTTTCTGACGCAGAATCATAGGTTGGGCGCCTCAGTCAGCTCTTATCGCTTCCTGCAGGCTGGTGCCTGCGGGATTACACTGAAAGGAGACGTCAATGGTCCTTATGCGAGTCGGACCGCTGTCCGCCGCGAAGCTCTCGGGCGGCCTCTATCTCATGCTCGGCTTGGTCATCGGAATTATCGTTGCGCTCGTATCAGTCGTGGGCTCAGCGATCGTCCCGCGCTCAGAGTTGGCAGTTCCCTTTGCGGGCGCTCTGTTCGGCGTCGGCGCAGTAGTTATCTTCCCGCTCCTCTACGGAGCCATCGGTTTCCTGGGCGGGCTTCTCATGGCGGCTCTCTACAATCTCGCGGCACGATTCGCGGGTGGTGTCGAGCTCGACCTGCGGTAGGCCGTCGTTCGGCGGCTAATCGGGTAGTCGGGGGTGTCTAGCCCCCAGCCCCCACACCACCTAGGGTCGACGCAGCAATAGATTCACATTTGTGGCGCCCAGATTGGGGCCAGATGCGGCCGATCGCCGGGCGCAAAACCGCAGGACTAGCAGGGCTAATTCGAGGATTTTGCGTTCGAGGATCGGTCGCAGGTGGCCGCAAGATGGGATGCCAGAATGGGAATTTATTGCTGCGTCAGCCCTTAGATGGCCAGGGGGCTCTTGCGCGGGTGGATCCGCTCACGGTGATTTCAAGGCAGCAAGTTCGGCGGCAATCTTGGGCAAGAGATCCGCGAGCTGATCGACCAACAGCGAGCAGCGATCGGCTGCGGAGCGGGCAGCGGCTTGTTGTTCGAGTTCGAAGCAGAGGTGGGAAAACTGCTGGGCACCAAGCTGCCCACTGCTGCCCTTGAGGGTGTGGGCGAGTTGCTTGACCGCAGGAAAATCGGCAGCAGCTAAGGCCTGACGGAGTTCGCCGAGCAGGCGCGGAGCTTCATGATTGAACAAGGCGGCAGCCTCGCTTAACACGTCCACACCGATTTCGCGGCCGAGCTGCAGCAAACTGGCGATTTGCTCGGAGTTGAGCAAGGGCAAATGCGGGGTTGCAAGGTCTGCTTCCGCGCGCTGAGGCGATTCAGCCGCAGCCTTTTCTGGCGAGGCTATCGGTTCTGCTCTGACGTGCTGCCCCAGCCAGCGTTCGAGGGTATCTGCGAGATCCTCTTCGGTGATCGGTTTGGCGAGGTAGTCGTCCATCCCAGCTTCGAGGCAGCGCTGACGATCGCCGGGCATGGCATTGGCAGTCAGGGCGATGATCGGGATTTGTCGCAATTTGGCGTCGCCATGGCGGATTCGCTGGGTGGTCTCGTAACCGTCGAGTTCAGGCATCTGGCAATCCATGAGGATCAGGTCGTAGTCGTGCTTCATCAGTATTGCGAGGGCCTCACGGCCGTTGTTGACCGCATCCGCCTGATATCCCAGGGCCTTGAGCTGGCACAAGGCAACCGTGCGGTTGATCGGGTTGTCCTCGACCAGAAGCAGTCGCTGCAGGTGGCCTTCACCTGACCCCGGGACGCGCGGCCGGGCAGCTAGCTCAGCTGCGATTTTGACCGCGGAAGCCGCATGCAAAAGCGGCACCGTGAACCAGAACTGGGAGCCGCGTCCCGGCGTACTGTTGAAGCCGACTTGCCCGCCCATCAGCTCGACCAACCGCTTGCTGATGGTGAGTCCCAAGCCGGTACCGCCAAACTTGCGATTGGTGGAGCTGTCCGCCTGGGTGAAAGGTCGGAAAAGCTGACCTGCCGCTTCTGGGGCAATGCCGATGCCGGTGTCGAGCACCGTGACCGTCACCTGGCAGCCTTCTTGAGTTTGTGCTTGGACTTCAGCCCGGATTTCCACGCGACCCCGGAGCGTGAACTTGATCGCGTTGCCGGCCAGATTGAGCAAGACTTGACGCAGGCGGGCAGCGTCTCCATGCAGCCGCGCAGGCAGCTCTGGCGCAAGCGTCAGGGCGAACGCGATGCCTTGCGCTTCCGCACGGGGAGCGAGCAAGGCAGTGACTTGTTCGAGCATGTCACGAAAGTCAAAATCAGCCAGTTCGAGCAAAAACTTACCCGCTTCAATTTTCGAGAAATCGAGGATTTCATCGATCAGACGCAGCAGGCTCTCCGCCGATGAGCTGATGATCTCGGCATACTGCCGCGCGGATTCGCCGAGTTCGGCTTTGAGCAGCAACCGGGCAATGCCGATGATGGCGCTCATCGGGGTGCGGATTTCGTGGCTCATGTTGGCCAAAAACTGACTCTTGGCCTGACTCGCTGCTTCGGCCGCATTCTTGGCTTGCTCCAGACGCGAGGCCCGCTGCCGGACCCGCGCATTGGCGATGATCTCACCCACGATCTTGAGCAGCATCACCAGTTCTTCCGGCCATTCGTGCGTCCTCTGAACCGACACCAGACCGAGGTAGCCGACCAGCTCTTTAGAAGTTGTCATGGGGACGACCAGAAGCGAACGAACGCCCTCCCGCTCATACACGCCCTGTTCCGGGGCTGCTTGCGCAGGCATGGCGCTCACCCGCGGGATTTCGATCACCGCAGGTCGGCGGATCTGCTCGGCAAACCAGGGGAAATCGGCGGTGCGGATGACTTGCAGTTCGCGGATCTTCGAGGGAATGCCTGGGGCGCACCATTCGTTGGTGCAGTACTGGAATTCACCATCGGGCGAGAGCAAGAACAAGAAAACGCGGTCGACCTCGGCAAATTCGCCGACCTCCTGCAGAGAACGTGCGATCCCGTGTTCGATTTCTTCGCTGCCGAGTTTGGCCAGGCGGGAGGAGATCGCGGTGACTAGCCGCTCGAATTCCAGCCGCCGGCTGAGCGTTTCCTGGTCACGTTTGCGTTCGGTGACGTCCATGACCGTGCCGGCCAGACGGGTGGGCTGCCCCGCAGCATCCAAGATCAACTGGCCTTGACCGACGAGCCAGCGACATTCGCCATTCGGCCATAAAATTCGATATTCCGAATTATAAGCAAGACCGTTGTGGATCGCCATGGACATCGCGGCTTCGACCTGTTGGCGGTCTTCGGGATGGACGCGTTCCAGGAAGGCTTCCATCGTGTCTCCCAACCCACCTGGCGGCAAGCCGAAAAGCTCATGAATATTCTCTGAGCAGACCATCTTGTTGCTCTTGAGGTCCCGTTCAAAAGTGCCGACTCGGGCTGCGGTAAGGGCCAAGCGGAGGTGCTCTTCACTGCGGCGAAGCGACCTTTGCACCTGCTGCCGTTCGGTGATGTCCAGATACATCGCGACCGTTCCGATGACCTCGCCTGCGGCATTGGTTTCGGGAACTGCGCGCAGGAGCGTCTCGATGACTCGGCCGTCGCGCGTCACGAGTTGGCGCTCTTCCGTAGTGAAATCGCCCTGGAGGGCCCGCTGGTAGCCGCCAAAGTCGAGCAGCTTGGCTTGCGACTCGTGGGTGTAAAAGCGGGCCAAGGGCTGGTCGATCACGTCTGCACGGTTATAGCCCAGCGTCTGGAGAAAGAGCGAGTTGCAGTCGGCAATGTGGGGGACCTGGTCCTGATTGCGGGTGATGACGTACATCACCGGTGCGTCATCAAAGATCGCCCGTACTCGGCTCAGGGCGCGCCAGTTCGGGTCCGACTCAAGAGCGTCAGTCAAAAAAGTCCTCTCCACCCTGGCGGGTTGGACAGCGTCGAGCGAAACATTGGCTTTGCTGAACATCCCAGTACCCAAATCATGAGATTCCAGAAGTGCTAGTAGAGAAGCGGGTGCATTCACGCAAACCCCAGAACAGTATAGCGATCAGCCGCGCGGCGCACATGACGGCGCACATGACGAAACGCCGCCCGCAGGCGAAGTTCCTGAAGTTTTCGGCGAGGGCGTAGCTGATGACTGGCTGCCGCACACTCCCCCGGCCAGATGGGTATGGACCGCGCAGCCCGCGACCGGCTATCCTCAAAACTATGGACGAGAATCGACCTCCGTACAGCTTGCAAGCACCCAGCGCCACCGCCTCGCCGTCAGCGCTGCGGCTGCCGGCGCGTGAGCAGTCTCTCCACGTCGACGACCATCTCGACCCGCCGGAAGTGACGCGCTGGGAGCGCATCGGCGGACGGCGCCTCGAGGCGTTGCCAGCCAATGCGCCCCATGCCATGCGCCACGGCGACCTCGACTACGTGGTGCGCGGCAAGGTCGCGCCCGGCTACCGCGTTGCCTCTGACCTCAAGACTCGTTTCGACGTCGAGTCCGACTTCGCCAGCGACACTGCCATCCTCAAGGAGGGTGTCGATCCCCAGACCGGCAGACGCTACCTCGAAGAGATCGCTTTCGAGGTGGTCTCGAAGCAGAGCCTCAAGGTCATCACCGACAAGGCTCCGCGGATGATCCGCCGCGGGGTTCGCCGCGTGTTCGCGGTCTTCCTCAAGCAGAAGAAAGTGTGCGAGTGGTCCCCCGAGCAAGCGACCTGGGTCGAGCTCGATCGCAAGTCTGCGATCGTGGACCGCTGTCTGATCGAGCCGCTCGAGGTGGCAAGCCTCGTTGACGCCGCTGCCGCCGACAATGCCGTGGCCTCGGGACTCGTGGCCCGGGGTAACCCGGTGGTCCGCCGACAGCGCGCTCAGGGCCAGGCTGAGGGACGCACTCAAGGTCAGGCTGAGGGACGCGCCCGAGGTCAGGCCGAGGCGATTCTCGAAGTCCTCGAATCGCGGGGGCTGACCCCGAGTGAAGCCTTGCGTCGCCTGGTCCTCGAGACCACGGACCTGGATCAACTCCGGCGCTGGCTCCGCCGCGCCGCCCTGGTCGACAGCGCTGACCAACTCGCAAGCGTCGGCTAAGGCGAACCCTAACTACTGCAACTTGATGAGGCATAGTAGTAGGGTGGGCGCCAGCCCACCGTCCGGTCTCTCGAAGTAAAGTTTTCGCAAGTAGGCTGGCCGCCAGTAGTCAGCCCACTGTCCGGCCAAGGTGGGCTGGCGCCCACCCTACTTCCTGAAAGTTGCTCATCAAGCCCAGAGACGCTGCGCGTCGGCAGCAAGGGATTGGCCGGGTCGTCGTAGAACAGCTGGCTGTTGGGACCCAGACCACAGGTGGAACAGTCGCCCGTGATCTTGTGGACCCGCGGCTTGGCACTCACCGCGTCGCGGCCGAGGGTGTAGGTCGTGGGCTGTCCCAGAGGGTCGGTGACCACCGATTCGGTGACCAGACCGAGCGAGTCTTTCTGGGTGAAGCTCAGCGACCACACCTCGACCGCGTTCGGGCCTGGCAGCGGACCGTTCGGGCCTGGCATCACGTCGCCTTTCCAGATGCGCACGGCGCGTCCGGCGGCGTCGTACTCCCACGCGGTTTCGAGGCGCTCGCTGCCGTCTGCTGCCACCAGGATCGACTGCGTCATGTAGCCCGGATGGCGTGGATCTTCGTAACGGTAGCGCCAGCGAGTGCCGTCCGGGCGCAGAATCTCGCTCAGGTCGTCGCTGGTCCAAACATAGGCCCAGGTGCGGGTCGACACCCCGTCGACTCCGACTTCAACAATTTCGGCCAGCTTGCCGCTCGCATGGTAGGTGAAGCGCTCGTGGCGACCGTCGGGCAGGTCGACCCGCACGAGGCCACCGGAACCATAAGTTGCGGTCTTGACCGAGCCGTGGCGGTCGAGCGTCGACTGCCAACGGCCGCTGTGATCGTAGCCTTGGACGGTGCCGTCGAGCGCGGTGAGTTCCCAGCCCATGCCGGTCCGCCGCAGCTGCCGCTTCTCGTCCGACGGCGAGACGTATTCGTAGCCGCCATTGCGATCCATGTCGCGAAACTCGCGGAAGCTCCCAAAACGGGTGATCAGCCACACCCGATGGTCATCGGGGTCGCGCACCAGTCGCTCGGCATAGTCGTGCGACCAGCCGCGGCCGAGGGTCGTCCGCCACGCGGTCGCGCCGGGTAGCTGCGGGCTACCGCTGCCGCCGGCAATGTAGTTGAGCTTGGCCCCGGGCCCGGTGTTGGCGTTGCACATCCCGGCCGTGTCCCCGGTCGTCGACATGCCCCCCGACCCGATCTTCTTGCACGCGGTGCAAGAATCGCCGTCGCAGCATTCGGATTTTGGTGGGCAAGCGACGGCGCTCAGGAAGTATTCGAGCATCACCTCCGCCTGCTTCTCACACGCTGCCCACGGGCAGACCGGGACGTTGGGTGCGCAGGGGCACATCTTGGCAATCAGCTTTTGCTGGAACAGCACCGGATTGGCTCGCGCCAACCCGCAAGGCGGACTCTTGGTGTGGCGGAAGATGCCATGATCGCGCTCGATCACCGCCCCGGCCACCCCGCAAGCATCAATCGCAATTCCGGCCTCGTTGTGTAGCACCAGGTGCCCGAAGCTGTAGGTGAAGCCGGTCAAGGACGGATCGTTTTGGTGGTTGCCCGGAAAGGTCACCGGGACTTCGACTTTCACCCCACACGGCTGCCAGGTCGGGTCGCAGTCGGGCTGCGGCGTGTAAACCGGGGTGCCGAGCACCGGCGTCTGGCAGGTCATGACGTCATCGCGACAGGTCGGAAACGAGATGCCGTCGTCGCTCAGATCGAAGTAGTCAGAGGTGTTGAGGCAGAGCTGGGCAACCGCTCCCGGCGGACCCGCCGCGGAGATCAGCAGGGCGGTCAAGAATCCCGTTGTTACCAGCAGTTTCTTGGGCGTGCAAATCATTTCAGTTCTCCTCCCGCTCCGCGGTGGTTGCGCCCTCAAGCCCACTGCCTGCGGCGCGCTGGTCCTGGGAATCTCCGCGTTCAGGCTGGCCGAACGCAGCCGCTGCTGGTGGGATCACAGGATCTTCTTCGCAGTCGGGATTGTTGTAAGCGTCGAGCTGGTCCTTGAACGCGGTGGCCCGCTGGCGGGCCTGGCCGCGCGGATTGCTGCCCGGTGGGAAATCGACCAGGAAGAGGTCGACTTCTGCCACAGTCGCCACGATCGCGGGGTCGCTGCCGACGGCCAGGTTGAGCTTGGTTGCGACCAGTTGCCGGGTCAGCTGCAAGGACGCGTCCGGGCCGCCGTAGTCGAGGAAGACGCGCAGCTGTGCAGCGCTGTATTCCCGACCACCGAGCGTGAGGCGGTCGACCGGCCACAGTTCGGTGTGGGTCTTCCAGAAGCCCGGCGAGCGCGCGCAGAAGTCGTCGTTGAGGATCCGCCCATCGCCGCGTGGATCAGCTAACACCACCGGCAGCTTGGCCTCGGCGTTGGCCAGATCGAGATGGAAAACCTCGTGCCGCTCATGCACTTCGTCGCCGATCACGGGAACGGCGACGGTCAAGGTGGTGGTGCCTTCGGGGAAGACCAGCTCGCCAGCCTTGCCGACATAGTCGGTGCCGGCCATGGCGGTGCCGTCCGCGGTGGTGAAGTCCACCGTCACCGCGCCCTCGACCGGGCACGACAAGCGGACGGTGAAGATCGCGTCGGTGGTACCGCTATCTCCTTCATAGAGCTGGACGTCGCCGACGGTCAAGTTGAGCCCCAGGCACTGCTCGTCGTTGCGGATGGTGCCGCGGCCACTGCCATCGAGGATCACCGCCGCGACCGGGTTGGTCAGCAAGACGGTGAAGGTCTCGTCGTCTTCGAGCAACACGTCGCCGCGGACGGCAACCGTGAGGGTGGTGCTCGTTGCACCGCGCGGCAGGGTCAAGGTTCCGCTCGCTGGCAGGTAATCGGTGCCCTCACTTGCACTGCCGGCCACGGTCACGAAGTCGACGCTCACGTCGCGGTTGGTCGGCCGCGGCATGCTGACGGTGAAGACCGCGGCCACCGTGCCGCTGTCGCCTTCGTCGACGGCCACGTCGTCGATGCTGAGCTCGCGCAGGTCGTCGTCGCGGATGGTGCCGACCGGCCCGAGCTCGCCCGCCTCCGCACCATCGAGGTTCGAGAGCACCAGCAAGAAGGTCTCGTCGTCCTCGGGATCGAGGTCGCCGAAAACTTCGACCACGACGCTGGCCTCAGTCTCGCCCGGCGGGATTTCGAGGTAGCCGGACTTGGGCAAGTAGTCGCTGCCGCCGCTCGCGGTTCCGTCGGACGTGCTGTAGTCAACCCTGACCGCACGACTGCTCGGCGCCGACAAGGTGAGCACAAAGGCCGCGTCGACGTTGCCCGAGTCACCCTCCAAGACGGTAACTGAGGCGACCGCGAGCGTTGCCGAAGGATCGTCGTCGAGGATCGTTCCGGTGCCTTGCGCATCGGCGATCACGGCGCCGAGCGGGAGCGTCAGCTGGAGGTACAAGGTCTCGTCGGGTTCATCGAGGAGATCCGCGAGCACCGGCACCACGACTTGCACCTGGGTTTCTCCCGGCGGGAAAACCAGCCGCACGGATCGCGCGAGATAGTCGCTGTCAACCGTAGCGCTGCCATCGACGGTGGCGACGTCGACCAGCACTTCGGTCGTGCTCGGGGCCGACAGCGAGACGGTGAAGACGGCATCGACGGTGCCGCTATCTGCTTCGCAGCGCCGAGCGGGCCGGCGTTGGGGTTGATGCGGGCCACCCGGCTGGCGTTGTCGGATGCCACCCAGACCTTGCCAGCGCCGTCGATGGCGACGCCGGTCGAGCCGCTCGGAACGCCGGTGACGTTGCCGATGAAGCTGCCGGTCTTGCCGTTGACGTGGCCGACGGTGGTGGTGGCGCAGAAGCGCGCCGAGCTCACCCAGACCTGTTGGTTCTCGTCGACCGCGAGACCCTGGGCGCACGAGCTGCCATGGTTCAAGAGGGTGGTGACCGCAAGCGTGTCCTTGTCGATGCGGTAGAGGCGGTTGGCGTCCGAACGCGAGACGTAGATGTCACCTGAAGGAGCGATCGCCATGCCGTAGGCCCGGATGGTGCCGCTACCCACACAGCGCCGCGAGGTGGCGGTGGGGGGCACAACCCGCGGATCCCAGCGCAAGACCGGACCATCCAGCGAAGCCGACCACACAATGCCATCGCCGTCCACCAGGCCGCCGTAGCCACCGCAAGGGTGCGGGCCGTCGGTGCGCAGGATCTGCCCGCTGCGGCCATCGAGCAGCTGGAAGACGGACTGGTTACTGCCCGCCCAGCCGCTCACCCAGACGTTGCCGTCACCGTTGATCGACACGTGCCGCGGGATCGATGGCGCCACCTTGACGTAGTGCAGGATGCACTCGTCGAGCGCGCTCTTGACCCCACCGCCAGTGTCGATGCCGCCGGGATTGGGCCAGGCCAAGACATTGCCATAGCCGTTCGAGGTTTCGATCACCCCGTTGCCATTGCGATCAATGCACTGGCCTTCTTCGACCAGCCCGACGTGGATTACCGAGCCGTCGTTGCGATTGCCGGCCCAGACGCTGCCGTCGAGCGCTACCGTGGTGCGCGAAGGATTGTGGTCGCGGTTGTCGGGGGTGGTCGAGACCTCGCCGAGGATGGCACCGGTCCGGGTGTCGATCTTGACCAGGGTGCCGCGCGCTGAAGCCGCGATCCAGATGAAGGGGAAGGGGCCGAACTGCGCGGTGAGCTGCAACTGATCGCCGTGTGGCGCATCGTGATGGACGTTGAAAAGACGCCCGAGGTCGAAATCTTCGTCCAAACTGTAGGTTCGTTCCTGACCTTCTACCGGACCCAGCCGCAAGTCGTCGTCGAAAATCGTGGCCGTACCCAGGGCATCGGCGAGCGCCGCGCCTCGAGGGTTGAACAGGCGGAGAAAGAAGTCCTCGTCTTCCTCTTCGAGGTTGTCACCGAGCACCGCCACGTTGACGTTCAGCTGCGTGCTGCCCGCCGGAAAGGTCAGGGTGCCGGTCAGCGGCGTGAAGTCCGTGCCCGCCGTGGCTGCGGCTTCAACCGTCTGATAGTCGACCTTGACGCTGCCATCGCTGGGCGCGCTCAAGGTGACGTTGAAAGACGCCGTCACTGAGCCGCTGTCGGTCTCGAAAGCCTCGCTGCTTGCGACCCGGATCGCCTGGCCAAGGGGGGTGCCGTCACCCGCGGTGATGCGCAGATCCGAGACCACCGGGCTCAAGTCGTCGGAGCTCGCGCGCAGCGTCACCCGCACTTGCAGGAAGCGCCCGACGAGATCGAAAGGCACGCCGCTTGCGATCTCGACGAAAAGCTGACTGCCAAGCGCTGCCTCGCTGTCGGCAGCGCGCGCCTCGACCCGCAAATCCGTGCCCGCGGGCACGGTGCCCTGAGGTTCGGTGTTCCAGCGCACCACCCCCCACGGAAGACCCGCGGTCCCACCGTCTTGGACCACTTGCCAGGTGCCCTGCGGCGCGGTGCTGGCGAGCGCCAGGGCGCCGGTCATGTCGCTGTAGTTGTAGGGGTTTGAGCCGGGCAAGGACACGGTAAGATCGACCGCGCCAAGCGGCGTCTTGCCATCGGCACCGAGCGGACCCAGCAGCGATCACGGCAGTGGCGTTCGGCTGCAGGAGCACCCCGCGGTTGGTGCGGGTGAGGGTGAGGCGGAAGGACTCGTTCTCCTCGTCCACGGTATCGCCTTTGACCGGCACCGCGATCGTGGCGCTGCGCCTTCCCGGCGGCAAGATCAAGGTTCCGCTCTGACCCACGTAGTCCTGGTTGCTCACCGTGGCGGTGAGATCGGACGTCGCGTAGTCGATCCGGATCTCGAACTGCGAGGGAGCCGAAAGCGAAACCGTGAACAGCGCATCGCGGGGGCCGAAGTTGCCTTCCTTGAGCCGCACGTTGGCGAGCGAAATGTCGGGATTTGCGACCACCGCGGTGCAGACCTCGAGCGCCACGTCGTCGAGCAAGAAATTGCTGTGGGCAGGTGTTCCCGCGGTGCTGGCTACGAAACGCAGCAAGTGATTGCCGCCATCTGCCTGGTGTGACAAGTCGACATCAACCCGGCGATAGGTCGAGCGATAGAGCACATCCCCCGCCGCAACGGCAAAGACCTCGCTGCCGTCGAGCAGGATGCGCAAGCGGTCGCTCGGGTTGGAGCTGGCTTGCGGTACCCAGAGATAAAAGCTGAGCGTCGCCAGTCCGGCCGGCAGCTGGACCTGTTGCTCGACCGCGGACAGCTCAGGGCGGCCGGCTGTCCCGCCGAGAAAAGCCCAGCCATTGCCGCTGCGGGCGAGAGCGATCCCGCAACTGGCGGGGGTGCAGAGCGGGGTGGCGAACTGCGTGGACGAAGCCGTCCACGTGGCCGAGCTCTCGAAGCCGCCGTTCGCCACCAGACCGGTCAGCGGCGGCTGGTTGCAAACACGACGATCGCACAACACGTTGAGATCGTCGATCTGGGCATACCAGTCGAAGGCTTGCGGGTCGGGATCAGCGTAGCGCCAGCGCAACATCAGGCCACTCAGGCCCTTCCATGGCGACAAGTCGATCTCGACTTGTTCCCCGTTCGGCTGGCGGAAACTGCCGTGATCCTCGTTCCAAGACAACAGGTGCTGCCACGATGCGCCCTGGTCGAGGCTCAAGTCGACCTCGAACCGGTCAGCGGCAGCAAAATTCTGGTAGTTGGCCTGGAAGCGCAAGCCGGGTGCCGTGGCACTCCCAAGGCTGAAAAGCGGTGAACGCAGCTCGGTTGCGTAACTGCCCGGTTCGGCGCGGTCACTCGACACGCAGGCGGCGTCACCGCTGCCCCCGGTCGCGTTGACCTCCCCGCAGCTGGCGAGAGCGCCCCACACTACCTCGCCGCCGCTGGTCGTCACCGACCAGCCGGGCGGGATGCCGGTGGCAAAACGTTCGGTACCACCATCGCAGACGAGTTGCGCTTCTGCCGCGGCAGCAGTGAGCAGCACCGCCACCGTGAGCACCGACGTGAGAGCCGACGTGAAGTTCATAAACCATCTCCTCAAACCGTGATCAGGGGTCACTGCCAGATGGAGTTCCAAAGTCGATCTGAACGCTTGCCAAAACATTACGCCCAGTCTCGTTGAGGCCCGAGCCGTGGATCCGATAAGCCTCGTCGGTGAGATTCTCAACCGCCAAGGAAACCCCCAGCCAAGGGCGGATCTGCCAGCCACCCCGGACCGTCAAGACCTGGTATCCCGGAGTGCCACCTGGAGGGATGCGCTGGGTGTCCGTGCGATCACGAAGCGACAGGCGGACTGCACCGTTGAAGCTTTACCGGATTGAGGGGGCAGCACCGCCGAGGCGCGCCCGCTAGAATCAAATGTCTTGCAGAGCGCGCTTGAGCAGATCCGCCACTGTCAGCTCAGCGGCCCAGTGCTGCAGATAGTCATGGTCGAGACGGTCTTTCTGGGTGCGCAGGATGCCCAGAACGTCGTTCCACTGACGGTCAGAGACCTCACCGCCAAGTCGATACCACTCGAGCTTTCGCAGCACCGTGTCTTCAGCCGACTTGACCACCAACTCGCGGCGCAAGCCTTCCAGGCGGTGGCGGCCATGACGGGTAAACTCCATGCGGTCGAAGGGTCCATGCCCCTTGATGAAGACGTCGATCTTGAAGCCCGTCGCGAGGTGGATTAGGTTGCAACTGCTGCGCTGCCGAATCGCGCGGCGAATGCTCTCGGCATCGACGTAGAACCGACCCTGCAGTCGAAGCGCCAGAATGACTGCTGCTGCCACTGGCAAATCCACCACCAGATCGAGGTCGTTCGTCTGTCTCGGTACGCCATGAACCGAGCTGGCCAGCGAGCCCCCGGCGTGGTAAGGAAGTTCCAACTCCTCGAACAAGTCGACGACTTCGAGGACCGCCTGGAGGGGCTCCCACCCCGTCACCCTGCCTCCTCTTCCAAGACGCTTTCGAGCGGTCCGTAGACCCGGGTTGCCAGCTCCTCGCCGAGCCACAGGCCCAGGAAGCGACGGCGGATTTCCGCGGGTTTGGCCTGCGGGTGCCGGCTGCGGATTCCGGCCAGGGCGAGGTCACGGCTCAGGTCAATCGCCGCGAACACCAGCTCGATCTTGCGCTCGACTGGCATGCGGCGGTAAATCTCGAGCTGCACCGCTTCAGCTTGCCCATCGGTGTCTGGGGAGAGGGTTGGATGTGGGATCTGGTGCGGCTTGAGCGCGTCAGGTCTGGACATTCACCCACCATAGCACGCGGGGGTGGGTGTTCGAAGCGCTCGCCCGGCGTCCAGAAATGCATCTCTAAGAAGGTCGTCCGCTAAACTTCCTCTAAAGGACGAGGACGACCGAGGAGGAATCCCTGGGCGTAGTCAACCCCGAGCTCGCGCAGTTTTGCCAGAGCCTCGGCGCTTTCCACCCCTTCGGCGATGGTCTCGATTTCCATGATATGGCCGATCTGGTGGATCGCAGCGACCATGCCATAGTCGATCCGGTTGCTCGCCATGTCGCGCACGAAGCCGCCGGCGATTTTGAGGTAATCGACGGGCAAGTTTTTGAGGTAGGCAAACGAGGAGAGCCCGCTGCCGAAGTCGTCGAGCGCGAAGCGACAACCCAGACCTTGCAGTTCGTGCATCAAGACCAGCACCCGATCGAGCTGACTGATCGCTGCGGTCTCGGTGATCTCGAAGCAGATGTGTTCGGGCGGGACCGCAAACTGCAGCAGCTCCTTGCGGATGAAGGGCAGCAGGGAGTCGTCGCTCAGGGATTTGCCGGAGAGGTTGATGGTCAGCCCGACTCCGCGTTGACCAAAGGTGGCATGGTAGCTGCTGAGGGCCGAATGGATCACCCAGCGGTCGATTTCGTCCATGACTCCGTAGCGCTCGGCGGTCGGGATGAAACCGTCGGGCAACACCAAGTTGCCGCCGCGATCGACCAGTCGCAGCAGGATTTCAAAGCGTTGCTGCGGCTCGAACTGCGCCTTGCCGAGGGGGACGATGGGCTGCCCATAGAGGCGGAAACGTCCATGGCGTAAGGCTTCTGCCAATTCCGCGACGCGTTGGAGTTGCTCGTGCAGCCGGGCTGACTCGCTGTCTTCCGCCTGGTACACGTGAAGGCGATCGCCCCCCAACTCTTTGGCGGTGTAACAGGCCACGTCACCCCGCGACAGGAGCTGGATCGTGCTCTCCGCACTGGGCGAAATCGGCACCACGCCAATGCTGATGCGGGTGTCGAAGGGCTGGCCTTGCCACAGGAACCGGAAACGGCGCACTGCCCCGAGCAGACTCTCGGCCACGTCGATCGCTTTGTCGAGGGGGCAGTGGGCGAGGAGCAGGCCGAATTCATCACCGCCCAGCCGGGCCAGCATGTCACGCGGCCACACCTGCTGTTCGAGCAGCGTGGCGATCTGTTTGATCAGCTCATCTCCGGCCACGTGCCCCAGGGTGTCGTTGAGGATGCGAAACTTGTCGAGATCGATGTAGCACAACGCGTGTTGCGTGCCGCGTTCCCGGGTGCTTTCCAGAGTTTGCTCCAGCCGACGCTCGAATTCGGCCCGATTGGCCAGTCCAGTGAGCGCGTCGTGGGTGGCCATCCGCGCCAGTTGTTGGGTGATGCGGCGCGTCTCCGAGACATCCCGCAGGGTCAAGACTGCGCCGAGCACTTCACCTTCGCTGCCCAA
Source organism: uncultured Thermoanaerobaculia bacterium (assembly GCA_964499975.1). Classification (GTDB taxonomy): domain Bacteria; phylum Acidobacteriota; class Thermoanaerobaculia; order Multivoradales; family J023; genus CAZCOV01. The sequence goes on from CAZCOV010000011.1 coordinate 14,595, forward strand.
GATCGGTGCAGCTGAGCCCTGGACGACGATTTCGCGACCTCTGGCGCAGAGCAGCAGGTGAGCATCGAATCTGAGCTGCTGTTGCTCTTCGAGGCATTGGACCAGCGGATTGGCCGCCGGCTCTCGGTTGTGCTCGCTGAGGAACCGGAGCGCTGACAGCGTTGGGCGGGCGTCACCGGGGGACAAGTCGAGCAAGGCTTCGGCGGCTGGATTCAAATAATCGATTTCACCGTTCGGGGTGGTGCAAATCACTGCCTCGCTGATCGAGCGCAAGGTGATCTGAGCGCGTTCGTTGGCGTCGCGCAGCAAGCGCAGCTCAAAACCTGCATCCTGGCTGCGGGCGCGGGTTGCCAAGGTGCTCCGCCGCAAGGCAGTGACGTCTTCCTGAATGCCCACGAAGTGGCTCACATCGCCCTGCTCATCGCGCAAAGGCAGCAGGCGGAGCTGATTCCAAAACGGCGTGCCGTCCTTGCGATAGTTGCGCAGCACGACCTCGAGCGGACGCGCTTCAGCCAGCGCACTGCGGATCGCGTCGATCCCCGCTTGTTCCCGATCATCGTCTTGCAAAAAGCGGCAGTTGCGACCCAGGACTTCGCGTGCGGAATAGCCGGTCAAGCGTTCGAACGCGCGATTGGCATAGAGGATCGGATAGTCAGGGCTTAAAGCGTCAGTGAGCAAGGCGCTGGTCGTCGAGTGGGAAGCAAACAGCTCCGGGAGCCCGACCTGCTGTCCAGCGCGTTTGAGCCAGCGGGCATCGAGGAAAACCAGCAGGACATCTTCCCCCAAGGGGCGGACCTCGTCGTCGTCTGGCAGTTGGGCGGGGAGCAGTTGCACCAGATACGGAATCCCGGTTCGGGTCGCCAGCCGGCACTCGTCAGCAGACCCCGTGGCCATCGCCCGCTGGACCTCTTGGCTGAGGTCGTGCTGGGTGAAGCGAACCAAGGCTTCGGCGGCCGAGTGGCCGAGATCAACGCTGGTCAGCCGCAGCAGCCTAGCCGCGGCCGGGGTGAAGCCCTGAATGCATAAACGGCGATTGATCTGGAGGGCTGCGAGGGATGAAAAGTAGGACAATCTGTCGAGGTGACAGATGCCCGTTGGGAACATTTGCAACCAAGTTTGCCCTTCCTTGGTGCGTTCCCCAGTTGCTCCCGCCATCGTCATCAGAAATCAGACCCCGAAAGCCATTGGCTGAACTCCGCTGCCTCAGGTTGCGGCGGCTGAGCGAGCCGTTAGTTGAAACACACAAAATATCTAAAACAACGTCCAAAGCAACTTGCTTGGAACAAACTTGGCTCAGTATAGCACTGGTTTCAGCGAGGTGCAAACATCCTTTGCCAGCAACCGGCGTAGATGCTTTCGGGAGGGTATCACAGGGTTGTGGAGAAGTTCCGCGCAGTGCGCATGGCTAACTTCTTAGAGCAGAAGATGCGCCAAACTGCGCCAAAAAACCCCGATAGGCGCAATTGCAATGTTTTCGTTAACGTTGGTTAGATGAATGAATCAAAAAACAGCAACCCTTGGTTCACGACTCATCGCTCCAGGACGATGGCACAATGGTGGGTCCTTTTTTAATCGTTATAGCTGCTTCTTTGAGCTCGTCCATGCTGATGATCCCTTTTCTCACCAGCAAGTAGACGACCCCGCGGAGCAGGGAGCGCAGTTCCAAGAAGCTGCGGAAGAAGCGTTCGAAGAAACCCTGGCGGGCTGACGGTTTTGCTCCGGACGGTCTTGGTCCGGACGGTGCTGCTCCTGACGCCACGTCGGCGGACAGCTCGGCGCACAGCACCTCATCGGCCGCCATTTCAGGATGCAGATCGAGTTCTTCGGCTTCGCGCAGGTTCTCCCGCACGCGGTAGAACTCCGAATAGAAATCGATGGGTTCGACTTCGATGACGCGGAGGATGAGCAGCATCTGCTCGACGCGCAGGTTCTTGCTCTTGTTGAACAGCTGGCTGAGGTAGGACCCTTTCCAACCCAGTTGCGCTTGCACCTTGACTTGGGAAAAACCGCGTTCCGCGATCTTTGCGCGCAAGAGTTCCAAGATTCCATCAATCTCTTGGTCGACCCCCGAATGAATGCTCATGGGGGGGTATTCTACTGGAAATAGCAAAAACATCAAGGCTTTTGCATTCAAATGATTAGCAGGTCGATACTTTCTTAGAATCAGACGACGTTATTCGATAATATCCGTTACCAAGACGATTTAATATCGCTTGTCCGAATTTGCGACGGGCTAACGACTTTGACCGAACCCGCGGTCCCAATTCCAGCGCAGGGTGAGCAAGAATTCGTCGTTGGTATAGTCAACGCCTTTGACCACGAACGTGTTGTCCGAAAACTCGCAGGTCAAGTCCAAACCCGGGTAGAGGCCAAGGCGCACGCCGTAATCGATCTTTTCCCAATCCCACGTCACGCTTGGGGCGGGGAAGGGTTTCTTGGGGTCGCTGGCGAAGTTGGCGAAGTCCGGGTCGAGTTCGGAGTAACGGATCTACGGGGCAATCCACGACAGGAACTGACGTCCCCGGATCGCTGCCCACAGCGGGAGGTCAAAAGTCCAGGCGACTTCGGCTTCGAAGCCCTGGCGCTCTAGCCCGGCAAGTTCTTGCTCGACCACTTGGCCAAAGAAGCTGAAATCGCCGAGGTAGAGCCAGAGGTTCGCGCCCAGTTCACGCTTGTCGCGATCGGTGATCGGCAGGGGGAACTGGTTACCGGGTCCGAGTAAGAGATCGAGATCGCCGTGATAGAAGGTGCGCGGGAGGTCCAGGTTTTCCGCCAGGTCGCGCTGGTAGCCCCAGAGCAGCAAGTCGAAGACCC
>CAZCOV010000011.1:17418-32986 GCA_964499975.1 uncultured Thermoanaerobaculia bacterium
CCATCTTTCGCGTTGCCGGTGCGGAAGCCGATCCCCAAACCGGTCTCCGGGTTGCTGAAGTCGAAGTTGTCGAGGTCGAGGTCGGCGTCGTAGAGGATGGGGAAGCCGGTCTTGATCTTGGAGAACGGGTTCTTCACCGGGTTGGGCACCGAGCGATCAAAGATCTTGGTGCCGTTGTCGCCGGACAAGACGTTGGGGTCGCGGATGAAGACCGGGTTGCCCTGGGTTACCGAGCTCTTGACGTAGAAATGACGGCCGAGGTCGTACCCCACTTCGAGACCGATGTCTTCATGGCGGTTGAAAGCAGTGGACAAGAGGCCGTAGCTTTCGAGGTGCCGGTCGTCTTGGCGCTCGAATTTGGGGAACTTGCCGATTTTGAGGTAACCGCCCCATCCGGGCGCGAGCATCCCGCCGTCGGTTTCTTGCCCCCAAACCAGCCAAGCTTCGTCCACGTCGATCTTGCGGTCTTCGGACGTTGGGTTGCGATCGTAGCGGTCGATGAAGTCGACTTTGAGCTTGCCGTGGACGTTTTTGCTGAGCCGGCCACGCGCCCACAAGGTGACGGCCGAGAGCTCGGTGTGCTCGCCCACGTCCACGGTTTCCATGAAGCCTTGTGTTTGGCCGACCGGAAGAAAGTCGGGAGGAAAAGGAAACGGGCTGGCAATGCGCTGGCTGTCGCTGTCGCGATAGTGAGCCTTGACTTCGAAACCGAACGCAAAGCGCGGCTCAGCATCGTTTGCGGCGACATCGTTCTTAGCGGTGACATCGTTCTTAGCGGCAGTGGCTGGACCACCGAACACCAACAGGCTGCTGACGATTTGAGATGCCACCAGCAAGGTCCTGACCATGACCTGGCGGAATTCGCGCTGGCTGGCGGCAAACCGGGGATGGAGCTGGGGCATGGCAGGGTCCTCTCTAAGAAGCTTTGTTCAGCACTTGCAGCAGCGAGACCTCGGGCGCATCCCACTGGTCGCGCATCAGGCGGCCGATTTCGCGGTCGCCCAGGTAGATGATGGCGGTGGGAACGCCGTCGATTTTCAAACGGTTTGCCTCGGGATCGTCGGAAACCGGGCTGGGCAGGCCGTAGTACTCGAAGCGGATCTTGGAGCCGGCGATCTCGCGGGAGACCCGCAGCAGCCGGGGTACCAGGCGTTTGCAGGCGGGACACCAGGATCCGAAGTAGACCCGCACCCGCACCTCGCGGGTCTGGCCGCGCAGCCCGGTCAGGCCCAGGGGCGAGGGCGTGTAGGCCGCGGCCAGGCGGGCATATTCCGGGTTGTAGCTGAGCAGTTCGTCTCCCGCGTGGCTGCCGAGGAGCCAGGGTTTGGGCAGGAGCTTGGCCGGCTTGTCGTTGAGGGTGAAATGCACTTCTTTGCCCGCGATTTGGAAGCGGTCGACCAGGTCGAGGGTGGCGTCAGCCAAGAGGTCGATGCTGCCGTCTTCGCGTTTGGCGACTTTCATCAGGTGGACGGATTCGACGGTCTGGGTCCGCGGGTTGATCAGCAGGGGTGACTTGAGCTCTGGTGCGATCACCAGGTAAGAAGCCGCGCGGTCCGAGTGGTAGATCTCGGCGTGGGTCAAGGTCTTGCCCGCCAGCTCGAAGGTGTAATCACCGCTCAACACAAAGCCGCTAAACATCGCATCCGGTGGGATTTCGGCCAGGAGAGGGGGGGGTGCGGCGCAGAGCAGCAGGACTCCCAGCCCAAAGCAGAACGTGGTTCTCGCTCGTTTCATGGAATTTGCCTCGAAAAATTTGCCTCGAATTCGTGGTTCTAGGTAGTTCGCATCGTCAAAGGATCATCGACACGGTGGGTCGCTCAGATTGTACCTGGCCCGGAGGCCCATGGGGGCAATCCGTTCAAGGTCTCGACGACTTGCCCATCTTGCACGCGAAAGGAGCGCGGCAGCTGGCGATAGAGCGGACGCAGCAAAGCGGTCGGGGCTTCCCGCACTTCAAACGCCGGGCCATGGCCAAAGCGGAAGGCGAACAAGGCTTCCTCGGACGCGTCGGTGAGGACCCACAACCGCGGTCCTTGGCCGGCCAAGTGATAGGCATTGAGCGGCTCGACTTGGGCGGTGAAAGCAGCGTCCGCCAGGTCGGCGAGGACCACCCAGTGCGCGCCGGTCTGGAGCTCCGGCAAGATGCGCGCTCCATCCAGGCATTCTCGCTGTTCGCCTTGGCCGATGCAGAGGGTTTTGACCGCGACCCCCGGCCGCAAGCGGGTGGCCAGGTCGTCCAAGGGCAAGTCGGGCGCGCGCCAGGCGAAAACCAGGGCGCCGACGGTGAGCAAGCTCACCGCAGCCAGCCGCCACCTGGTTCCCTGGGGTGGCGTGACGCGCCCAAGAAAAGCCAGGGCGAGCGCGGGGACCAAGAGCAAGAGGTCCTGCCAGAACGCTTCGGCCGGCGTGCGTTCGACCAGATTGCCAAAGCAGCCACAACCGGTGTCTGCTGGGCTTTCTCCCTGCAGGAAACGGTAGTAGGTGCGCCCGGTCAGCAGCAAGAAAAAAACCACAAGCGCTACGGAGGGCCACAAGACCCACGGACGGCGCAAGCCCAAGACCAGCGCGCTGCCCAAAAAAACTTCGATGCCGAGAGCAAAAAGCGCCACGGCTGCTGCGGGCAGTAGGATCGCCAGACCCTCTTGCGCGATTTGGCGGGCAAAAGCCGTGGGGTCGAGGGCCTTGGCCCAAGCCGCGACGAGCAGGACTGCGCCGAGGAAAACCGCGCCGAGGGTGCCCAGAGCAGACTGCCACCATCGGGATCCCGAAGTTTGCGCTTGAAGGGGCGGTCGGGGCGACGAGGCCAGAGCCATCATGAGCGACATCGTAACGGCGCTCGGCCTGGGTCGCAAGGTGAAGCAGCGGACCGCGTGGAGATTTACCCGCGCTTTACAACCCTGAAATGCGCCGCGTCAAGTTCGGTTGACCCGTCAAGGCGCAAGCCGGGATAAGCCGCTGCCTACCAGCTGCTGCAGACTGTCCGCGAACGATCTGGAGGGTTCAAAAGTGGCAGATCCAAAGGGTTTGTGGCAGTGGTCGTGGGGTTTATGGTTCGCCGTTTTCGGCACGTTGTCTTTTCTGGCTGGGGTGCCCGGGGTGGCCGCGGCGCCGACTTGTCTCGCGGGAGCGCGGCCGCAACCGATCCGCGAACCCGAGCGGGATCTGGCCAAGGTCGAGCGGGTGGCTAAGTCGGTGGTCAGCTTGGCGAAAAAAGAGCTGTGCCCGGCCTTGAAGCATTTTGACGTGCCCGCGATCCGTTCGCACTTGAGCGATGACGGGCGCTTCGAGCGCTGGTTTTTGAACTCGCCTGAAACCGTGGTGAGCAGCAGCGGCGGCCAGGGCAGCGTGCGTTCCGCGACGGCGTCCCCTTGCTGGGGGACCGCGGAGGATCTGCTCGCGGATCTGGAGCAGCTAACTGCTGACTGGCTGCGGGTTGAGCGCTGTGCGGTCAAGCCGTTTCGCATCCTGGCCACGCCTGCAAGCTTGAGCCCCGCACAAATCGCTTTTGATTTTGAACTGGGCGGAATCACGGCCACTGGCAGCAGGGTCCTCGAACAGGTGGTGGTCGAAGCCGAAATCGTGGGCGATCCAGCGGCGGGCTGGCGCTTCACCTGGCTCGAGCTGGGGGCCGGGCAGCGCTTTGAGACGCCCCGGCCCGCTTTCCGCGACAAGACGCGTGCTGCCGGGCTGCCGGTCGACTGGCCGGATGAGGGCTATGACCCGCGCGACATCGCGCACGGTCAGATCCTCTACGGTGGGATTGCGCTCGGCGATTTTGATCAGGACCGTTGGCTCGATCTCTACGTCTCTCGTGCGGGTGAAAACTTGCTGCTGCGCAACCGCGGGGGTGGTCAATTCGAGGACGTCACCGCAGCCGCTGGGGTGGGGGATCCCGGCAACAGCCAAGCTGCGCTGTGGGCAGATTTCGACAACGATGGGGATTTGGACCTCTTGGTGGTGAACGCCTGGTACTCGCTGATCCAGGGGCCGGCGACGCAGCGTGGCCACCAGGTCTACCGCAATCAGGGCGGACGTTTCACCCCTGCAGCCGAGCTCGGTCCGATCGGTCCGGCGAGCGGGGCAACTGCCGCGGACTACGATGGGGACGGCCGGCTCGACATCTACATCACCTACTACCAAGACAAGAACCTCAATCCCTACCACCACTACATCGAAGCGCGCGACGGTCAACCCAACCGCCTTTACCGCAACCTCGGCGACTGGCAGTTCGCCGACGTCACGGCAGCGGCTGGCGTGGGCAATACCGGCTGGTCCTTTGCTGCGGCCTGGGCCGACTACGACGATGATGGTCAGCTGGATGTTTTTGTGGCCAATGACTACGGCGATGATGCGCTCTACCGCAACCTGGGCAACGGAACTTTCGCTGAAGTCGCTGTCTCAGCTGGGGTCAATGATCCCGCAAATGGCATGGGAGCGGATTGGGGCGACTACGACAACGACGGCCGGCTCGACCTCTACATCGCGAACATGTACTCCAAGACCGGACGGCAGTTCCTCAACCTCTATCAAGGGCTGGAGCCGCAACTGTTGCAAAAGTTGAGGTTCAGCGCCGAAGGCAATTCGCTTTACCGCAACTTGGGCGACGGCACCTTCCGCGAAAGCGCGCGCCAGCTCGGTGCCAGCCGCGCGGGTTGGGCCTGGGGCGTGAACTTTTTCGACTACGACAACGACGGTTGGCTCGATGTCCACGCCGCCAATGGTTTTTGGGCAGGGGCGGTTGAAACCGACGCTTGACCGCTCTACTGGCGCCAGGTCTTGGCGCTTACCCCTGAAAAATCCGGCACCACCTACACCAAGAACCAGGCGGTCACTCAGCTGCTCGAACGGCTCGAACCGAGCGACTTGCAGCTGTTGACCAGCCGCGACACGTTCAAGCACTACAGCTTCAGCGCCCACGAACGCAATGTTTTGTTCGTCAATTGCGGGGGACAGCGTTTCCTCGAAGCGGGCTATCCCCTGGGCGTCGATGTCGATTTGGAAAGCCGCGGAGTGGCGGTCGGTGATCTCAACCGCGACGGTCAACTCGACTTGGTGGTGCGCAGCATTGCCCGCAAGAAGCTCACCTACCTGGAAAATCAGGTCCAGCAGCAGCCCGAGCAACCCGCCAGCCACTTCTTGCGGGTGGTGCTGCACGGCACCGCGAGCAACCGCGACGCGGTCGGCGCCACCGTCCGACTGGTCGCCGGAGGGCTGCGGCAAATGCGTGTGAAGATGGCTGGTAGCGGCTTTCAAGGGCAATCCGAGGGCACCCTGCACTTCGGCTTGGGCGCCGCCGACCGCGTCGATGAGCTGGTGATCCGCTGGCCTTCGGGAACGGAGCAGCGGTTCACCGACCTTCCCGCAGACCTTGAAATCGCAGTGATCGAAGGCCAGCGCGGGTGGCAGATCGAGCCCTTGCCTGCGCGTTTGCCCCAGCGGTCGGAGACCCCCGTGGCGGCTGCGCCTGCTTGGCATGCGCGCACGCTCGACGGCGGCTCCTGGCGTCCCACCCCCGGCCGGCCCGCCCTGGTCAGCTTGTGGGCGTCTTGGTGCCTCCCCTGCCAAAAAGAAGTCCCCGGGCTCAACGAACTGCAGACCCGGCTGGGCGCGGTCGTCGACGTGGTGGGCATTTCGATCGAAGACGATCTGCCCGCGGTCCGCGCTTTTGCCGAGCACACGGCTCCGCGTTATCCGCTGGCAACTGCCAGGGGCGCGCATCTTGAACCCCTGCTCGAACTCGCGTGGAGCGACGGCGTGGTCGCTCTGCCCGCGACCGTGCTGCTCGATCACCAAGGGCGGGTCCGCCGGGTCTTGAGCGGCGCTTCCGTGGCGGTGCTAGAGCGGGAGCTCCGCCGCCTCACGGCGTCCGGCAGCGGCTAGGTGCGGTCGGTTTGTCGCAGCGCTTGCGTCAGAGCTAGGGGCTTCAGCTTGCGAAACAGCTGGCGCCCGGAGCGCTGGCTGACCCAGGCCAGTGCTGCGGCGGACGTTCAAGATGGCGATCGCGGTCAACATCCAGAACAGCTTGGCCACAAAAGGGTTCATCAAGGTTGATTCCACGATGTTATGCACCAAGATCGCCACGATTGCACAGGCGATGGCAATGCCCTGGATGCGCTCCTCGGCACTGGCGGCGCGGCGCGGTGCTTGCAGGCCATGGACGACCGCCAGACCGGCGAAAAGCAGGAACATGGCGGTCGCGGGAAAGCCGTACTTGACCGACAACGAGAGATAGCCGTTGTGCGGGGTGTTGCCCTCTCGGCCGAGACTGAAGTCGACGTCGGTGCCGGTGCCGATCCAGGGGTGGGCGAGGGCAATGCGCCAGAAATGCGGCCAGCGCTGTTCCAGCCGCCATTGGAGGGTGGACACTTCCCCCGGATCCGACAGCGTCGAAAAGCGTTTGAGCGTGGGGCGATCGGCTAGGGTGGGCAGCAGGGCGAGGAAGAACACCAGGACGAGGGGCAAAACCGGCGCCCAATTCAGGAGCTTGCGCCGTCCTTCGGGCATGGCCGAGAGCGAGACCAGGGCAAAAGCCAGGCCGGTCAAGATCGCGGTATAAGCCCCGCGGGAGCCCGCAAAAAGCAGCGCGCGCAAAATAAAGGGAACACTGAACCCGAAAAACAGCAAATGCCGCCGCGAGGCTGGAAACAACAGGCCCATGACGGCGAACAAGAACGGTACCACCAAGACGCCACCCAAGGCATTGCCGCCGCCGAACGGCCCGCCCGCGCGCAACCCCGAATAACCCTGGCGGATCGCCGAGATCGAGCACAAATCCGCTGCCACCACCAAGGCGAGCACCACGACCTGGAACTTCTTGCGGTCGTTGAGCAGGAGAAAGGTCAGGGGATAGATCAAGATCGGTTTGAACGCGTAGCGGTAGAGCTGATAGGCAATGCGCACGGGGTCGGTGAAGTACTGTTGATTTTGCGGTGCTACCAGATAAGCCAGACTCAAGATCGCGGCGAGGGTGAACCACCAGCCGAGGTAGGGAATCTGGTGCGGGCCGTCGTTGCCGCGGACAAAGCGACCGCGCAAGAGCAAACCAAGGGCTATGCCGAGGTAGGCGAGGTCGGTCAAATTGAGGTTGATCCCGGCGAGGTTCCAGGAACCTTGCTGGAACACCAGCACAAAATCGAAAACCAGCAGAGAGTAGAGCGGATAAGCTAGGGATAAAACCAGCGCGACCGTGGCAAAAATGCCCAGCGTGATGAAGTTCATGGCCGGATCGGGTTGATCGTCGAGTCACGAATGATCGAGTCGCGGATGATCGCGTGGATCTTTTCGGCGACCGCAGGCCAGCGAAAGCTTTCTGCAAAGCCGCGGACTTGGTCTTCAGGAAAATGGTTTCTTTCGCGAAGAAACCGTTCGATCCCCGCCGCGATGGCGGCCGGCTCGGAAGACGGGATCAAAAGTCCGTTCTGACCGTCAACCACTGCGTCGGTGGCGCCGCCGGCCTGGCTGCAAATCACCGGGACCCCGGCGGCCGAGGCTTCGAGGTAGACGATGCCAAACCCCTCAACGTCTTGGGCTGTGGCTTTGGACGCCAAAATGAAGAGGTCGGCTTCGCGGTAGCAAGAGAGCAGCTCGGGCAGTCTGAGGCTGCCGCGGAAACTGACCCGCGACGCGATGCCCAAATCACCGGCCAGGGCAGCGAGCCGCGGTCGATCATCCCCATCGCCGACGACCGTGTAGTGGACCGGCAAGTTGGGGAGCAGGGCGAGCGCTTGCAGCACTCCGTCGACGTTCTTGCGCGCGGTGTAGCGGGTCAGCCGAGACACCGTGAGGAGGCGCAAGGGGCTGCCAGGAGGAGCTGCGGGTCGGGTTTGGAAAAAAGCGTCGTGGACTCCGGGCGGGCAGACCGCGATCCGCGCGTGGGGCAGTCGCAAAGTCTCGGCCACCAACTCGCCGGTGTTCTGGCTGTTGACGAAAGCGCCGACCAGCTGCCGCGCCTTGACGCGGATCTGCTGGCGGCGCAGAGCATGGCGAATCCGGGCCCAATAAGGACGCCGAATCGCTTCTAGCCAGTGCGGCCCGCAAGCGATCCAAGGATTCAAGAAATCATTCCCATGCAAATAAGCAAACAACGGACAGTTGGGAGGCTGCGGCTGGTTCGCCCGCAAGTGCGCTTTCGGCTGTGCAAGCGCGCTGATCACCGGCACATAGCCCGCATTGAGTGCCAGCCAAGCATCAACCGGTGCGGCTTGCAAGCGGGCGAGATTTTGTTGCGGGCGGCGGGCAAGCACCGGCTGCACGGCAAAAGGCGCGTCTTGGATTCCGAGATTTTCATGGGTGAACACCGTGACTTCGGCGAGCGCTGCGAGCGCGGTGGCCAGGCCGCGCGCAAACTCGGCCATCCCGCCCAGTTCCGGGGGAAACTCTGGGGCGATCAACCCCAAATGCAGGCGTTCAGCGGACATAACCCAGGGCCTCGAGTTGCTCGCGCGTGGCGCGGTCCAGCATGTGATCGCGGACCTCGGTCGATGCGCCTTGCGGCAGGGCTCCCAAGGTTTTCTCCAGCGCTCCTTGCAGCGCTTCCACGCGGCGGGGTTCGGTTGCCGCAAGGTCGTGCTGCTCGCCAGAATCTTCCGCCAGGTTGAACAACAGAAGCGCTCCGGCGCGCGGTGCGGTGATCAGCTTGAAACCTTCGCTTTCGATCGAAAACTGTCGGGTCTTGGTCAACACGCTGACTGCCGGTGGATCTTTTTCCGGGCGCGCGCGGTCGAGGGCCAGCAGGTTGCGACCGGCCATGGTCTTGGGGACCTCGAGCTGGGCGAGCGTCAGCAGGGTGGGCGCCAGGTCGAGCGTGCGGACTAACTGCGAACGAACCCCCCCTGGCTCGGCTTGCCCGGGATAGCGCAGGATCAAAGGCACGTGGATCAGCTCATCAAACAGGGTGTGGGAGTGCCCCCAAGCGCCATGGTCGAGAAATTCTTCGCCGTGATCCGCAGTGAAGGCGACCACCGTCTGATTCTCCACCCCCAGCTCGACCAGGCGGTGCAGCACGCGCCCGATCTGCTCGTCGGTAAAAGCGATCTCGCCGTCGTAAAGATCGACGACCGCGCGGAACTCGGCGCGCGCTGACTCGTCGTTCTGCCGGGCCCGGGCCGCGAGTTCCTCGGTCTGCTTGCCGGTCGGGAGCTGGCGCAGGCGGGTCAACCACGCCGATTGCGGCAGATCCGTCGAGCGGAAGCGGGTGTCCCACGGAGCTGGCGGTTCGTAGGGGTGGTGCGGGTCGAGGTAGTGCAACCAGAGAAAGAACGGTTTCTCAGCATTGGCTGCGAGCCAGGCCAGGCCAGCGGCCGTGACGTCACCCGCATTTTTCCAGGTTGCCCGTTGCTCGTCCGCGTAAAACTCGCTCATCGCACTGGTCTGGTCAAAGTGGCGAAAACCCTGGTCAAAGCCCAGCGCAGATTTGATCCAGGCATTACTCGAGACCGCGGCCGTGCGGTAACCTGCGTTGGCAAAAACTTCGGCCAGCGTCGGCAAGTGATACGGGATGTACTTGAGTTCGCCGCCGAGCTCGGTGGGGTAAACCGAAGTCAACAGCGAGGCCATCGAGGGATGGGTGTGGGGTGCCTGGCTGACCGAGCGCAGATATCGCGTGCCGCGGCTGGCCAGCAAATCGAGGTGGGGGGTCGTGGGACGGTCATACCCATAACAGCTCAAGTGGTCAACGCGCAGAGTATCCACGGTGATGAGCAGCACGTTCAGCCGTCCGGGCGGGGCTTCCGGCAAGTTAGCCAGCCAGCCCAGTCCCGCCAGACCGATCGCAATCAGGGCAGCGACCAAGATCTGGCGCGGGCGCGCGGCAAGGAACGTCCGGGCGAGAAACACCAAGCCCCCGAGCGCCACGGTCAAGCCAAAAATCCACCAATGTGCAGGTTCCAGCGCGAAGCGGCCAGCGATCACGTCTTGGGTGCGGGTCAAAGTGAGGACTTCGTAAACCCCGAGGACCAGCCAAAAAAAGCCCAGCGGGATCCCGCTGACCACCAGCGGATGGGTGTTCAGCGCGAAGCGCGCGAGCAACCCGCTGGGAACGCGGGCATCTTGCCCGCCGAAGCCGGGAACGCGGGCATCTTGCCCGCTGCCCCCCCCGGGAACACGGGCATCTTGCCCGCTGAACCGCAAACTGCGCGCGAAGCGCGCGAGCAACCAGCCCCAAAGCAGCGCCCCTGCTGCTGCGCCGAGCACGGTTACCACCAGGGACGGAGCGAGCCAGGCGTGAAACAGCTCGCCCCAGGCCAGCCGCCAGAGCCGGTGTTCGAGGAACCCATGGAGCAGCAGTGCGGTGACGAAGCGGACGCCGCCAAACCCCACCCACGACGCGAGCAAAAGGACTGACAAAACTTGTAGCGAGCTGTGGGCGGGGTCCACCCGGGAAAGGGCCGCCTGGGAAAGGGCCGCCGACGGGGAGCTGGGCGTCATGACAAGGTCTTGGGCAAGAGCTTGCGCAACCAGTAAGGTTGCTTTTTGGGGGTTCCGAGCACGACCAGACCGAGCAGCTTGCAGCCCACGGCCCGGACCCGTTCGACCGCTGTGCGCAACGCCAACCGTCCGGTCAAATCGGTCTCGACCACTACCAACAAGCCGTCACAAGAACGGGCCAAGAGTGCGGCATCCACGGCGGAAGCGAGCGGGGGAGCTTCAATCCAGATGAAGTCGCAGCTGGCCGCCGCCCTTTCCAGCCAAGCGGCAGCGCCCACGCCGGGGTTGCCCGCTAGCGGTTGGGGTGCGAGGTGGGAATCCGGTGCAACCGCCCGCAACTGACGTCCGCCTGCAACTTCGCTGAGCTCGCCCAAGAGCAAGCGCAGCTGCCGGGCGGCAGCTTCTTCCTGGAGCCCGGCGCGCAACCCCTCCAGGCGTTCGTCACCGCTCACCCCCGCCACCACCACTCGTGGGGTGTGGGTGGCGCTGGCCAGGGCCCGCAAGTTGTCGAGCAGCTCGCCGAAGTGCTGCGGCCGGGGTTCTGCTGGGGCAGGATTGCGGCGGAAACGAAAACGTCGCAACATTGTCATCTTCCGTCGGCGCTGCGCTCAAAGGCGCGGAAGTTCGGCCAGAACCGGAAGCTGGCTCAACCGGCGCGCTTGGATGCTGCTCTTGACTTTGGGGTCGAGCCACTCGGTGATCGCGGCCAAGACCAGCCCCAAGGCCAAGCCCAAAGCAGCGAACAAGGGAATCGCTTTGGCACTTTCCGAGGGCTCAGGCCGGGGTGGCACGTCGGCTTTTTCGACCACGGTCAAATTGACGATCCCGGATTCATCGAGAGCGCTCGACAGCCGTGCAGCTTCTTCACGGCGGACGTAGTTGTCATAGGCTTCCTGCTGCGCTGCCACATCACTCTCGAGGCGTTGCAGTTCGGGCGCGATCCGTTCCAGCTCGCTCAACGCTTGCCGATACTGCGCGATCTGGGCGTTCAAGGCGCCCAGCCGCGCAGCCACGGCCGTGTTGCGCGACTGCGCCTGGACCAGCTCCACTTGCAGGGTTTGGTGCGCTGGGTTGATCGCGTGGGTGACTTCGGCCAGGGTATCCTTCTCCTTGTTGGCGAGCAGCTGTCGACCTTCTTCGAGCTGGCGGTCGACCTCGCGCACCATGGCGCTCGTGGGGGTGAAACGCGAGAGCAGGTCGCTGCGTTTGACTTCGAGCTGGAGGATGCGCGAGTTCAAAAACTTGACGTCCTCGCTTTCGGTGATGCGCGATTCGCTGGCGATCGTCTCGGGCTGCCGGCCCAGCTCCGTGGTCAAAAACGCGATACTCGCTTCGAGCTCGAGCCGTTCGGTTTCCGCGCTGACCCGCGTGGCTTCCAAGCTGGCGAGGAGCGTGGCGAGCTGCTTTTGATCACCGCTCAAGAGCTCGGCGCCATGTTGTTCGCGGTAAGCGCTGAGCGCGGCAATCGCCTGCTGGAGCTGCTGCCCCAGCAGGTCTTTCTGTCTTTGGAAGAAACGTTTGGCATTGTTCTGCTCGTTGAGTTCGGCGATCCGGGTCACGTGATGGCTGAGCAGATCATTGACGAAGCGGGCAGCCCATTCTGGCTGCGGGTGGCGCAAACTCACCTGGATCAAGTTCGAGTTGGCCAGCGGCGTCGCTTCCATCCGTTCGGCCAGGGCGCGAATGCGCTGATTGAGCTGCTTGCCCTGACTTTCCTGACGCGCATCTTGACCACTCATCCCCCAACCAAGCCGGAACCAGGATTCGGCCTGGGTGTCGTCGGTCGCGGTGGCATAGGGCTCGCTTTCCAGCACGCTGCGGATCAGCGCCGGGCTGCGGAGCAGAGCGAGCTCCGACTTGATCTGGGTTTCTGACATGGCCGCCGCCCGTGCGCCGGAGGTCGGCTGGGCCGAGAGCAAGATCTTGGCGGTGACTTTGTAAACCGCCGGCATGAGCAAGGCGTGCGCGGTAGGCAACCCCAACCCCAAGAGCAAGGGCGCGAGGATCAACCAGCGGCGCCGGTACAGCGTCTCTATGACCTCAGGCCAGGGTAGGGGGCTTTCTTCGATCATCAGCGCCTCGGCAAGACCAGGTCAGCGGATCGACCGGACCAGGAGCGGACCGATCGGGAAAACCCGATTGATGTACTGCTCGACGAAGAGATTGACGTTGGCAATTTTGGTCCGCGGCACAAACACGATATCGAGGGTCTGGAGTCGGGGATCCGCATTGGGCTCTGCGCCGCTCAAGGCCGACCGCAAGTCGAGGCTGCGGGCCACGCGAGTACCATCTGCCTGGGTGCGGATCAGCAAGACCTGCCGCAGCCGGGCGCTGGGCAAAAAACCGCCAACTTCTTGCACTGCCTGGAGCAACGACAGTTCACCCAGCAGCTGGACCGCACCTACCCGTTGCACTTCGCCGCCGACAAACACCCGATTGCCCGGAGCTTGACGGACGGTGACCAAGATCGTCGGGTTCTTGAGTTCGCTGCTGTAGCGGGCGGTGAGCTGCGCGTCGAGTTCGGCTGCGGTTAAGCCAGCTGCCTGGACTTCGTCGATCCAGGGCAGGGAAATCTTGCCATCAGGGCGGATCAGGACTTCCTGGTCGAGTTCGGACACTCCCCAGAACTGAATCCCTAGGGTGTCGCCCGCCTGCAGCCGGTAAGGCAGCGGCTCGGTCGGCAGGGGTTCGAGCGCCA
The DNA here is from genome assembly GCA_964499975.1 of uncultured Thermoanaerobaculia bacterium. Classification (GTDB taxonomy): domain Bacteria; phylum Acidobacteriota; class Thermoanaerobaculia; order Multivoradales; family J023; genus CAZCOV01. The sequence goes on from CAZCOV010000011.1 coordinate 30,542, forward strand.
AGTCAGGGGCCAAAACCGGAGTGCGTCCTGCACAGCTCACGCCCAAAACAACACTCAAAAGCAGTCCGGGAAAGCAAAGCAACCGGCCCATGGTCGGATCATAGCATCCCTATTCACGTCCCTATTCAAAAGTCTTCGACCTCATCCGCACCAATGTCCCACGGTTCTTGGTCAACCCCGCTGCGGCGGTCACCTTCCAGGTCTTGCGCATTGACTTCCGCCACGAACACGCCTCCATCGCGGGCACAGAGGTCGAGGGGACTCAGCTTGAAAATGCCGTCTGTGGCCGGCAGCAGCTCGGGGACACAGTCGCGCGAGTGGAAGTCACCGCGCGAAGCATTCCGCCATTCGGTCAAACTGCCGACGGCAACCCCAGACCAGACGAAACCGGCGTTTTGGTCCAGCAAATTGTGGTCCGCCTCAAAGTGTTGCGGCGCGTAGGTCAACCAGAAGTTCCTCGCTGGCCCGGACTGGGGCAGCCCGTGCTGGTGCAGTAGGTTGTTCTTGATCACCAAGTTTTCGTGCGGATAAGGGGAGGGTTGCGCGGGATCACCGATCATCAGGGCGGCATAGCGGTAGTGGGTTGCGCAGGTATTGCCCACGAAAGTGATCTTGCCCGGGTTTTCTGCTTGCAAGTTGCCGCCGACCGCCCATAAACAAGCGACGAGTTGGTGGTCGGACTGGAAATAATTGTTGGTGATCGTCACGTCTGCGACCGTCTCTAGCGGGGAGTTGCCGCCCCCGATCAGCACGCTCTCATCGCCGTAGGACCCCCAATTGTAAGTATTGCGGACCAAGTTGCGATCGAAAACCACGTCATCTGTGGGTCGGGCGACTTCGCCGTCACAAAAACCCGGCGCATAGCCTTTGACGTTGAGCACTTTTTGAAAATCGATGAACTCGTTGTTGCGAATGGTCCAATCGCGTGAGCACTGCGCGGGAGTGATGCCGTGAGACGGGTTGCCGCCCGGCTGCCAGGCTGCAGCTTGCAAATCAAAGACGCTGTCTAAAATTTCAACTCCAGAAACATAACCCCAGAGTTTGAACATGGTAGTAGCGCCGACTGCACCGCACACGCTGGCGCTGCAGCCATGGGCAGTGACGGTCAAGTTCTGAAAACGGAAAGGGCCATTTTCTTTACTCGCGTCATCGGGTCCAGCGCCACGGGTCAACCACGATGCCATTTCGGTCACCAGGATGTTGTTGAAAGCCCACCAGCGCGGTTGGGTTCCTCCGCGGAAAAAATTGAAAACGATGGTGCTCGAGTGGGAAGGACGTCCGCGATTAATCCGCAGCAATGCCAAATCGTGAAAATAAACATGGCTCGACACCGGCCCATATTTCCCCACCTTGAGAAAACCCAACTCAGAGTTTTGGTCAGCTAGGTTGCCGTAATCGCGGACGGTGAAGTGGGCTAGCTCGATGAAACTTTGCACGCCTTTTTGATTGAAGGAAAAGGTGCGAGATAGCCGCAGGGGAGCTCCGTCGAAAACGGCGACGTCGTCCGGGTCGTGCGGCGGATAGTCGCCGTCGTGATCTTGGTCCCAGCCGACCAACATGGTCGGGTGGGCGGGGAGCTGCCAGTCGCGCGCCTCCGACCCCGAGCGCGGCAGCACATAGTATCGGGGAATCCCGGAGAAGCGCGGGGCAATGTTTTCTTCCTGAATGCACACCCCACGCAAACAAAGAATGTCTTCGGCGTTGTCTTGCGGCCCATCCGTTCGTTCATTCCAAGTATAGCCCACGGTACGGCAAGGAAAAGAAGGCGCGCCGCAGTTGGGCGCATCGACCCCTTGGTCGCAATCGATATAAAAAAGATCTTCCGCAATACCGTCCTGATCGGGATCGAGCGTGGATCCGTCGCAGACCCGACAGTCGGCACGTTCTCCCACGATTCCGTTGCGATTCATGTCCAGCCCGCAGCCGCGGGCAACGTAACCACGGTCAGGTACAGTCGTGTCAGGTACAGTCGCGTCAGGTACAGTCGCGCTGCAGGGGCTGGTGGAAAGGGTGAGTGTCCAAGCGTTGAGTAGCATCAGGGTCAGAAGCGCGAAACCATAACTATCCGGGTTTTGTTTCATGGAATCCTCCCAACAGTGCTTGCCGCGTTCAGTGCCGCTTGGGACAGCGGCGGGTTGAGGCGGCGTCATCGATTCGGATGCAAGTGATCAAAAGATGCAAGTCAGGAACGGTGCGCGACCAGGTGCGCGACCGCAGGCAATCGGATGCTACTGGCTGGCAAGTGCTGAGCTTAGCGCTGGAGCCGGAGGTTGCCCATCGGTCAGGGGACGAACTTGGGCTGCCGGAATCCTCGCTCGCGGGTCAGTGATCCGCTGAAAGCCGCATCTGGCGCCAATCTGGGCGCCAGAAATGTGAATTTATTGCTGCGTCGACCCTTAAATAGAAGGGTGGCATTCCAGCGGGGGATGATGATCGGTTCTTCTC
>CAZCOV010000011.1:32996-35426 GCA_964499975.1 uncultured Thermoanaerobaculia bacterium
CAGTCGAGGTCGGCGAGATCCTGAGGGCGCCCGGCGTCCTCAACCAGACTTTCCTTTCGCCCTCGCGAAGACCGCTCTCGGTGGCTGCTCGATCCACGGTCTCAACCTTTTCTGGGAACCTCTCCATGAATCCCAGGATAGCACGCTCTGCTGTCATCGACGTCCTGGCCTCCGCCTCAGGCAGGAATCCCGACGCATTGACAGTATCCTCAGCCGTGGCGTACCTTGCGTGCCACGCCTTGGCAGCGAGGGTGGGTCGGCGCAAGGACCCCGCTGACTGCAAGGACCCGCAACAACCCAGGAGGTTTCGCCATGCCTGGCACCCGAGATCGCGTCCTCGCCTGGGCAGGATTGATCCTGCTCCTCGTGCTCCACTTGAATGTTTGGCACCCGCGGGGGGGCGAGTTCTATTTCGGCTGGATGCCGGAAGAACTCGCTTTTCGCGTGCTGTGGATGGCTTTGGCGTGGGTTTACCTGGTGTTTTTCACCCTGCGGGTGTGGCGGGAGGACGACTGATGGCCGGCTCACTCACTTACCTGGCGATCGCCAGCGCGCTTTACGTCTTGGCGGTCATCGTCCTCGGAATCCTCGCTTCCCGCAGTTCGAGCCGTTCTCCCGAAGAGTATTTCCTGGCCGGTCGCAAGCTCGGACCACTGGTGCTGTTCATGGCTTTGTTCGGAACCAACACCACTTCGTTCGTGCTGGTCGGGATCCCGGGTCTCGCCTACAACCTGGGGATTGGCGTTTTGGGCCTCAACGCCCCGATCGTAGTCCTCGGTATTCCCCTCACTTTTTGGGCGATCGGCTCGCCCGCACGCAAGCTGGCCAAACGCCTTGGCGCTTTAACCCCGGCCGAGCTTTACGCCAAGCATTTGCAGTCCAAAACCGTGGGTTTTGCCCTCTTTGCCCTGTTCACGGCTTACACCATTCCCTACATGGTGCAAGGGGTCAAGAGCAGCGCGTTGATCCTCGCCGAGACCACGGACGGACGCTTCCCGGCGACCAGCGCGGCCTTTGCGGTGATCGCGGTGGCACTGCTTTACACCAGCCTCGGCGGCATGCGGGCTACGGCGTGGACCAACGTGCTCCAGGGCTCGATTTTCATGATCTTCATGGTGGTCGCTTTTTTCTTGATGGCGGACTCCTTGGGCGGATTGAACCAGGCCATGGAACGGGTGCGGGAAGTCAATCCCAAGCTGCTTGAGCTGGGCAGCACTGGACTCTTCGCGCCGCGCGCATGGGCTTCCTGGGGGCTAGTGATCTCGCTCGCGGTGATCGCTTTTCCGCACATGCTGGTCCGTTTGATGGCAGCAGCGGACGAGCGGGCGATGAAGCAGGTCTGCCGTTTCTACCCGATCGCCCTAACCCTGCTCTGGGTGCCGGCGGTGTTGCTCGGCGTCTGGGGGGCGGCAGCTTTTCCTGGGCTCGACAATCCCGACACGATCTTCCACCGCATGACCGCAACCCACCTCCCCGTCTTCCTCGGTTCGCTGGGTTTTCTCGCGGTTTTGTCTGCGGTGATGTCCACTCTCGACGCGCAAATCCTGACGTTGAGCTCGATGTTGGTGCGCGACGTGCTGCAGCCCTTGGGCCGAGTCCGAGAGAGTGCCGAGGTGTGGATCGGACGCTTGTTCACGGTCGCGGTCGCGGCCTTGACTTTCATCTTGTCAATCACTTGGGAAGAGTCCATTTTCGCGATTTCCCGCCAGGCTTTCGAAGGTTACGTGACCCTCTTCCCAACCCTCCTTTTGGGCGTGCGCTGGCGCGGTTTCACCGCAGCTGGCGCGCTTTGGTCGCTCGCTGCGGGCAATCTCGTGCTGGTCGCCGGGTGGCAAGGCTGGTTTCCGACTTTCGGCTTCCTGCCCCCCTTCTGGGCGCTGGTGGCCGGCTTTGCCGCCGGCATCCTGGCGAGCTACGCGACCCGCCGTCGTGCGCCTGCGGCCTAGCTGGACCGCCCAGGTTTAGCTAGGCCACAAAGACGGCAAAACCACGCACGTCTTGAATCGTGGCGGCAAAGGAGTTCGCAGCCCGCTCGACGCCCTTTGATCAGGAGAAGGCATCTACGACAGCATCTGGGTCGCCCAAATCCTCCGTAAGAGAGCCTAACTCCAGTGTTTTCAAGGGAAAGGGGGCTGATCTCTGCACTTATGCGACGTCGCAACAGCGGAGAAGTCCCTTTTCCCGCCGCTTCGCCGACACCGACAGCTGCGGCTAAACTTCAGCGATCTCCAGCTAACCCCAGTATGTTCAATAGTTTGAGCGGGAGCACAAGAGACATATGCGCACTCAGCCTTGTCGCCCAAGCCCCTGCCGCGCCGCCTCCTGAACTTGGCGGCTTATGTGACACCGAAATGCCGTTTGACACGCCAGAAGATTTGCGCTACCGTGGCTAAGTCTTTCACGCAGCAGGGAGTAGGGTCGACCGGGGGG
>CAZCOV010000012.1:0-7211 GCA_964499975.1 uncultured Thermoanaerobaculia bacterium
ACCCACACGGCGCCGTTCGGCATGAGGAGGGCCGTGCTGTGGTAGCCGCGCACGACCGGTGAGGCCGGCAGAACCCGCCACGTGCCGGATACCGGGTTGTACGTCTCGGGTGCGCGCACGCCCGTGGCGTCGTTGGAGCCGTTCTTCAGTCCGCCTTCGATGAAAACTTCGCCCGTCGGGAGAATGATCGAGTCGGCGTTCTCGCGCACAGGGTTCATGTCGCCGGGACTCGGATGGTCAACCATGGTTCGCGGGGCAGGAATCCAGCCGGCGGCAAGGTTACCCAGATCGAGAATGTAGGGCATGGAGCCGCCCGCCTGCATGATGCGGGCGCGATAGCCGTCGGCAGGCGAGAGTGGAAGCATCACGGACGTCGTGTCTTGCGCAAACCAGTTGTCGTAAATCCCTTCAGGTGGCGGTGCGATCACGTCGTCCCAATCAGTGGCGTCCGTGTAGGGATGCCACTTCTCGAGCCGCCGGTTGGCCATGGGCGACAGCGAAATCACAGCGCCGTCAGGTAGCACGTGCAAGCGCGGGTACTCATATCGGCGCGCGTCGACCGTGTCGATGTTGGAGTAATCCGCGGAACCCACGATTGACCACACGCCGGTGGCGGGGTCATACAGCTCGAGCGAGTTGTTGTTGTGCCGGTTGTCGTCTATTTCTGGGTGGCCGGACACGGCCAGCACGCGCCCGTCGGGCAAGGTGACCAGCGTGGGATACCACTTGCCGCCGGTCTTCTCGATGTCCTTCCCGGCAGTGACATCGCTCGCGCGCTGGGTCACGAGCTTGCCTGTGACGTGCCACTGATCGTCGGATGGATCGAACAGATACGCGTCGCGGATCCCGATGAAGTGGCCGGGCGGGTGGACGCCGCCACCACCCCACTTCCGCGTGCCACCCGCCGCGAGAATCCGCCCGTCGGCCAACTGGGCATGACCGGAACAAAACAGGTCCACGTTGCCCGGCAACCCCGTGACGGAAGTAATGGCATAGGTGGTGCAGTCGAAAAGCCTGGTGTGGTCGACGTCGCCAGAGCTATTGAGCGAGCTCGTGTGCTGGTCGCCGCCGAAGTAGACGATCTTGCCGGTGTGCAGTAGTGCGGCGTGGACGGCCAGGATTTCAGCGGCCGTGTCGCCGCCAACTTGGAACCAGCGGCCCAGAAACTCCTGCACGATGACCGGCTTGCTCAGCGGCGAAATGTGCTGACACAGACGCTGCAGCGCGGTCACCGAGTCGCCCACGTTCAGCTGACCGCTCACGCCGACTGTCAGGTCGGTGCCACCGCCGACGCCGCTACCCCGGAAGATCCCGTTGACGTAGACGTCCACACGGGCGCCGGGCACCACGTCCACCACCCGGACGGCGTTCTCGCAGGAGTAGAGCGGCTCAGCCACGCGCGGCGCCTGGAGGCGCTCGATCTTGCCGACGACGACCGTGTTGGACTTCGAGCTCACGAGTCCGCATCCACGCTGTACGGCAAAAACCTTGTCGTTTGCAATAAGCAGGGGCGCGACCGGCACGTCGACCTCAGGGGCGTCCGCCGTGCGCTCGCCAATGGGTGCGCCGAGCATCGACGAGTACACGTACACGCGCGCGCCGACATGCAGGTTTGACACGCGAACGGCCGCGCCGCATTCGAAGAGCGGCTCGTGCACCTTGGGCTTCGGCAGCGACGCCGGGGCTTTGTCGACGAGCACGCCAGTGCCGGGGACGCTCCATTCCCCACACAGTTCTTGGATAGCCGTGATTGTCGTCCCGCCGACGAGCGCGGGCACCAGAAAGTCGTAGGTGCCGTCCACGGGAGACTCGGCCATCCCCAACTCGGCCCCGTCGGCAAGGATCTTCACGCGGGCGCTCATCACCAAGCCGCTCAACACGACGGTCGTGTTGCCGGCGCAAAGTGGCGGCACGACGTTGGCGACGGGCACGGGCGTGTTGTCCTGCACCATGACCGGCGCCGCGTCAGCGCTCTTGAGCTTGCATCGACCGCGTAGTTCCTGGCGGGCGCTGATCGTCTCGCCGAGCGCCAGGGGCGGGTTCACACCCATCCAAAGCGCATCGAGGTCGAAGCACGCCTGCAGATTGGGGCCGGCGCTTCGCATCAGGGTAACCGTCGCCCCATGCACCACGTTGCTGACCGTGACGCGCCGCTCGCATTCGCGGAGCGGCGTCTGCACGACCGGCGTCGGCAGGGTCTGCAGCTTTTCGACCACCACGTCCACTGGCGGGCCGTCGGTCACTACGCCCGGAGTGCCACAGGCGGTCTGCTGGGCCTTGATGTCCATCCCCGGGTTCAGGGGCGTGGGCAAGTGGAAGCGCGCGTTGCCGTCGTAGCTCTCGCCAGCGCCGAGCACGGTGCCGCCGTCCCGCAGCTCGACCGTGGCCCCCGGCACAAGTCCCTCGAGCCATACACACTCACCGCACTGGTTCAGATGGCTGCGAAAGCCGACCGTGCCAATGACAGGGGGCTTGGCCTGTACCTCGACGGCTTCGGGCGAAGCAGGGCTGGTGTCCAGCCCGACGGTCTGCGTGGCCGTGACCTGCTGACCGGCAACGAGGGACGCCGAGAGTGGAAACGTCTGGTCAGACCAGGACGCGGTGCCCGTGGCCACGAGCGCGCCATCGGCAAAGACAGTCACCGTCGATCCAGTGAGCTGCCCTTGCACTCGGACGCTACCGCTGCATTCGGACAGCGGACCAATTACTCGGGGGGGAAGTAAAGCCATCGCAGTCTCCAAAATTTCGATTCAATTGCGATCGATCCTCATCAGCCATCTGAACTGCGTAATGGTCCGATGGCTGCTCATAGCGCCCAACGAATCCGCGCTCACCGGCGCGGACGCGCACGCGCTACTTTAGCGCTTGCGAAACCTTGAGTTGCGCGTCCGCGTCCGGTGCAGAGCGTTAGTTAGGCGGCCGCCGGTCACCACAGGTATTATTCGGAAGTTGTGGATCGAGGATGCGGCCTCCGATCGCGGGTGACCAGCCGGCAAGCGCCAAGATCCGGCCATCCTTGTAGGCCTGAAAGGATGGACCCTGACCATGATCGAAACCCTCGAAAGCCCCTCCAAACGCGCGATCCGTGTCTTTGTCTTCACTGTGGTGTCCCAGCTGCATGAGGTAGACAACCTGCTCATGGAGCTGTGCGAGCACTTGTCGCTGCCGCCGGATGTATCAGAGATGTGGGAGTTGCGCCGGCCGATGAGCTTCTTGACGAATCTTCACGGTTCGCTGGAGGCAGTGCGCCGGGACTGCATCCACGATGTCGTCGAAGCGCTGCTGGTGGCGGTTCGTCACGACGAGGAGTCGTTGCGCATCGCGTTTGTTCAACAGCAAGTCAAGGACACCGAAGGTGAGAGAACAGCGGTCTATCCTTTGGGTTCCCCAAACCGCCCCCCGGCTTGAGAAGCTGGGAGAAAGGAGCCATCGCTATGCTGAGGATAGTTGAAACCGCTTCAAAAGGTGCCAGCCGCTTGGGGTGGGCTGCGCCAACTGAGCCCTGAAGCTCACCAGATTACCTCGACGGCCTCGCCCTTAGCCTGTAGGTATGCAACGAGAGCAGGAACAACAACGTCTCTTTCGACGGTTGACAACCGCATAGGGACCGTCCCGTTACGTCCTTCGAAGTAGAAACTTGCATTGAGTCGTAGGGGCTGTGTTCCAAGGAAGCACTCGAATACGAGCTCGCGACAGTCGTCTCGATACACGATGTATTCACCGCGGTCAACGATCGCGATTGTCGGGTCTGATGGACGCATCTCCGTCAAGCGGCATTCACCAGCTAACGCCCGTAGCAAGAACTACTGGCACCTTGCGAGCCTGGCCACGCAAACCGGGATGCCGAACGCATGGCTGACCCGCCAGGGCTTGATCTCCGTGCGTGCGCTGTGGATGCGTGCTCATGGGTATTCTGAAGTGACCGTAGGCTCCGCTTTCGTGAACCGCCTAATGCGGACCCGTATGCTAGGTGGTGTGGGGGTTGGGGGCTAGACACCCCCGGCTACCCGATTCGGCTCTTCTGTACCAGGTTTATTCCGGATCGCGGAGAGAATCTCGTCGAAGGTCAGGTCTGCAAATAGGGCGTCGCGTTCGGTCGTATAGTCCCCATACCCCGCCGTAAACTGATTCAGAAAGCGCACGGTGTCTGCAATGCCCAGCTCTTTCGTGAGCAGAGCAAGCGCCTGCTGCGTGATTTCGCTCAAAGGTTTTGTTTGTAGATTCATCGGGTGACCTCTGTGATCAACTCAAGAGGAGAAACGACTTTGGTCCGTAAAGTGTCTGTCGTTTGTGCTCGCCGTACGAGTCTGTCGTCGCATGTGCAGAAGTAATCGGCCTGCGCCTCGACCGCTGCGGCCAGATGCAACGCATCGAGCGGCTTGAGGCCCACGGCGTGGAATGCGCGCGCCCGCTCCTCCACACGGCGATCAGTTGGCACGAATAGTGACGCCTTTGCCAGGACCTCCCAGGCGTGCCTTTTCCGCACCGGGTGTGGGTTCTGTGTTGTCTCAAACACCAGGGCGTCGGAAGCCATCAAGTCGACTTGGCCGGCTTCACACAGCGCGATAATCCCCAGAATCGCCTCAGCTTCAACGGTGATGCGCAGTTGCGTCTTGGTATCGAGCGGACGTTGTATGCTGCACATATCAAGGTAGATCTTCATGCCAAGAATCTACAAGGTGATTTCCAAGGCAGCAACAGGCTTTCCGGAGTGGATGCCGAAACATAAGTATTCTGCGTCAGACAAACTTCCAGACAACATGCATATCCGACAACCCGACGACGCATAAGCACTCCTCAGTCCCCCCGGTCGACCCTACTCCCTGCTCGTAACAGACTTGCCCATGCTAGCGCAAATCTTCTGGCGTGTCTGTAACCTCCCCTGGGGCCTCTTGACCTCTTCGCGCTGGTTGCAGTGGCGGCCTTGCCTGCAGCCACGGCGCAACTTGAGGATTCTACCGCCGATTCTCCAAATTCAACTAGGACTTGCCGATTTAGGTCAGGAACTCAGGAGTGGCCACAATGCCCGATCCTCCCAAGCAGACAGGTCGGGGGGGGTAGCCGGCGTCTTCCCCGGCAGCTACCAGCTCTACACGTGGGGTCCCTGAAAGATCATTGATTTGGAAATTAGGCAGAACCTCTACTCTGGGCTACCAGACGACTCTTACCGTCGCGATGGAAGAAATTTTCGAGTCGGCGCTCAAGAGCGGAAGGCCCATGACAAGTGCCGTCGCAGCGATGATGCGATCCGGCATGTCTGGGACAACGGAGCGGGGAATCTCTCGCAAGCCATCGGTAACCGCCAGGTCCAGCGCTGCAAGGTGATAGTTTTTGGCGCCGAGCCGAAAGCAACGCAGAGCCGCGTCCAAAAGCTCCGCAGCGATACGCTTCTTTTCCGCGAGATAAACCATCTCGACCAAGACAATAGAGGGGATGATCGCCGTTGCTTTGCCGCTCTCAACGTCGTCGAGAATGCAACGTGCCAGAGATGAGAGGGAATCGGAGTCTTGAAGGTGCCAAATCAGGGCGTGCGTGTCCAGCACATAGACGGGCATCGTCATACATCCTGGTCCCCAAAGCTCGCCCACATTTCGCGGCGGGCCTCGGCGATGTCCTCCTCAGTGATCTTCGGCGCCTTTTTCCACAACCCGCGGAGCTGCACAATTCCAGGGCCGGTCTGGCTGCTCTTCGCCCGAAGAAAGGCAGTAAACTCAGCCAGGGTCTCCAGGCTGGCGGCAGGCAGTTCATCCAAAGACGACAGGATCGATGTTTTCAAAATCGCGCTATTCGACATCTGTAACCTCCCCTGGGGCCTCTTGACCTCTTCGCGCTGGTTGCAGTGGTGGCCTTGCCTGCAGCTACGGCGCAACTTGAGGATTCTACCGCCGATTCTCCAAATTCAACTAGGACTTGCCGATTTAGCCAGCCACTTCAAGAACACTCAGTCCACCCGCAAGGAGAGGTTGCCAGCGGTGGCATCCTGCAGCGCGGAGCGAAGGCGATCGAGGTCGGCTTGGGGGACGGTCACGGCCATTTGTACCTGAACGCCGTACTGCGCTGTCTGGGTCTTGAGCCCGAAGGCGTGTAAAACCCGCTGCACTTCACCGGTCAAAGCGTAGCTGTGGATCAGCCGCACGGTCTTGACCAGCGGCTCTTCCCGAATCTCTGCTCGATCGAGCACCGCAGCCGCGGCTGCTGAGTAAGCCCGCACCAAGCCCCCGGTGCCCAGTTTGGTGCCGCCAAAGTAGCGGGTGACGACGACCACCACATCGGTCAGCAGGCGATGGTCGATCTGCTGCAGGATCGGCCGCCCGGCAGTTCCGCTGGGCTCGCCATCGTCGCTGCTGCGGAAGCTGGGCGCAGGTTGGCTCAGACGCCAGGCAAAGCAGTGGTGGCTGGCGTCGGGAAATTGCTGGCGCTCCGCTGTGATCCAAGCTTGGGCGGCTGGCACGGACGCTACCGGCGCTACTGAAGCGATGAACCGCGAGCCCTTGATCTTGGCGATCTCATGGCGCAAGGACTGGGCAACGGTGCGCCGGGTGGTGGGGCAGGTGGCTGAGTTCTCGCAGGCTTCCATCGGAACGCTCAGGGTAACGCAATCCGACGCGCTGCAGTACTCTGGCGGGGTAGAATTCGGAGGACTGCCTGGTTTTAGGGTTCAGTTGGGATCCCTGAGGGACGCACGGGCGGCTGGCGGTGGGCGGAAATGGGTTAAGCTCATCACCAGGAGCTAGCGCCGAATGCGTTCTCATCCGCCACCTGGCGGGGATGTGGCTGGGATATGGGATTGGGACCTGTCAACCAACTTGAGCAGCGGAGAGGCACCATGCAGACAGTTCACTTGCAGCTAGTTCAGCAGCAGATTCACCACCGCAGGACTTGCGCACCGTCATTTTGGCTTTGGCTGGCTTGGGGATGGCTCGCGGTCGCGACCATGCCAAGCGGGGCGCAAGATGCCCCCAACCCACCTGGGGCTGGCCAAGACGCCAGCCGTCCCAAGGTATCCGAACTCTTTTTCGACACCGTCGACGTCAACATCGTCAACCTCGAAGTCCAGGTCACTGGCAAGGACGGGCAGCCCCTGACCGGTTTGACCCGCCAAGACTTCGAGGTCTACGAAGACGGTCAGCCGGTGCCGGTGACCAACTTTTTTGCGGTGGAGAAACGGCAGACGGTCGTGGGTCTTGCAGGCGACACGGGCGAGGAAGGCA
>CAZCOV010000012.1:7221-35344 GCA_964499975.1 uncultured Thermoanaerobaculia bacterium
GGGGCCGGTCCCGAGACCAAACAGCTCCATCTCGTGGTCTTCATCGACAACTTGAACATGCAGCCGCAGAACCGCAATCCGATCCTCAAAAAGTTGCGCGACTTCGTGCAGCAGCAGTTCGATCCCCGTGACCGCATCATGTTGGTGTCTTTGACCAACCAGGTGCAAGTGGAGCAGGAGTTCACCTCAGATCGGGACTTGCTGCTCGCCACGATTGATCGCCTGCAAGAAGAACAAGCACAAATGGGCTCGTTTGACCTTGAGCTCAAGAATTTCATGCGGGAAATGCAGCGCGTCGAGTTGGTCGACGAAGGCGCTGTCACGAACACCTTTCGCTTGGATACGACGGCTCCCGAAGCCACGGCCATGAACGGTGAGCGCCTAGCGGCGACCGCCAAGATGTTTGCTGAACGCCAGTATCAGCGCGTCCAGAGCACCATTTCAACGCTCGGCCGTTTCACCGAGACGCTCGCAGGTTTGCCCGGGCGTAAGGCCATCCTCTACGTGAGCGATGGCTTACACGTCCGCCCGGCAGAACCGCTCTTTGAAGCTTGGCAGGGAAAATTTCAGGGCTGGATCGCCAGAAATGGGGGAGGAATCTCGCGCGATATGCAGCGGGCGGGACGCGAGCTGGAGGCAGTGAAGCTGGACGCCACCCGAGATTTTCGCCAGCTTGTCGAGTTCGCCAGTGCCAACAAAGTCGCCTTCTACCCGCTGGCCAACCTGGGCTCGCTGAGCCGGTCTTCCGTGTCGGCTGAATTTGAAGGCTCCAATGCCAGTGACGGCCAAGGGGCACTCTCCGCGTCGTATAACGCGCTCGACACCGCCAGTCGCGAAAGCTCGCTGTTGCAGATCGCGGACGGCACTGGCGGCGTCGCTTTTACCCGGACCAATAACATCGGCGGGTTGCTCGAAGCCATGTCGCAGGATTTCACCACGTTCTATTCGCTGGGCTACAACTCGCCGGTTCCCGCGGGTGATCGCCAGTTTCACAAAATCGAGGTCAAAGTGCGGCGCCCCGGAGCGCAGGTGCGGCATTTCCAGGGTTATTTGACCAAGGACCCGCTCGATGAGTTGCAAGCGTTGACCTTGTCAGCTCTCCAATACGGGATGGCCGACAATCCGCTTGACATCAGCGTCGAAACGGGAAAGGCGGTGCCCGCCGGCAAGCGTTACCAGGTGCCGGTGGTGGTCAAGATCCCCTTTGGCCGGTTGTTGCTGCTGCCTCAGGAAGGGTTCCACACCGGACGGGTATCGCTGTTCCTGGTGGTGCGGGACGAGAAAACCGGGGGGCTGTCCAAGCCTCAGCACATCGAGTTGCCGATTCAAGTGCCCAATGAGCGTTTGTTCGACGCGGTGACGCAGGCCGTCGGCTATCCCGTGACCTTGGAGCTTGACAGTGGGCCCAAGCGGATCGCCGTCGGTATCCGCGACAATTTGGCCCGGCTGGAAGCGACGCTCAAACTCGACTTCACGGTCGGCAACGGCCCTAGCTGAGCTTCGGGAAAGCGGCTCAGGTCGTGCGCAAGCGTTTTGCTTGGCGCTCGAGCACCTCAAGCGCCAGGTCGATCGTGTCGAGGTGAGTGCGGAGCCCGAGAATCGCGAGGCGGAGCGTGAACTGGCGGTCGATCAGGGTCGATGACAGGAAGATCTTGCCTTCGTCGCGGATCGCGGTGACCAGTTGCTGATTGAACGCATTCGCATCACCTCGGGCGGGGAGGTAGCGAAAGGTGACCACCGAAAGGTCGGGGGCAGGCCCGACCTCAAAGCCCGGGATCTGCTGGATTTGCTGGTGGAAATAACGAGCGAGCAGGAGCTTTTCTTCAAGCGCCGCGCGAAACGGCGCCACCCCGGCCAACTTCATGGGCAGCCATAAACGCAGACCGCGAAAAGGTCGCGATAGTTCAACGGAGAGCTCCGCGGGTGAGATCTCATCGGCAACTGCAGCGTCTTGCAGATAGTTGGCCGAGTAGTGGTGGGCCTGCTGCAGCTTGGCCCCGTCCTTGACCAGGAGCGCGCCCAGGCCCAAGGGGATCGACAGGCCCTTGTGGGGATCGAGCACCACGGAATCTGAGCGCTCGAGGCCTCGCAAAATCTGCCGCCCCGGCGGGCACAGCACGAAAGCCGCGCCATAAGCGCCGTCAACGTGGAGCCATAAGCCGTTCTGTTCGGCTAGGTCGGCGATCGCAGGTAGGGGGTCCACTGCGCCGGTGTCCGTGCTCCCTGCCGTGGCCACGATCAACCAGGGCAGGAAGCCCTGCTGGCGATCCGCAGCAATCGCAGCTGCGAGGGCCGCGGCCTGCATCCGATACTGCGCGTCCAGCGGGACATAGCGCTTCTGGCATTCCCCCAAACCAGCGATGCGCAAGGCTTTGGCGATTGCGTGGTGAGTCTGCTCACTGAGGTAAACCACGGCCCGGGCAAAGTCCTTGGCGGTGAGACCGCTGGCTTCGCGTGCGGTCACGATCCCTTCGAGATTGGCGATGCTGCCTCCCGAGGTCAAATCCCCGGCTGCCGTCGCTGGGTAGCCGATCTCGTCGGCGAAAAAGCGCAACAGCATGTGCTCCATGCGGACCGCGCCAGGGGCCGCAAAAAACAGCCCGACGTAGCGGCTACTCACCGCTGCGAGATAGTCGCCGAGCGCTGGAACATAGAGCGCACCGCTCGGGATGTAAGCCAGATGCCCTGGGGAACCGATCGTGACCCCGACCCGATCGACGTGGTCACGCAGGAGCTGGAGCGCTGCTTCGATCGCGATCGGTTCCTCGCTGAGCGGCGAGTCATAGAGCCCAGCCCCCTGATCCGGTGTGCTTTGATAGACCGGCATCTGCGGCCGATCTTGCACATGGGCGCTGGCATAGGCCAAGACCGCACGCTCAAGCCGAGCGCGCTCGGCCGCGTCCGGATCGAGGGCCTGAGTGGCTTTTTCGAGCTCGCGAATTCGTGCTTCGAGGGCCATGTGCGCGGTCAGTGTCGACACTCGACTTCGAGCGACGACAGCTCGTCATTGCCGATGCGGGTCTGGCCAAGGCTCACGACGTCCTCGCTGACCAGGAGCGAGCGGCCTTCGAAGTTGGTGTCGGCATAGAGGATGGCGCGGCAGCCCGGGGCGAGCCGCAGCGAGCGGACCGCGTCATTGCGCACCCGGTTGTTGCTCAAGTTGCGGTCATCCGCGGTCAGGACTTCCCGGGTGCCGCGAAAGTTCTCCTCGGTGAAGAGCTCAACTCCGTGCTCAAGGCGCGGTCCAGGATGGGGCCCGGGAGCTGGGTCTGGGAGCGGACGAGGTGGAGGCAAGGGTTGGCCGTCGCCCCCGCAGGCGACCTCCAATGAGGACACACCGTCGTTGCCGATCCGGGTTGCCCCCAAGCTGGGGGTGTCCTCAGTGATCACTGCCGACCCGCCGCGATAGCCGCTCCCTTCGTAGAGAATCGCGCGGCATCCCGGCGCCACGCGAATCGAACTCGCGCGGTTGGCTCCGATCGGGTTGTCGCGCAAGTCGCGGTCGCTGGCGGCAAAGACTTCGCTCCGCCCGCGGAAATCCTCGTCGCTGAACAGCATGACCCCGCGGTGGAACGGCGGTCCAGGATCGCCGGGATCGCTGCCGTGGCCGCACTCGACGCGCAGGGAGGATGCGCCATCGTTGCCCACTCGCGAACTGGTCAGGCTGGGTGCATCCGCGGTGATGATGGTCGAGGCGCCGCGGTAGCCCGCATCGGCAAACAGGGTGACGCGGCAGCCCGGGGCCACGCGCAGTGAAGAAATCTGGTCATTGCCGATCCGGTTGCCGTCGAGCTCTGGGTCATCTTTTTGAAAGATCTCACTTTGCCCACGGAAATCCGCGTCGCGGTAGACGACGGCACCGCGCCGGCCGTCCCAACGCGGATCGTCGCCACAGCTGACCTCGAACGACGAAGCGTAGTCGTTGCCCAAGCGGGTTCCCGCGAGGCTAGGGGTATCGAAGGTCAAGACTGCGGCCTGGCCGCGAAAGTCGGTATCGCTGTAGAGCGTGATCTGGCAACCTGGGGCGATGCGCACGGAAGACACCCCGTCATTGCCCACCCGGTTGTTGCGTAAATCAGGGTCTCTGCCGCTGACCACCTCGCTTCGCCCGCGAAAATCTTCGTCCGCATAGAGCACTGCACCTGTGCGGCCGTCCCAGCGCGGGTCATCCCCACAGTTGATTTTGAGCGACGACAAGGCGTCGTCGCCGAGGCGCGTTACCGCGAGGCTGGGGGTATCGCGGTTCAGGACTTCCGTCCGGCCACGAAACTCGCTGTCGCTAAAAAGCGTGACTTGACAGCCCGGCGCGATGCGCACCGAGGAAACTGTGTCGTTGTCGATCGGGTTGTCGCGCAAATCGCGATCATCTCGGGTCAACATTTCGCTCCGACCGCGAAAGTCGCTGTCTTGGTAGAGGACGACCCCTTTGCCTTCACGCCAGTCCGGGTCATGGTCGAAGCGGCAATCGATGCGGAGCGAAGAGACTTGGTCGTTGCCCACCGGGGTCCGCCCCAGGTGAGACTCGTCGTCTGCCAGGGTCACCGCTTCGCCACGAAAGTCGTGGTCACTGTACAACGTGACCCGGCAGCCGCGGGCAACCGTCACGGAGCTGGCCACGTCGTTGCCCAGCCGGGAATCGCTGAGATCAGGGGTGTTGCGGTAAAACGCCACGCCTTGTCCACGAAAATCAGCGTCTTCAAACAAGACCACGGGCGGCTGATCGTCGTGGGCGAACAAGGCCGGGGCTGGAGTTAGCGAACAAATCGCGAGCAGGGCACCCAGGACGCGCCCGGGATAGAGCGCGTTGGGACGAGTGTCATGAGTCATGGTTTCCATCGAGTCCTCCAAGGAGACCGGATGATATCGGCCTCGTCGCTAAAGGACTAGAGCAAGATCTGGGCCAGTCGCCTGGATCCAAGATGGACCACTTTTTACCGTCAACCCCTTGACAAACCTACCGACCGCTTGGTAGGTTATTGAGTGCGAGGAGGCAACACCTCCTCTCATCCCTCCCAACAAGGGGCATCGAGTGCCCCTTCTTTTTTTGCAAAAAATACCCGAGATTGTCCGAGGTCTGAGAATAGGCCGAAGGCTGACTAAAAAAATTCAGCAAAAATGAAACAAAAATGCAATATACCCCTTGACAACCTACCGACCGCTTGGTAGGTTATTGAGTGCGAGGAGGCAACAACCTCCTCTCATCCCTCCCAACAAGGGGCGCCAACAGCCCCTTTTTTTTTGTCTTCAAAACCCTTCGTCTAAACAAGCGGCGGCAACCCCGCGGCAGTTAACCACCCAAAAGACTGGCCTTGAACTCGGCATTGGGCGGCTGTGGACCCAACCAGCAAGCGAGGATCGCATCTGCGAACGGCTTGCCGGGAATCGTGCCCTTGACGTTGCCCTTGACCTCGATTTCAGTTCCAGCTCCCGGGACATAGGTAAAACGCAAGCGGTCGTCGCTACTGACGTCGGCCAAGAAGCTGCATAGCTGTTCGAACTGGGCTTTCACCTCGACTGAGGCCTCAGGAGAGTTGTTGGCCAATCCCTCTTTCCAGCCCGAACACAGCGCATCCTTGTCCACCTTGCGCACGAACACCAGCGCCATCTGGCGCGCGGTGTCGGCGCTCAGAATCTGCTGCGGGTCTTTCTGCTTGGCCGGGAGGTAGAGCCCTCCGACATAGACCTTGATGAAAGCTTTCTTGCGGATTCCCAGGCCATTGAGAACCAGTTGCTGTTCTCCAGCTGAGCTAGCTTCGTCCAGCTGGACTCCTGCGAGCTCTGCAGCTACAGCGGGCGCGAGCGGTCCGATCAGCAGGATTGCGCTGATGAGCACCCAAAAACGGCGCATGCATGCCTCCTTTCTCAGGGCGAAGGTCAGGGCGATTTGCCTTGACCCGGCGTTTGGCTTCCTCGTGCGAGTTCCTCGCGAGCCGTGAGGTCGCGAGACCGTCCTTTGCCAGAGTGAGCCAGTCTATCCTGTGAGCGGCACCGGAGGAAGACCGGCCAGGGTGCGCAGCCGCGACGCCAGCAAGGACCAGCGACGGTGCGCGCTTTGCTGGTGGACGGCTTGGGCGATCGCCCGCTGCGGACCGACCAAAACCACCAGCTTGCGTCCGCGGGTCAGGGCGGTATAGAGCAAGTTCCGTTCGAGCAAAGCAAAGTGCTGCGAGTGGATAACGATGACCACGCACGGATACTCGCTGCCCTGCGCTTTATGCACCGAAGACGCATAAGCCAGAGTGAGATCGTCGAGGTCATCCAGCTCATACTTGACGGACCGCTCGTCAAAGTCGACGACCAGCTGCCGCTCGGCTAGGTCCAGCCCGACGATGTGTCCGACATCGCCGTTCCAAACCGCGAGGTCATAGTTGTTGCGGATCTGCATGACCCGATCACCGACCCGGAACAGGCGGCCGCTGCGCGCCACTTCCTCGCCTTTAGGGTTGAGCAGCGCCTGCAACTCGGCATTGAGGTTGCTCGCTCCGAGCAAGCCGCGTTGCATTGGAGTCAGCAGCTGAATTTCCCGCGGGACCAGACCAAAACTGTGGGGAATGCGCTTTGCCACGAGTTGCTTGAGGGTCTTGAGCACTGCTGCGGGTTCGTCCCGTTCGATCCAAAAGAAATCGCTGGGCATTCCCTCGTTCGGCTCGTTTTGCGGCAGCTGTCCTGCCCGTACCCGGTGAGCATTGACCACGATGAGGCTTTGTCGCGCCTGGCGGAAGATTTCCGTCAGCGCCACCACAGGGAAACACTGCGACTCGATCAGGTCCGCGAGCACGCGTCCAGGTCCGACCGCGGGCAGCTGATCGATGTCACCGACCAGGATCAAACGGGCGGAGCGCGGCAGGGCCTGCACCACGTGACGGGTCAGCTGGAGGTCGAGCATCGAAGCCTCGTCGATCACCAGCAGATCAACCGCCAGGGGATGGGCGGGACCGCGGGCAAAACCGCGTTGCTGCGGCTGAAACTCGAGCAGGCGGTGGAGCGTCTTGGCTTCTCGTCCGGTAGCTTCGCTGAGCCGCTTGGCCGCTTTTCCCGTCGGTGCTGCGAGCAGGACGCGCAAGCCTTTAGTCTCCAAGATGCTGACGATGCCTCGCACCAAGGTGGTCTTGCCCGTACCCGGTCCGCCGCTCAAGATCATGACTTTGCTGGTCAAGGCGAGTTCCAGGGCGCGGCGTTGCTCGGGCGCGAGCTCAATCTGTTCGCGGCGTTCAAACCATTGCAGGGCTTTGTCGACCCGGATTTGTAAAGGCAGCGGCTGCTGTGCGGTCAACGCGTTCAACTCTGCGGCCACTTCCCGTTCCGCCAGTTCCAGCGCGGGCAGGTAAATCGCCCGGTCCAGGGTTCCGGGCAGCGGTGCCGATTGGAGCTCTGCGGCCGCAAGGAGCCCATCGACCGCGGTCGCGATCAGCGGTGGTTCGAGCTCGAGCAGCTGCGCGGCATGCGCGATGAGCTCGGAGAGCGGCAAGAAGACATGTCCTGCTTCTATGGCCTGGCTGAGCGCATGGAGGGCGCCGGCCGCGCTCCGCTGGGGTGCGTCCACCGGGATGCCGAGCTCGCGCGCGATCTTGTCCGCTGAGCGAAAGCCAATGCCATGGATCTCCTGCGCCAGCCGATAAGGGTTTTCGCGGACCAGCGCTACTGCGCGTTCACCGTAACGTTTGTAGATCTTGACCGCATGGCTGCTCGAGACTCCGTAGGATTGGAGAAAGACCATCACCTGCCGGATCGCCCGCTGCTCGTCCCAGGCGGCGCGGATACGCGTGCTGCGCACCCGCCCGACGCCAGCGACTTCGGTCAAACGCTGTGGGTGTTGGTCGATCACTTCAAGGGTTTCCAACCCGAAGTGCTGCACCAGGCGTTTGGCCAACTCGGGACCGATGCCTGCGATCAGCCCTGAGCTGAGATACTTCTCGATGCCCACAAAAGTGGACGGGGTGACCAGGAGGTAGGAGTCGACCCGAAACTGCTGACCATACTTGCGATCGCGCACCCATTGCCCGGTCAAGCGCAAGCTCTCTCCCGGCTGGACTCCCAGCAAGTGCCCGACCGCGGTCACCTGACCCTGGCCGCGCACGATCAGGCGTACCACGCTCCAACCGTTTTCTTCGCTGGCAAAAGCGACGCGTTCGACCGTGCCTTCGATGGTGGAGGGAGGACGCACGCGGCGGGCTACCGTACTAAGACGGACCTGAGACGGACCAGAACGTGGCAGTGGGATCAGAATGGGGCATTGTCGAGGCAGGTGGCACCAAAGCCCACGGAATACAGTCCGCTCGCGCTCATGACGACGGTGAGGTAGCCCGCAAGATCGTCGAAATCAAACTCGATGACCCCAAAAGGCGGACCGGTGAGCGGTCCGATTTGCAGCAGGCTGGCGGCCGAGCGAGTGAAAGCAGCAGTGGCGATGGGTAGCGAGACTCCCACGGCAAAAGGCTGCCCCGCTTCGTCATAGACCGAGTAGGTGATGGCCTGACCAGGGCTTGGGGGCGCAGACAAACTCAGCCAGATCCAGAACGTGGTGCCGCCGCTGAAAGGGCCGCCGTTCAAATAGCGGACGGTAAATTTTTTGCACAAGGCGTTGTCGGGACTGGTCGGATCGATGTTGATCAGGAGGTCCCCGGAAGCAAAAGCATCATCCGGCGTCACCTGAAAGTAATCGCCGTGCAAGGACGCGACTGCCGATTGGCTCTCGATGACCATGAAGCCGCGGGCAAAGCCATCGTCGTCGGCCAACACCGGCACATCGCGAATGTTTACGGTCTTGACCTGCTTGGGACCCAGAGTGGCTGCGGTAAAGGCCCCGGGTAAGGTCTGTTCGAGCTGGGGGCTGTCCACGCGGAAGTACTTGAGCGAGATCTGGACCGGGGTGTCCGCTTCATTGCGCACCGCGAACAGGGTGGTGGTGCCGTTAGGGTTGCCGCGTTCGACCAAGAAAAAAGGCAACAAGAGCTTGGTCCCCAGCGAATCGGTCTTGGGCCGCGGTGGCCGCGCTTTCTGGGACTGTGGGGGTTGAGTTGAAACCGCGGCTTGGGTCGACCCGCCAGCCTGGATCGCGGGATCGGGCAAGCTGGGCTGGCCTTGGGCCAAGCCACCTAGGCCACCTAGGGTCAATGCCCACAGCGACCCTATCCAACACCCAGCAACACGCTGTACCGTCATGACGACCTCCTTGCTTTGGTTTCTTGCCCCGATGCCACGACTGCATTCCCAGAGGCGCATTATAGAATGGGTCTCAACGACTGACGTGCCTGCAGCTGGTTGCGGGGCGCTCCAAGGAGTTCGAAGACGATGAGACAGCCTGTTCGTGTTGCCGTCACTGGCGCTGCTGGCCAGATTGGATACTCGCTGATTTTTCGCATTGCTGCGGGCGATTTGCTCGGACCCGATCAGCCGATTTGCCTCCACCTGCTGGAGATCACCCCTGCCATGACCGCCCTCGAGGGAGTGGTCATGGAGCTCCGTGATTGTGCTTTCCCGCTGCTCCATGAAATTGTCACCAGCGACCGCGCCGAAGAGTGTTTCCAGGGGGTCGACGTGGCGCTTTTAGTCGGTGCGCGGCCGCGGGGTCCGGGCATGGAACGCAAGGACCTGCTGACGGCCAACGCCGCTATTTTTTCGGTCCAGGGCAAGGCGCTCAACGCGCATGCCGCGCGCGACGTCAGGGTGCTGGTGGTGGGCAACCCAGCCAACACCAATGCGTTGATTGCCGCGAGCAACGCTCCGGCTCTCGATCCTCGCCAGTTCACGGCAATGACCCGCCTCGACCACAACCGCGCGATCAGCCAGCTGGCAGCACGAACCAGCAGCCATCCCACGGAGATTCAGCGGATGACGATCTGGGGCAATCACTCATCAACGCAGTACCCAGATCTCAGCCACTGCACCGTCCAAGGCCGCTCGGCCACCGAGTTGGTCGATGCCGGCTGGGTGCAAAACGAATTCATTCCCACCGTGCAGAACCGGGGCGCGGCCATTATCAAGGCGCGAGGCGCGTCGTCTGCAGCATCAGCAGCGGCGGCCGCGATCGACCACGTCCGCGACTGGATGCTCGGTTCCCGCGCCGATGATTGGGTCAGCATGGCGATTCCCAGCGACGGCAGCTATGGCATCCGCGAAGGGGTGGTTTACTCCTTTCCGGTCACCTGCCGCGGCGGCCACTACGAAATCGTCCAAGGACTCGCAATCAGCGCTTTCAGCCGCGGCAAGATGCAAGCGACAGAAGACGAACTGCGCGAAGAACGCGCCAGTATCGCCGACCTGCTCGGCTCCTGACCCTCAGGCCCTCTCAGGCCGTTGGGAACGGAGCCCGAAAGAGTCGGGGGGGACCCCACCGTTCAGCGAACCGCTCATAGATGCGCGCAAAAGCGCCCAGCTCGGCCAGCGCTCGGGAATACTCCTCGCGGGTGGCGCCCTTGACCGCGCCAAAGGTGCGGGTCACGGATCCCACCGCGATCAACATCCCCAAGTCGTGGTTACCCTCGAGCAAGCACATGTCGCAGATCGGCAGCTCGTCGGCAAACCCGGTGGGCCCTGCTGCCATGAACGCAGTCGTGCAAATCGGGCAGCTGGTCAAGGCGGGTTGGCCGGGAATCCGGATGGTGTAGAACGGTGGGTCGCTCCGATAGAGCCGGCGGCTGTCCTCGGCGAACAGCTCATCGCCTTGGAGCAGGGCAGCGCTTGCCCCGGCGAACCCACTGCGCAAGCGCCAGCCCGCGCCTTGCTGGTCAGTTCTCGCGGGGGATCTCACTCCCAACAGCGAGCCTTGGAGTAGCTGATCGAAATCCTTCGAAAGTGGTTGCATGAACGTCGTCTCCTCATTGCCAGACCGTTTCAGAGGTTTGGATCTGATCGCGTCGCCTTGGCGTAATCAAGGCGTAAGTAAAGTGTAGACTGGCACAACAAGGTTGCCATTGCAAGACTAGTATTGAAATAATATTCGTCTTGATGTCTGTGCTGCGGCCGCAAGTGCGGCGCAACGGACTCTCAGCTCCCGCCCGCTACACGTCGACGGGGCGATGCGTCGGCGATGCGACCCGCGATAGACTGTGGGCTCAAGACGGTCGACTCGGAGGTAAGAATGGCATTAATTGAACGGCGGGACGCCATGGTGACGCGAGTTCGCGAAGGTCTGCGCCGGCTGGTCCAGATCAGCGGCCGCACGCAGCGCGCGATCGAGCAGCAAAACGGTTTCACGCGCGGCTACTTGAGCCAAGTGCTGCAAGGCCATATCGAGCTCAGCGCACGCCACGTTTTTGGCATCCTCTTCGCTTTGGAAGTACAGCCTGAGGATTTCTTCCGCGACCTTTTCAGCAACGCGTTGGGGTGGTCAGCAGCTTTGCCAGCCGACGAAATCCGCGAGCGCATGGCGCGCTACGATGCGGCCTTGCGCCAACTCGAAGAGAAGGGCTTGCTCGACCGTCTGGAGAGCCCTCACTCGGAGGCCGGCGGAGGGGTGGATCGTCCGCCGCAGGACAAGGCGCGGTAGAGTTGCAGCTGATAACCCGCTGCTGCCAGCTGCAAGTCCGCGGTCAAGCCCCAACGACGGTCAGCGGCTAGCGCCTGGATCCAGGGCATAAGCCCGGCATTTTCCTCGGCAAAGGCTGGGTAGGTCAGGGCTGCTGCGGGTAACAGTTGGATCACGATCAGTTCGCAGACTGCGGGGTCCTGCAGCACGGCTTCCGGCGTACTTGAACCCGGTAGCGGTGAGGAGGGTGGGGTTACCCAGAAACGGCTGATCGGCGCGCTGGCTTGCGCGATCAGCTCGGGATAGCGCAGATAGAGGTGCCACTCGATCAAAGTCGGGCTCAACAAGTTCCAGACGCCGAGGATCTGGGTGGCGCCGCGCAATGCCGGGGGGCCTCCGGCAGCCATCCAGGCGGCGATCTGCTCGACCACCGGCCGCGCCGTGGCCGGGACGCTGTAGGCGGCGAGTTCGCGTTCGAGGCGCGGAGCGTTGATCCCGAGTCGCACAGTCCAGCTCAGGAACAGGCCGCTCAAGAGTAGGACCCCAAGCCGCGTGCGGTCAGTGCTGAGCCGCGGCAGTCGACGGCTGGCCGCGCGCAACCCGTCGCTGATCCAGACCGCCAAGGTCAGCCAGAACAGGGGCACGACGGTGAAAAGAAAGCGCGGTAGGCGGTAGGGATGGAGCAGCACCAAGGCGGTACTGACCCCCAAGGCCAAAAGCAGCGCGCGCCGCTGGTCGTCGAGCGTTTTCCAGCGGAGCGCGAGCCCGATCCCAGCCAAACCCAAGACCCATCCCCAGGCTGGGTGGGGTGCGTACTGGTTGGCCAAGGTGTGCGGGTAAGCGAGCCAGAATTCGCGGGAGAAGAACCCGATGCCAGAGGAGCGGTTCTGGACGAAACCGAAGAAGTCCTTGAGGTGGGGGGGCCAGAGCATCCAGGAAGCGATCGGCAAGACCACAAAGCCCACCCATTGCCGATCCCAGCGCGCCAGCCCATGCCAAAACTCCTGCACTCGCGTCCGCGTGCGGCGAGGGGACAGCGCCGCACGCAACAGCACCAGCAACAGCAGGGCGTAGATCGGATTGCCAATCGAAGTGACGCGCAGGGTGAAGTCACCCACAGTGATGCGACCCCCACCGGTTACCAGGATGAGCAGCAGAAAGGCGCTGTAGCCGCTGAGGAACCACGTCCAGGGGTTCTGCCAGGGGATCCGGCGCACACGGTCTTGCGCGACGCGGTCTTGCGCGAGGAGCAGGAGGTGGGCGAAGGAGCCGGTACGCCGCCGGGCTTCAGCGAGGGCCAGGGCGAGCAGCCACATCAGACCGTAATTGTATTTACAGAAGAAGAGTGCGGTTGAAAGCCCACACGTCAGCTGCCAGACAGTCAGCTTGTCGGCCACTGCACCGCCCGGCGTGGGGATGGCCCGCCAATAGGCGCCCAAGCAGAGGAGCAGCAACAGAGTGCCTGGCACCTCAAGCATTACCAAGGCGGCGAACACCTGGTAGAGGGGGCTGGCCAAGAGACCGGCGGCCACCAGCAAACCGATCGCATCACCGTCCTGGCGATCGAGGCCGCGGGCCGCCCACAGCGCAGCGCCCAGCAACGCCAAGTGGAGCCCCAGCACGAACAAGCGCGGGACCTCGTAGGGGTAGCCGAAGAGCAGCAAAGCAGGGGCTTCGAGCAATGGGAAGAACGGCGGCCAGACGCTCAGGTTGAAGAGGTGGCGCAAGAACAGCCAGGGATCCCCCGCCGAAAAAGCCGCAGCCAAGCGAACGCCTTCGAGCCCGTACTTGGCCATGTCCCACTGGGGGAGTGCGTCGCTAAAGAGGATTTCGTGCCGCAAGAAGCTGGCCAGCCGCGTCCAGGCGAAGAACAGGAAGCCCAGAGTGAGGGGGAAGAGCACTTGGTGGACGCGGCGGGCAGTGAACCAGGAAGGCACAGAGAAGTCCTCTCGGCTTGAACCTTGCGGCTGTGCAGTGTCAAATGGGCAGGTCGCGGCGGGTTGTGGCACGCTGCGGGCGCCAGAAAGGTGTGCTTCTAGACCAAGATGTCATGCGAACCTGCCCCCAGGGTTGGCTTAGGGCCGCTGAATCGCGCCTTAAAGCGGGGCAAAGCCCAGTTCCCGGGGGTGGTATGGTTTCTGCAGAGCACGCGGGCGTCCTCAGTTCTTCTCCTCACCAGCGCCGGGCAGCGTGCCCGGCGTTCTCGTTTTGCGCGAAGGCGCAAGCTTCAGGGACCCAACACGTCAAGAACCCAGCACGTCGAGCACGAAAGCCAGCTTAAAGGCTTCCTCGCGCAGGGCATCATAACGGCCCGAGGCGCCGCGGTGTCCAACTTCCAAATCGACCTTGAGCAGGAGTCGGTTCACGTCGGTCTTGAGGCGTCGCAGCTTGGCGGCCCACTTCGCCGGCTCCCAGTATTGGACCCGTGGATCATTGAGGCCGGCGGTGATCAGCAGGTGCGGATAACCCTGCGCTGCCAAATTGTCATAGGGTGAGTAGGAGCGAATGTAGTCGAAAACTTCCCGCTCTGCGGGGTTGCCCCACTCCTCGTACTCGAGCACGGTCAACGGGATGGCTGGATCGAGCATGGTGTTGAGCACGTCGACGAAAGGCACTTCGGCGATGGCGACGCGAAACAGCTCGGGGTGGCAGTTGAGCACCGCGCCGATCAACAGCCCGCCCGCACTGCCCCCGCGAATGGCCAGGCGGTCGGCTGCGGTATATCCCTGGGTGATGAGAAAGCGCGCGGCTGCCACAAAGTCGGTGAAGGTGTTCTTTTTCTTGAACAGTTTACCTTCGTCATACCAGTGCCGTCCGAGTTCGCCACCGCCGCGCACGTGGGCAATGGCATAGATGAAGTCGCGATCGAGCAAGCTCAGGCGGTTTGACGAGAAAGACGGTTCGATGGCGGCGCCGTAAGCACCATAACCGTAAAGCAGGAGGGGGCGCTGTCCGTCGAGTTCCAGGTTACCGCGATAGACCAGCGAAATCGGAATCGCAGTGCCGTCTTCAGCCGAGACCAGGATCCGCTCGCTGTGGTACTGGCTTGGGTCGTAATTATGGACTTGCGTCTGCTTGCGCAGTTCGAGGCGCCGTTGGACTAGGTCATAGTCAAAGACGGTCCTGGGGGTGACCAGGGAGGAGTAGCCAAAGCGGAACTGGGTGGTTTGGAAATTGGGGTTGCTCTCCTCGGTGAGGGTGTAGACCGGCTCAGGGAAGGCGATGTAGTGTTCCGCGCCGCTCTCGAGGTCAAATACCTGGATCCGGCGGAGCCCATCGGCGCGCAAGTAGATCACCATGTGCTGTGCGAAGAGGTCCAGCGAATCGAGCTTGACCGCGGGGCGATGCGGCAGAATCTCCTCGGCGCGGCTTAAGTCGGGATCGGCACAAGGCACGCGCAGGAGATGGAAGTTATGGCCGTGCTCGTTGCTCAACAAATAAAAGTAGTCGCCATGGTGATCGACCTGGTACTCGATGCCGGGACGGCGCGGAAACAGCACCTGGAAAGCTCCGGGAGCACTGGGAGCGTCGCCTAGGGGGACGGAGTCTGCGAGCAAATGGACTTCGGTGGTGGTCTTGCTGCCGAGTTCAATGCCCAAGAAGCGCTGGCTCCGGGTTTTGAACAAGCTGAGGAAAAATCGCTCGTCGGGCTCTTCGAACATCAGCTCGTCGTGGCGCGGATCTTGCCCCAAAAGGTGGCGGTAGACCCGGTAGGGACGTCGGTTCTTGTCGAGCGTGGCATAGAACACGACGCGGCTGTCGTTGGCCCACACCAGCGACCGCGCCGTGTTGCCGATCACCTCGGGGAACAGCTCATCGGTGGCGAGGTCTTTGATCCGCAAGCTGAACCGCTCTGACCCCGAATCGTCGAGCGAGTAGGCGAGCTTCTGGTGGTCGGGGCTGACTTTGAGCGCCCCTAACTCGAGATAACGGCGGCCGATCGCCATGGCGTTGAGGTCGATCAGCACCTCTTCGGGCTGCTTGAGGTCGCCGCGCTTGCGCGCGTGGATGGGGTATTGGAGACCAGCTGCGGTGCGGGCGTAGTAGAAGTAGTCGTCACGCACGATCGGGACGGTGCAGTCGGTCTCCTCGATCCGCCCAACCATTTCGCCATAGAGCTGCTCTTGGAGCGCCAAAGTCGACGCCATGGTCGCGGTGGTGTAGGCATTTTCGGCTTCCAAGTAAGCGAGAACCCGGGGGTCGTCACGCTGGCGTAACCAGGCATAGGGATCGGCCAACTCTTGACCGTGAACGGTCTTGAGTTGCAGCAACTCTGGCGCGATCGGGATCGCGGTCAAGGTCTCGGACATCAGCAGGCACTCTCTCGACGCTGGCGAGCAAGATCATCACATCTCTGGCAGCACATGCGCGCAGATCGGAGCGCAGTTTAACCGATCTTGAGGGCTTCCAGTACAATGCTTGAGCAAGGTG
This sequence comes from uncultured Thermoanaerobaculia bacterium, assembly GCA_964499975.1. Classification (GTDB taxonomy): domain Bacteria; phylum Acidobacteriota; class Thermoanaerobaculia; order Multivoradales; family J023; genus CAZCOV01. The sequence goes on from CAZCOV010000012.1 coordinate 23,120, forward strand.
CTCCAGCAAGGTTAGCCCGCAGGAGAACGAGATGAGCTCCAGATCGGCATGAGCAAACGCATTCGCAGGAGAAAGCCCAAGCGTAGCAAGTCCGGGGACGGCGGTCAGCGAGCCCAGAAGCTGAGCAAGGCGGTCCGCGAACTGTATGGTGCGCCAGGCGAAGCCTGGGAGACGCTCGAGAGGGTCACGACCGCGCCAGCAGTCCGTCGCCCCAGCCGGGCGGGGTGGCAAGAAACTCCTCTCGAGTCGCAGCCGTCCGCGGCTCTTGAGCGGGTGGGCTGGGTAGTGTCGCTGGCCTCCGGTGCAGCGCAAGTCGAGCTGCTGGACCTGCCGGGGCAGCACTTCGAGGCCAGCTTGCCGTCGCGCTTGGCCGAAGAGCAGCAGTCGAGCATTGCGGTGGGCGACCGAGTGCGCTTGTCGCTGCCGCAAGGGAACACCCCCTTAGCCCGGGTCGAAGCCGTGCTGCCGCGCCGCACGTGGCTGTCACGCCCTGACACCTGGAACCCGCGACAGGAACGGGTTGCTGCGGCCAACGTCGACGTGGTGGTGCATGTGGTTTCGGTGGTCAGCCCGCCGCTGCGCTTGCCCTTGATCGACCGCTATTTGATCGCGATCGCGCGCGGCGGAGCCCGCCCACTGTTATGCGTCAACAAGTGCGAGCTGCTGGCAGTAGCCGAACTGCAAGCGGTCGATGAGCAATTGGCCCCCTGGCGCGAGGGCGGGCTTGAAGTGCTGTTTTGCTCGGCTTTGCGCGGTGACGGCGTGGCGCACTTGCGCGCTGCCTTGTCCGGTCAAACTGCGGTCTTCGTGGGCCACAGCGGGGTAGGGAAGTCGTCGTTGCTCAATGCGCTGGAGCCAGGGCTGGCGCTGGCCACCGCGGCGCTTTCGCGGGCGCGGGGCAAGGGTCGGCACACCACCACCCGCGCGCAAATGTGGACGATTGCAGCAGGGCAAATTCGGGTGATCGACACGCCCGGGGTGCGCGAATTCGGGTTGTGGCGGCTGGAACCTGCGGAACTCCGCACCTATTTCGCAGACTTTGCTCAGTCGGCAGCAAGTTGTCGATTCAGCGACTGCTCGCACGTCCACGAGCCGGCTTGCGGGGTCCGCGCTGCGGTCGTGGCGGGCAGCATTCTGCCCAGCCGCTATGAAACCTATTTGCGGATTCGCCGGACGCTGTTTGAACCTGACCCAACCTGATCCAAGCTGAGTAGCGCACCAGAGATGATTGCGGTTAGCATGGACGGCCATGGCACGACCGCGACGTGGACCTGGACTCCTGTGGCCGCAACCCCGCCATCTCGAGTTGACCGGCGCGTGGTGTGCGCTTTCCCACCGATTGTGGATAAAGCCCCGCAGCCCTGACGCGATGGCGTTCGCGCAAGACCTCGAGCTCCGGTTTGGGCTGGAGACGTCCTGGGAAGAGACGGAGAGCGCAGGGGCTGAGATTGGGCTTGAACTCATCCCCGACTGCGGCCTTCACCCCCAGGGCTACCGTCTCGAACTGGGTAGCGCAGGGGTGCGCATCACTGCAGCCACCGCGGTGGGTTTGTTTTATGGCGAACAGACGCTCATCCAGCTGTTGCAAATCTATGGGCTGGAACGCGGCAAGAGTGCGCGGATTCCGGGGATGGTGATCGAAGACCACCCGGATTTTCCCCAGCGCGGGGTGCTCCTCGACATCAGCCGCAACAAAGTTCCCTCGCTGACCACCTTGATGCAGCTGGTCCGCCTGCTCGGACACTTCAAGATCAACCAGCTCCAGCTCTACACCGAACATACCTTTGCTTACGCCGGCCACGAGATCGTGTGGCAAGACGCCAGCCCGCTCGCTCCCAGCGATTTGAGCGCCCTCAAAAGCTTTTGCCAGCAAGCCAAGGTCGCGTTGGTGCCCAATCAGAATTCGTTGGGGCACATGCACCGCTGGCTGATCCACTCGCCCTACCGCGAGTTCGCCGAGTGCCCAGCCGGCGTGGTCCACCCTTTCAGTCCTGAGCCTGAGCCGTTCAGTTTGTGTCCAGTGGATCCGCGGAGCCTCGATTTGCTGCGGGACCTTTATGACCAGTTGCTGCCCCATTTTTCCGGCGAACTGTTCAACGTCGGCCTCGACGAGCCCTTCGACCTCGGCAGCGGGCGGTCTGCCGCGATTTGCCGCAAGCGTGGGCGCGCCCGTGTCTTCCTCGACTTCCTGCGTGCGGTCCACGGCCTGGCCCGCGAACGGGGGCGGCGGATCCAGTTTTGGGGCGACGTGGTCTTGGATCATCCCGAGCTGATCCCCGAACTGCCCCAAGACGCGATTGCCTTGGCTTGGGGCTATGACGCGGGCCATCCGTTCGCGTCCGTGGCAGAACGCCTGGCTGCTGCCGGCCTCGAGTTCTATGTTTGCCCGGGAACGAGTAGCTGGAACAGCTTTGCCGGACGGCAGCACAATGCTCTGCTCAACTTGGCCCAGGCGGCAGAAGCCGGAGTGGCGCACCAGGCGAAGGGTTACTTGATCACCGACTGGGGTGATCACGGCCATTTGCAACCTCTGTCTGTCAGCTATTTGGGGATGGCCGCAGGCGCTGGCTTTGCGTGGAATGCGGCGTCCGCCCGCAAGGCGACGTCAGCGCCTTGGGCGCGCATTCTCGACGTCCACGTGTTTGCCGACCGCAGCTGGACCATGGGCGACATCGTGGTCGGCCTGGGCGACATCTATCGCTGGGTTGGCGGTGTGCCGCCGAACGGTTCGGCGTTGTTTTTTCTCCTGTTCGGGGGGCCCGGAGAGCTCCGTCGGCGCGGAGTTTGGGGCGTTACCCCAGAACGTTTGGAGCTTGCCCGTGAAGCCATCGCGTACTGGTCTGCGCGGCTGCGCGAAACCAAGATGACCCAGTACTGCGCTGACCGAGCGACCATCCTTGACGAGTACTCCTGGGTCGCCGAGATGCTCGATCTGTCCTGCCAGGTAGGTGCGCTCGAGCTATCTGCTCAGGGTTACCGCCGCGCAGCGAGCGCGGTTCAGGCGAAGATTCAGGAACAGCTGCGGCTGCTCATCGCCAAGCTACCCGGGATCTGGCAGCAGCGCAATCGGCCCGGTGGTCTAGCCGGATCGCTCGGCCGCCTCGAACGGATCCGCACCCGGCTCTTACCCTTTTGACGTCGACGATGGAGCAAGGCGATTGTCCGAGAACCCTCACCCCGTGTTCACTTTGTCACCCCGTGCCCAAGCGCTGAAAGACCGTCTGGTGGCTTTTATGGCCGAGCACGTCGAACCGCAAGAGCGGGCTTTTTATGCTGCCTTGGCTGAGGATCGCTGGCGCGTTCCAGCGCTGCTCGACGAGCTCAAGGCCAAGGCGCGGGCTGCCGGTTTGTGGAATCTCTTCTTACCGGATCCGCGTTGGGGTGCGGGGCTCACCCATCTCGAATACGCACCGCTCGCCGAAGCGATGGGACGGATACTGTTCGCGCCGGAAGTGTTCAACTGCTCGGCACCCGATACTGGCAACATGGAAGTGTTAGCGCGCTACGGCACCCCGGCGCAGCAAGCCGAGTGGCTGGTTCCGTTGCTCGCGGGGGAAATCCGTTCCTGCTTTGCCATGACCGAACCCGACGTCGCTTCCTCTGACGCAACCAATATCCGTTCGACCATCACCCGCGATGGCGACAGCTATGTGATCCACGGTCACAAGTGGTGGATCTCGGGAGCCGGCGATCCGCGCTGCCGCGTGGCAATTTTTTTGGGGCTTTCCACCCCCGAAGCTCCCCGCCACCAGCGCCACGCCATGATCCTCGTCCCGCTCGGGTTACCGGGAGTCGAAATCCGCCGGATGCTCACCGTGTTCGGCTACGACGATGCGCCCCATGGTCATGCCGAGATCGTGTTCAACCGAGTGCGGGTGCCAGCCACCAACCTCATCCTCGGCGAAGGGCGCGGTTTCGAGATCGCCCAAGGACGCTTGGGCCCAGGGCGCATCCATCACTGCATGCGACTGATCGGGATGGCTGAGCGCGCGCTCACCGCCCTGTGCCACCGTGCAACCCACCGGGCTGCGTTTGGCAAGCTGCTGGCCGAGCAAGGGACGATCCGCGCTGACATTGCGACCTCGCGGCTCGAGATCGAGCAGGCCCGCCTGCTGACGCTCCAAGCCGCGCATGCCATGGACACCCTAGGTAACCGGGCAGCGCGGGGTGAAATTGCGATGATCAAACTGGTCGCGCCCCAAGTGGCGTTGCGGGTGCTCGACCGCGCGATTCAAGCGCACGGCGGCGCGGGTGTGAGCGACGACTTTCACCTCGCCCACCATTGGGCCATGGCCCGTACCCTGCGTCTGGCCGACGGTCCGGACGAAGTCCATCGCGAGGCCCTGGCCAGGCGCGAACTCGAACGCCAGCTGGGGGATGGGGTTGAGGGTCAGCGCTGAGGCCAGCCGAGAAACCGCAGAGCCTAGGGGAGTTGGGGAGGAAGCTCTTGCGCGGGTCAGCTCGCTAGCACTGGATTTTGCGCCAGGATTTTCTGCAAGAGGGCGATGTTGTCCCGGTGCCCGGTCAAGCGGGCAGTCACCTTGCCGCGAATGGGGTAGCCGAGCAAATATAGATCGCCGATGATGTCGAGAATCTTGTGGCGGACGAACTCGTCAGGGTAGCGCAGCTCCGTGTTGATCACGTTGTCTTCCCCGACCAAGATGCAGTTGTCTAACCGGCCGCCTGATCCCAAGCCCAACTCGCTCATCATTTTCAGGTCCTTCATGAAACCGAAGGTCCGGGCTTGCGCGATCTCTTCTTTGTAAGTGGCAAAAGAATCGAGGTCAAACTCGAAAAATTGCTCGCCGACCGGGGCGGGATAACGCAGCAGGTAGGAAATGCGAAAGCCGTCATGAGGCTCGATGGTGAGCCGCTTTTCTCCCGGTCCGCCGACCTCGTAGATCCGGTCGATGACCAGCTCCTTGCGCGCCACCCGCTGGCTGACTACCCCAGCCTCTTCGATCACCTGGCAGAACTCGATCGCCGAGCCGTCTAAAACCGGGATCTCGCCATGCACCTTGATGAACAGGTTGGTGACACCGCTCGCATGGACCGCGGACAGCAGGTGTTCGACAGTCCGAACTTTTTCGCCGTCGCGCGCCAGGGTGGTGGCGTAGTCCGTGTCTTCGACTTGCAGTACCGAAGCAGAAATCAGCTTTTCCGCCGGCAAGGTGAAGAAATGGATGCCGCTGTTGGGCGGCAGCGGCTGCAACACCATGGCAGTGCGTTTGCCTGAGTGGAGGCCCAAGCCATAGACGACCGTGCTGCGGGTGATTGTTTTCTGCCGCTTCCTCCCGCTGCGCACGATCGGCAAAAGGGGCGGTCCAACCAGCTCAGCCGCGGCTTCGAGCCGATGCAGTCGCACTTCCGCCTGCGGCTTGAGACGGTCTTCGGTCAAAGCGCGTTGCTGTTCGAGCGCACCCGCGACTGCTTCGATCACCTGGTTGTAGGAGAGCGGCTTCTCCAAGTAGTCATAGGCCCCCATCTTGACGGCTTTGACTGCGGTCGCCACCGTGCCGTGGCCAGAAATCATGATCACGGCCGCGAGCGGGTCGAAATCGCGGAGCGCTTGCAGCACTTCGAGCCCATCGCGGTCCGGCAGCCAGATGTCGAGCAGGACGGCTGCGGGCCGCTGCTGCTTGTAGAGTTCGAGCCCTTCGTGGCCGCTCGGGGTGGCCAGGGTGGTGTAGCCCTCGTCGCCAAGCACGCTGGCCAGCGATCCGAGAATTCCTGGCTCGTCATCGATGATCAGAATAGTATTCGACATGGTAAAGCCAGGGGTGCAGGGTTGGAAGTTGTGGTGATGTGATCCAGCTGGCGGTGTTTCTGCCCTGCAGACGCTATGATATCGCACCTACGATCTGAGCAGGGCTCAGCGTGATGATCGGCAAAACAGCTAAAACAGCTAGACAACTTTCTGGGCAAACTTCCTGACTTCATGCGCGTCTCCCTCGAAGAGTTCGAGAGTTTGGTTGAAACCGCTCTGGCCCAGCTGCCGCCAGAGTTCAGCGAGCTGCTCGACAACATTGTGGTGGTGGTCGAGGAAGAGCCCACGGCCGAGGATTTGGAAGAGGTCGGGCTGGACCACGACGATGAACTCCTCGGGCTCTACCGCGGGGTACCCCGGATCGACCGCGATGCGGCTTACGCGGCGCTGCCCGATCAAGTGGTCCTCTTTCGTGGTCCGCTGACCCGCACCTGCCATAGCCGCCGAGAGCTGATGCGAGAAGTCCGTGACACTCTGGTCCATGAACTCGGTCACTATTTCGGACTCGGCGATGAGGAAATGCCATATTGACGCTGTAGCCTTCTGCCCGCAGCTGGCGCGCCCAGGGATCCCAGTGCTGCGACTGGGTGGACTGGTGCGACGGGTGCTGCGCCAGGGTTGCCAGCGGGGCAGCGGGAAGATATGCTGTGCCCGCCCCGCTGTGATCCCGATTTGGGCGCTTGGAACCCCTAAAACCCCAAGAGATGAACCCCAAAGATCTTGAATGGGAACCCCAACCGTGACAACCGCGTCGCCGTCAACCTATCCCTGGAACACTGAGCTCAACGACCTCACCGTCTGTTTTCGCTGGATGACCGCCGAGGACCGCGATGCCATGCTCGCATTTACCCACGAGCTGCCCGAGCGTGATCTGTTGTTTTTGCGCACGGATATCACGCAGCCGGAAGTGGTAGACACCTGGATTGGACGGCTGCGCAGCGGCAAAGAGGTCACGCTGCTGGCCGAGGAAGTGCAGGCGATGGCCGCTGTGCGAGAGCCCGCCAACCCTGCCTCTGCCGCGAACCAGGGGCAGATCATCGGGTTTTGTAGCCTGCACCTGAGCCAGATCCTGTGGACTCGCCACCTGGGCGAAATCTACCTGTTGGTTTCGTCCAAGTACCGCGGCAAGGGCGTGGGGGGCCAACTGGCGCGGCAGATTTTCGACCGCGCTCCGAGCTATCACCTGCACAAGCTGGTTGCGCAGATGATGAGCACCCAGCGGACCTCCCAGAGCTTGTTTCATCATTTGGGTTTCATCCCAGAAGCCATGCTCCACGACTGGGTCATCGACCGCAATGGCCGTACCCACGACCTGATCGTGATGTCTCGGGAAGTGGACGAGGAGGTCCCCGAAAGCTGACACCCGAAAGCGCTGCGGCGCCAACTTTGGAAGCGCGATGCCGATTCTGCACCGACTTGAGCAAGGCGCTTCTCAACTCTGCATATTTTTGGATTGCTATAAGTCGGTTCAGCCGCCGCAGGCCCCGGAGAAGGCCCAGAAGACTCCTGACATTAGTTCTTGAGAAGAGTTCGAAGTCCTTAGATAAACCATTGATAGTAAAACAGTTAGGGTCATCAGACCGAGCTTTGCTGGGAGCCTTGGGCGACCGGACGAGGAGCTCGAGCAATTTGGGATTGGAGTTGGCATGCGGATTGCTCCAACAAACGAGCAAATGTGATCTCTGATCACTAAGACCCAGAAAGGGTCATTGAAGAGGCCAACCAACAACTGATAACGCATTGACGTTACCTACCGATATATACGGCCCACCGCTAAAAAAGCCTACCCAAAACTTGATCTTACCTTAACTCGGCCACTCCGGAACCAGGGGGTGGCCCCGCCCGTATTTCTGGGACCCCACTCGATGCAGCCCAAAAACACCTTTTAGGGTGCCAAATCGGCGCTTTAGTGCTCATTCAGGCAATTGTATCGAGTTAAATTTATCAGATCTGCAGATTGGTGTTCTCAAAAATGAGAATCACGTGAACCCTACTGGAATTCCGGACGCAAGCTTCCCATCAAGAGCTGCTGCAGCCAGCTTACCCCGCGGCCTAGGTGGCTCTCGGCCCTAAGACGCGCGGCGTCCGAACAGGCGCACCAACTGCTCGCGCGTCTGGCTGGCGACCAAACGCTGCATCCGTTCAATGCCCCGCGGACGGTCGGCCTGACGGCCAGCAAAGCGCTCTTGCTCCATCCGACGCTGTTCGAGTTGGCGGCGAAAAGCTTGAATCCCCTGGAGCATGGCCTGGCGGCTGATCAAGCCGCACAAGCGCCCTTGCTCGACCACCGGGAGGAGAGGAAAATTCGTGGCTAGGAACATTTCCACGGCACGGAAAATGTCCATGGTCGGCTCGCAAACCAAACGAATTGCACTCTGGAAGTCCTCAACCTTACCGCCTTCGAGGAACTCCTCCTCAAAAGTCACGTTGGACAGGACGCGCAGGCAGTCCTTTTCGGTGAGCATCCCCAGCAGATGATCTTTCGCGTCCACGACTGGGGCAGCCGCGAGCTTATGCTTGAGCAGCAAATCCATCGCCGTGAACAGGTCTTGATCAGGGGCGAGCGTGAACGGGCTGGGGAACATCCAGTCGCGGGCAGTAGGCAGCAGGACGTCGCTCATGGGCACACTCCAATAGCTGCCCTTGCTGGTTGGCCCTTCTGCAGGACCCCTCGGGTTGGGTCCTGTGCGGACCTCCCAGGGACAGGGCGGTAAGTTTTGCGAACTCGATAATACCAGGCCAGGCCCACAAAATCTACCGCGATTAAAAACCTATCGCTGGTTAAAACCAGCAAATCCTGAGCAAGACCTCTCCCCACTCATCTTTGTTTGAGAACTGGGAGCGGGCTAGTTCGCAAGCTTGGCTCTGACCGGGGGGATTCGGTCTTGTCTTTCCGCCGTGGGCAGGTGGCGCAGGTCAAGGGGTCGCCATCAGGGCCCAGAACCTCGGCGCCGCCGCAGGAGCCGCGCAAGCACGGACGCCGAAAAATCACTCCCACGGCCATGGCCAGCATGGCCAAACCGATCACGATCAGGGAAACGAGCAGCACTGCCATGGTGATCTCCGCATCTCAACCCGGAATGTGCAGTTGGGTAAACGCCGGGGTTGACTTCTCGAGCAAGCGGTCGCCTTGCCGGATGAGCAAGTAGACTGCCAATTTTTGTTCGACAGCCAGCGCAAAACCGTCATCTGGCCCCAACACCATGAGGGCTGTGGCCCACGCGTCCGCCATCATGCATTGCGGGTGGACGACCGAAACCGAAGTCAGTTGGTGGCGGATCGGCCGTCCCGCCCGGGGATCGATGATATGCGAAAACCGCTCACCCCCCACTTCATGAAACTGGCGGTAATCGCCCGAAGTCGCGAGGGACAGGCCGTCCAGAGGCACGATCCGTTGCACCGGGCCGGGCTGCAGCCCCCCCAGGTCGGGGCGTTCGATGCCGATCCGCCACACTTGCCTCTGACCGTTTTGTCCGGACGCACGCAACTCACCCCCGACGTCGATTAGAAAATCGCGGTAGCCGCGGGCGAGCAAACCTTGGGCGATACGGTCGACCGCAAAGCCCGGAGCGATCCCCGAGAGGTCGCAGGAGAGTTCGGGTTCAAGTTTTTGGATCTGATTCAAATTTGAGTCGATGAGCAATTTCGCGAACCCGACCTTGGCGTGCGCTGCTTTGAGGAGCGCTTCGCTGGGCTGCGGGGCGGTGAGATTTCCGCCGGCACCAAAGCCCCAGGCTTGGACCAGGGGGCTGACGGTGACGTCAAAAGCGCCCTGAGTCAGCTGGCTGACCTCATGGGCAGCGCGCAAGACTTCTGCGGTTTCCGCGGAAACGGCAAAGGGTGAAAGCGTGCGGGAAGCGTTGAAGCGGCTGAGCTCGGAATCCTCGCGATAGGTCGACATCTTGGCATCGATGCTCGCGAGTTCGCTTTCGATCAGGGTTTGAATGGCCGCGCGCTGGGTTTCGTCCAGCTCGCGGGGCACCACCACTTTGATCTTGTAGGCAGTGCCCATGGTGGGCCCCTGGAAAAGGTGGGTCGGAAACTCGGGCGGGGGAGTCCCGCAGCCGACCACCAAGCTGCAAATTCCAGCTCCAAGGACCGCCCAGCGGCCTGCGGTCGGCAAAAGTCGGGGCATGGCCGGATCAGCCGAAGTCGTCGAACAGGATGTTCTCGCGCTCGACGCCGAGATCATCGAGCATCTTCATGCAAGCCTGAAGCATCAAGGGTGGACCGCAGAGGTAGTACTCGATGTCTTCTGGCGCAGGATGATCCTTGAGGTAGCTTTCGTAAACCACCTGATGGATAAACCCCGTGTGGCCGGTCCAGCGGTCTTCGGGCAAAGGCTCGGACAGGGCGAGGTGCCATTTGAAGTTCTCATTCTCGGCTTGAATCGAGTCGAAGTCCTCGACGTAGAACGCCTCGCGCAAGCTGCGCGCACCATACCAGAAGGTGATCTTGCGGTGGGTTTTGAGGCGACGGAACTGGTCAAAGATGTGGGAACGCATCGGTGCCATGCCCGCACCGCCGCCGATGAACAGCATTTCCGCGTTGGTGTTCTTGGCGAAGAACTCACCGAACGGTCCCGAAATCGTGACCCCCTCTTGCCCTGGCTTCAAGTCGAAGATGTAAGACGACATGATGCCCGGCGGTGTGCCTTGCGGGGCCCGCGGTGGGGGCGTGGCAATGCGCACGTTGAGCATGATGATCCCTTTTTCTTCCGGGTAGTTGGCCATGGAATAAGCGCGTTCGACCGGCTCTTCGACTTGGGAGACCAGGTCCCACAGCTTAAACTTGTCCCAATCGCCGCGATACTGCTCCTCGACGTCGAAGTCCTTGTAGTAAGCGGTGTGGGGTGGGCACTTGATCTGGATGTAGCCGCCCGCCCGGAACGGCACGCTCTCACCCGGAGGCAGCTCCAGGATCAACTCCTTGATGAACGTCGCCACATTGTGGTTCGACTTCACCTTGCACTGCCATTGACGAACTTCGAAGATCTCCGCGGGCAGCTGGATCTGCAGGTCGCTTTTGACCTTGACCTGGCACGACAAGCGGCAGCCTTCACGGGCGGCACCGCGGGAGATGTGTCCGAGTTCGGTGGGCAGCATGGCGCCCCCACCCGCGGTCACCTGGACCTTGCACACGCCGCAACTGCCTTTGCCGCCGCACGCCGAAGGGATGAAGATCCGGTTGGCCGCGAGCGTGTTGAGCAGAGTTGACCCTGCCTGGACTTTGAGCGCCTTGGCCGGATCATCATTGATGGTGATCGTCACGTCGCCCGCTGCGACCAGGTAATTTCTGGCCACCAGCAGCAACACCACGAGCGAGAGGATGATGAAAGAGAACATGAACACGCCAAGACCGATCGTTTCCACCGCTGACTCCTTAGAATGTCGCCTGAAGGTCGCGAGATGTCACCGCTTTTCCGTGGGCGACGCCTAGAGGGTGATCCCGGAAAAAGCCATGAAGCCGATCGCCATCAGCCCGGTCAAGATGAACGCGATGCCCAGGCCGCGGAGGCCCGGCGGCACGTTGCTGTAGCGCATGCGTTCGCGAATCGCGGCCATGGCCACGATCGCCAAGGCCCAGCCGGCTCCTGAGCCGACCCCAAAAACCAGGCTCTCGCCGAAGGTGTATTCGCGCTCGACCATGAACAGTGAGCCGCCGAGAATGGCGCAGTTGACCGCGATGAGCGGCAAGAAAACTCCGAGCGCCGCATAAAGCGCCGGGACAAAACGATCGAGGGTCATTTCGACGATTTGCACCATGGCAGCGATCGTGCCGATGTAGCTCAGGAACCCCAAGAAGGACAGGTCGAAGTTGCCCAGCTGCGGATTGATCCAGGCCATGGCTCCGTCTTTGAGGAAGTAGGTGAAGAGCAAGTTGTTCGCCGGCATGGTCACGCTCTGGACGAAAATGACCGCAGCGCCCAAGCCGAGCGCGGTCTCCACTTTCTTCGAGCAGGCCAAAAATGAGCACATGCCGAGAAAGAAGGCGAGGGCCATGTTCTCGATGAAGATCGATTTGATGCCGAGGTTTAAGTAGTGTTCGAGCATGGCTCTACTCCTTCTCCATCTGGTCGGGCCGGAGCGTGCGGACTGCCCAGATGAACATCGCAATGATGAAGAAGGCACCGGGCGAGAGCAGCATCAAGCCGTTCGGGGTGTACCAGCCGCCTTCGGTGTCCAGCTTGAGGATTTCTTGACCAAAGAGCTTGCCCGAGCCGAACAGCTCGCGAATGAACGCCGTGGTCACCAAGATCATGCTATAGCCCAAACCATTGCCGATGCCGTCGAGGAAGCTCTGGATCGGGTTGTTCTGCATGGCATAGGCTTCCGCCCGGCCCATGACAATGCAGTTGGTGATGATCAGCCCGACGAAGACCGACAGCTGTTTGCTGATGTCGTAGAGGTAGGCCTTGAGGATCTGATCGGCCACGATCACCAGCGAAGCGATCACCG
>CAZCOV010000013.1:0-1132 GCA_964499975.1 uncultured Thermoanaerobaculia bacterium
GGAAGGCATTACCATCATCACCGTGACCCACGAGCCGGATATCGCCCAGTACGCCAAGCGAGTGGTGGTATTCCGCGACGGCAAGATCCGGAAGGACGGCGCCAACGAGGAGCGGCAACTGGCCCGCGACGTATTGCCGAACATGCCGACGATTGAGGACGAGTTGGAGAACGACGAATGAGATTGTTCCTGGTCTAAGGATACGCCTATGGACTTTGTAGCCATTCTACGGATCGCCATGCGGGCTCTGGCCCGCAACAAGCTGCGCAGCGGCCTGACTATGCTGGGCATCATCATCGGGGTCGGCGCGGTGATTGCCATGGTCGGCGTGGGCCAAGGCGCGGCCAGCCAGGTCCAGGGGCAGATCGCCAACATGGGAACCAACGTGCTCATCGTCTGGTCCGGATCGGGCATGATGGGCGGCGTCCGCACCGGTGCTTCCGGAGTCAAGAGCCTGGTGGTCGAGGACCTGGAAGCCATTCTGCGCGAGTGCCCGTCGGTGAAGAAGGCCGCTCCCGGCGTGCAGACCAGGGGACAAGTGGTCTACGGCAATCAGAACTGGTCGACGCAGATCCAGGGAACCACAGCCGACTTCTTTGACATTCGCGTCTGGCCGCTCAAGTCCGGTGTGGTTTTTGATCAGTCTGAAGTCGAGCGCGCCGGCAACGTCGCGGTGATCGGCACCACCGTCGAGCAAGTCCTGTTCGGGTCGGAAGATCCGCTGGGGAAGACCATCCGCATCAAGAACCAGCTTTTCCGGGTGATCGGGGTGACCGCGCCGAAGGGCCAAAGCCCCTATGGCCAGGACCAGGATGACGTGATCTACGTGCCTTACACCTCCTGCCAGAAGAAGCTGGCAGGAATCACCTGGCTGCAGACGATCCATGTGCAGGCCACCAGCCAGGAAACAACCGCCCTGGCGCAGCAGCAGATCGAGACGCTGTTGCGGGAACGGCATCGCATCCGCCCCGGCGATGAATCCGACTTCAATGTCCGCAACATGGCCGATATCGCCCAGTTGGCTGATGAATCGAGCCGCGTGATGACCCTGTTGCTCGGCAGCATCGCCTCCGTTTCACTGATCGTGGGCGGCATCGGGATCATGAACATCATGCTGGTCAGCGTCACCGAG
>CAZCOV010000013.1:1142-35013 GCA_964499975.1 uncultured Thermoanaerobaculia bacterium
ACCCGCGAGATTGGGATCCGCATGGCCATCGGTGCCACCGAGAGCAACGTCCAGCAGCAGTTCCTGATCGAAGCCGTGGTGCTCAGCCTGCTGGGCGGGATCCTGGGGATCATGTTCGGCCTGACCGCGTCCGGGATCATCTCCCGGGTACTGCGCTGGCCGACCCTGATTTCGCCGGTGGCGATCGTGGTGGCGGTGGTCTTCTCCGCCGCGGTGGGCGTCTTTTTCGGATTCTACCCGGCGCGCAAGGCCGCCAGCCTGGACCCGATTGAAGCGTTGAGATACGAGTGAGGTTAGCTGCCGTACCCGGCTACATCGGGCCGGCGGCTTCCGAACTTACCAGGAAGTTGAAGATGGCCAGGACCTGCTTGCGATACTCGAAGACCCGCTGCAGTTCCTCGGCCGGCGGGACTTCCGGGCCTTTGTAGCGCAGCCACTTATGCAGCAGTTCGGGTGGAAACTCGATGTCCTTGCGCAGCGTGTCGGCGCTATGTCCTCGCAAAAACAGGCCAAAGAAGAAGGCGGCCTCCCGCTGCGGCGATTGCAGAGCCTCTTCCGTCTGGACCGCGACGCTTACGGCGCTGGCGATCTGCTGGGTCCCGGTTTGGCCGTTCCCGTTCAATACCCTCTCCGTTGGGACACCTTATCACAGACAGCGATACTTCGGGAACGGGAAGGGCTCCCCGGTCCTGGGTCAGGTTGGGCGGGGACGGAGCCCCGCCCCTACTTCCGAGTTTGTCGATTCGTCCGGCGTAGGGGCGGGCCTCCGCGCCCGCCCGAAGTCATGGGTCGCCGGAAACTGACCCACAACCGGGTTCCCGTCCCATGAAGAACGTGGTTATCACCGGGGCCGCTGGATTCCTGGGATCGCATCTGTGCGACTGGTGGCTGGACCATGGACATCGTGTGGTCGCCGTGGACAACCTCCTGACCGGGAGGGAGTCCAACCTGGCCCACCGGAAGGGTCAGCCCGGCTTCCAGTTCGCGCGCCTGGACATTACCGAGCCGTTCGACGTGGATGGGCCGGTGGACCTGGTCCTGAACTTCGCTTCCCCGGCCAGCCCCGTGGATTACCTCCGGTTTCCCCTGGAGACCTTGGCCGTCGGGGCGCACGGCACGGAGAATGCCCTGCGACTGGCGGTCCGCAAGGAAGCCCGCTTCCTCCAGGCCTCCACATCGGAATGCTACGGCGACCCCGAAGTCCATCCGCAACGTGAGGACTATTGGGGGCATGTAAATCCGGTGGGTCCGCGCTCGGTCTACGACGAGGCTAAGCGCTTTGGAGAGGCGCTGGTGATGGCCTATCACCGGACCCGTGCCTTGGATACTCGCATTGTCCGCATCTTCAATACCTACGGTCCGCGGATGAAGCTGAATGACGGCCGCGTGGTTCCCACGCTGATCCACCAGATGCTGACCGGCCAGCCGCTGACCGTATTCGGCAACGGTTCGCAGACCCGCAGCTTCTGTTACGTCTCGGACCTGGTGGAAGGTATCTGCCGGCTGGCCGAAGCGCCGGAGAGTCCGGAGATCCACTTCCCGGTCAACGTGGGCAATCCCAGTGAGATGACCATCTTGCGCTTCGCGGAGGTGATCGCCGCGATGGGTGAGCCCAGGACGAAGATCGAGTTCCGGCCCCTGCCGGAAGACGATCCCAAACAGCGGCAACCGGACATTGCCCGGGCCCGTCAAATATTGGGCTGGAGTCCGCAGGTATCGCTGGAGGATGGCTTGCAGCGGACCGTGGAATACTTTCGGAAAAGCATGTCATGAACTTTTGGACGCTCCTGTTTCTGGTACTGCCCGCCCCGCAAGCAGGATCAGCCCAGGTCCCCGCTCCGGCCCAGGCACAGGCCAATGCCACGGTGCGCGGACACGTCTACGCGCTCGACACCGGCGCGCCGTTGAAGCGCGCCCAAGTGACCTTGCGGGGAAACCAGCGTCAAGGCCAACCGCTCAGCACCGTCACCGACGCCCAAGGCGCTTTCGAGTTCCGCAACGTGGAGGCCGGAAGCTACAGCCTCTTCGGGAGTAAGACCGGCTTCATATCCTCCTCGTACGGACAGGGCGACCAGCAGCGCGGAGGGGGAGGATCGCCAATCAGCGTGCGCCCCGGCCAGGAAGTCACCGGGCTGAACCTGCGCCTGGTGCGCGGCGGGGTGATCAGCGGAGTGATCACGGATGAAGACGGCGAGCCCATGGTCAACGTGAATGTGCAGGCGTTGACGCGGTCGTATCGGCGGGGTCAAACCACCGTCAACCAGTCGAACGGCGCATCCACCGACGATCGCGGCCAGTACCGGATCTTCAACCTGCCGCCCGGGCGCTACTACATCCATGCGGCTCCGCGCGGGGCGTTCACGCTCCCCGGCCAGGAAGGTATGGTGGCTTACGCGCCGCTGTTCTATCCCAACGCCACGACTTTGCAGGACGCCCAGCGCGTCGACCTGCGCAGCGGGGGCGAGGCCTCGCGAATCGACATGGTGGTCCGCCCGGTGCCGACGGTCTCGGTCAGCGGCCGGGTGATTGACGGCGCTACCGGCAAGCCGGCTGCCGAAAGTTTCGTCACGAGACCTCTGGCGCTTGCGCCGCGGCGGGCACGACCCGGACAAGGTCTATGCGGCGTATGCTGCCGCGGTGAACCACCAAGGACAGCCCACCGTCATCCTGGCCAAAACGATCAAGGGTTATGGCATGGGGGAGGCAGGGGAAGCGCAGAACATCACCCACCAACAGAAGAAAATGGAGGATGACGATCTCCGCGCTTTTTGTCGGCGTTTCGCCATCCCGATCCCTGCCGTTTTATCGTCCGCCCGCAGACAGCCCAGAGGTTTTGTATCTGAAAGAACGGCGGGCGGCCCTGGGGGGGTCGTTGCCCGCTCGGCAGAACCGCGCGACTTCGCTCACCGTGCCTGGACTCGACGCTTTTGCCCAGCTCCTCGAAAGCAGCGGCGACCGCGAGATTTCGACCACCATGGCTTTCGTGCGCGCGCTCACTCTGTTGACCCGCGATCCCCACCTCGGCCGGCACCTGGTGCCGATCGTCGCCGACGAAGCGCGCACTTTCGGCATGGAGGGCATGTTCCGTCAGCTCGGGATCTACGCGCCTTCGGGTCAGCGCTACACCCCGCAAGACGCGGACCAGCTGATGTTTTATCGCGAAGCCGCCAATGGTCAGATCCTGGAAGAAGGGATCACCGAGGCCGGCTCGGCTTCGTCGTGGATCGCGGCCGGGACCGCGCACTGGAATCACGGCGTCTATATGATCCCCTTCTTCATCTTCTACTCGATGTTCGGCTTCCAGCGCATCGCCGACCTCTTGTGGGGCGCGGGCGACGTGCAGGCGCGGGGCTTCCTCCTCGGCGCGACTTCCGGGCGCACCACTTTGAATGGCGAGGGGCTGCAGCACCAGGACGGACAGAGCCACTTGTTCGCGGCCACGGTGCCCAACTGTGTGGCTTATGACCCTGCGTTCGCTTATGAGTTCGCGGTCATCCTGCAAGACGGCCTGCGGCGCATGTACGCTGACAACGAAAACGTCTTCTACTACATCACGACCTTAAACGAGAACTACGTCCAGCCGGCGCTGCCGTCTGGCTGTGAAGCAGGGATCCGCAAGGGGATGTACTTGTTCCGCGCAGGCGAACGCAAAAAGAAGCGGGTCCAGCTGCTGGGGAGCGGTGCGATCTTGCGCGAAGCGCTCGCTGCCGGCGAGATCCTGACCGCGGATTTTGGGGTGGCTGCAGATGTGTGGAGCGTCACCAGCTTCACCGAATTGCGCCGGGACGGGTTGTCCGTCGACCGCCACAACTTGCTGCACCCGACCGAGAAGCCGCAGCAGAGTTACGTCGCGCAATGCCTTGCCGATCATCCTGGGCCGGTGGTCGCGGCGTCAGACTACATCAAGGCGTTTGCCGACCAAATCCGCGCCTATGTGCCGCGGCGTTATTACGTCCTGGGCACGGACGGCTTTGGGCGCAGCGACACCCGCGAAGCGCTCCGCCGCTTTTTCGAGGTCGACCGCCACATGATCGTGGTGGCCGCGCTCAAGGCGCTCGCGGACGACGGCCAGCTCGAGCCGGCCAAGGTCCACCAAGCGATCGAGCGCTTCGGCATCCAACCGGACAAGCCCGAACCCGCGAAAGTCTAGGAGGACGACCATGGGACAACTACTCGAAGTCCGGGTGCCCGCCGAAGTCGACCAGGCCAACGTCCTCGAAGTGTTGGTGCAGGCCGGGGCCACGGTCGCGCTCGACCAGGGGTTGGTCGGCCTCGAAAGCGACAAAGCCTCATTCGAAGTGCCAGCCCCGGCCGCGGGCACGGTCCGCGAAGTCAAGGTCAAGCCTGGCGATCCGGTGGCGGCCGACACCCTCCTGCTCGTCCTCGAAGTCATGGCCGCGCCGACCGCAACAGCACCAACCGCAACAGCGCCGGCCGCGACAGCACCGACCGCGACAGCACCGACCGCAACAGCGTCGACCGCGAGCCCAGCTTCCACCGCTCCGCCCACCGAACCTGCAGCTCCTGCGTCAGCGCCTCCGGCGCGGCCGGAGCCCGGTCCCACGGTGCCTTCCGCCGAGGGTTCGGCCCATGCCGGACCCGCAGTGCGTCGTTTCGCGCGCGAGCTCGGGGTGGACCTGACGCAAGTGCGCGGCAGTGGGCGCAAGGGGCGGATCCTCAAGGAAGACGTCCAGACCCACGTGCAGCAGCGGCTGGCTGGAGGCGTGGCCGGGGGTAGCGGGGTCAGCGGCTTTGCCTGGCCGCAGATGCCCGAGATCGACTTTGCCAAGTTCGGTCCGATCGAGGTCAAACCCCTAAACCGCATCCGCCGAGTGGCAGCGCACAACCTCCACCGCAGCTGGCTCCACGTACCCCACGTGACCCAACACGAAGAAGCTGACATCACCGAACTCGAAGCTTTCCGCCAAGAGCACGCGGAAGAAGCCAAAGCCCGCGGGGCCAAGTTGACGCTCCTCGCCTTCCTGCTCAAGGCCACAGTGGGTGCGCTCAAGGCCTATCCCGAACTCAATGCCGCGCTCGACGCGAGCGGGGAAAACCTCATCCTCAAACACTACTTCCACCTCGGCGTGGCGGTCGACACCCCCAACGGACTGGTGGTGCCCGTGCTGCGCGACGTCGACCGCAAAGGCGTTTACGAACTCGCACAAGAACTCGCGGCCACCAGCGCGCGGGCTCGGGAAGGCAAGCTCACCCCCCAGGATTTCCAGGGCAGCTGCTTCACCATTTCGAGCCTGGGTGGCATCGGCGGGACCGCGTTCACTCCGATTGTCAACGCACCCGAAGTCGCGATCCTCGGCGTCTCGCGGGCCAAGACCGCACCGGTTTGGAGCAACGGCACGTGGGTTCCGCGCTTGCTCTTGCCGCTGTCGCTGTCTTATGACCACCGCGTGGTCGACGGCGCCCTCGGCGCGCGCTTCATCGTCCACTTGCGCGGCTTGCTGGAAGATTTGCGGCGGCTGCTGCTTTGAGCCCGGGCTAGCCCAAGGCTCCAAGGAATTCTATGAACTCAACAGCTCCTTTTTTGCCTGGAATGGATGCCAGTCATTTCCAGGGCTCAATCGACTGGCAAGCGGTCCGCCAAGCTGGGACGGTTTTTGCTTTTGTCAAGGCCACCGAGGGCTTGACCGTGGTCGACCCACAATTCAAGACCAACTGGAACGGCCTCGAAGTCGCGGGATTGTTGCGCGGCGCCTACCACTTTTACGAACCCGCAGACGATGCCACTGCGCAAGCCAACTTTTTCCTCGACACGGTCAACTTGGCGGCGGGCGACTTGGCTCCCGTGATCGACCTCGAAGTGACCCGGGGGGTGGCGGCCGCAACCATCCTCGCCGGGCTCAAGACCTGGCTCGAAGTGGTCGAACAAGCGGTCGGTGCGCGCCCAATCCTCTACACTGCGCCAGATTTTTGGAACAGCCTGGGCGCTGACCCAGGAGCTTTCAGCAGCTACCCTCTGTGGGTGGCCGAGTATGGGGTGACCGCGCCCACACTGCCGATCGGTTGGCCGGGCTGGACGTTCTGGCAGTACACCCAGTCGGGAACCCTGGCCGGGGTCAGCGGCAGCGTGGACCAGGACTGGTTCCAGGGCACATCTGCGGACCTCAAACGTTGGGTGCTGGAATAGCCATCTAGCAAAGGACAAGTAATGCAAGCAATCGACGACGCAACCGAAGTGGTGGTCCTCGGCTCTGGGCCAGGCGGTTATGCCGCGGCCTCCCGTGCGGCTGACCTCGGCAAGCAAGTGACCTTGGTCGAGCGCTACCCCGTGCTCGGGGGAGTCTGCCTCAACGTCGGCTGCATCCCCTCCAAGGCTCTGTTGCACATGGCAGAAGTGGTCGAAGCTGCACGCGCGTTCCGCGACCACGGGGTTGAGTTTGGGGCGCCGCGCTTTGACCTCGCCAAGCTGCGGGCCTTCAAGTCCAGTGTGGTCGAGCGGCTGATCGGTGGGCTTGCAACCATGGCCAAACAACGCCAGATGCGGGTGATCACCGGCAACGGTGCTTTTGTTGCGCCGCACGAACTCGCAGTGACCACTCCCGACGGCGAACGGCGGCTCCGTTTTGACCACGCGGTGATTGCCGCTGGCAGCCAGCCGACCCGGATCCCCGGCTTCCCGACCGACGACCCCCGGCTCATGGATTCAACCCGGGCGCTCGAACTGCAAGACGTGCCCGCCCGCTTGCTGATCATCGGCGGCGGCATCATCGGCCTGGAAATGGCCGGGGTTTACCATGCCCTGGGCAGTCAGATCACGGTGGTCGAGCTGCTCGACGGGCTGGTCCCAGGCTGCGACCGCGACCTGGTGCAGCCGCTCGAGAAATGGATCCGCCAACGTTACGCCAACATTTTTCTGGGCACCAAAGTTCTGCGCATCGAAGCAGAAGCCGCCGGGTTGCGCGCCCATTTCGAAGGGCCGAACGCGCCGGCAAGCGAACTTTTCGACCGGGTCTTGGTCGCGGTGGGCCGGCGCCCCAACGGTCGGTTGATCGGGGCAGAAAACGCCGGAATCCACGTCGACCCTGCGGGTTTCATTCCGGTCGATCGCGAACAGCGCACCAACGTCCGGCACATCTTCGCGATCGGCGACATCGTGGGCCAACCTATGCTGGCGCACAAAGCCAGCCACGAGGGCAAAGTCGCGGCCGAAGTCATCGCCGGCCACAAGAGCGCCATGGACGCGCGGGTGATCCCTGCCGTGGCCTACACCGACCCGGAAATCGCTTGGGTCGGGATGACCGAAACCGTCGCGCGCCAGCAAGGTCTGGGCTACGGCAAGAGCGTTTTCCCGTGGTCCGCGAGCGGCCGCTCCTTGGGGCTGGGCCGGAGCGAAGGCAAGACCAAACTGATTTTTGACGAAGCCACCGGCCGGCTGATCGGTGCGGGGATCGTCGGACCCCACGCGGGCGACTTGATCGCCGAGGTGGCGCTGGCAATTGAAATGGGTTGCGACGCCGAAGACATCGGCCTCACCATCCATCCCCATCCCACCCTGTCAGAAACCATCGCCCTCTCGGCAGACACCTTCGCGGGCACCGTGACCGAGCTCTACGTGCCGAAAAAGCGGCCAGCAAAAGCAGGCCAGTCCATGGCGACGCCCGCAAGCCACAGCTGACCGAGCGCCTGGAGGACCAGCAAGCGGTCGTCGACGTCTTGATCTTTGGGATGGCGCATCGAACCCAAGAGCAGATGGTTGGGCGAACGGTCGGGATGACGTTGGGCCAAGCTGATCAGGGTCTTGCCCGGCCCCACTTCGAGCAAAATTCGCTGAGGATCCGCCAAGAGGGTGCTCACACCTTCGGAGAAGCGCACCGCTTGGCGCAAATGGCGGGCGTAGTACGCTGGGTCCGTGGCTTCGGCCGCGGTGATCCAATTGCCGGTAGTGTTTGCAACGTAGGGGATTTGCGGCGGGTGGAGCGCCACTTTGCGCACCTCCGCGATGAACGGCTGCAAGATGGGCTCCATCATCACGGAGTGGAACGCATGCGAAGTGTGCAAGCGCTGGCATGGCTTGCGCTTTTCTGCGAGCTGCGCTTTGAGCGCTTCCACGGCTTCTTCCGGACCTGACACCACCAGGCGTTGCGGTCCGTTGGTCGCGGCGATCGACAGCTGATCGCCGAGCAAGGGCAAGAGCTCGGCTTCAGCCATGGGCACCGACAGCATGGCTCCCGGGGGTAAGCTCTGCATCAGCCGTCCGCGCGCTGCCACCAGCCCCAGAGCAGCTTCCCGGGTCATCACCCCGGCGAGCGTCGCCGCGGCATATTCGCCGATGCTGTGCCCGATCATCACCTCGGGCTTTACCCCCCAGGCTTGCCACTGTCGCGCCATGGCAACTTCGATCACGAACAAAGCCGGCTGGGTGTTGCAGGTCTGGTTGAGCTCTTCGGCCAAGGCTGGATCCCCGGGATGGTCGGGGAACAACAAACGCCGCAAATCCAAACCGAGGACGGGCAGGAGCAACTCGGCACAAGCATCGACCTCGGCCTGGAAAGTGGAATAAGTGCGGTAAAGCGCCTGTCCCATACCAGGGTACTGGGCACCCTGCCCCGAAAACAAGAACGCCACCGAACGCGGACGATCCACGCGTCCGGTCAGCAGCCGCTTGGGATCCCCGCTGGTGAGGATCTCGTGCGCTTCGGCCGCGCTCCCGCAAATCAGCATGGCGCGCTGCTCTGCCGCAGGCACCCGCGCAAGGTCCGCGGCCAAACCCGCGAGATCCAGGTGGGGGTTTGCGGCCAGATCCTGGCACAGGCGCTGACCCGCTGCTGCCAGGGCGGCTTCGCTGTCGCCTGAAAGCAACAGCAAATGCCTCGCGGATTCAGGGGCTTCTGCTGCGATCTGCGGCGCGCTGCTCACGTCCATCCTATGTCCATCTCCTACAACGTCCGGACCATCAAGTCCGCGATCACCCGGTTGAACTTCACTGGCTCGACGAGTTCAGATCCCTCTGCCAGCAAGGCATAACCGAAGAGCGCTTGCGCATACTCCTCGATCATCGGATCTTCCTTGTTTTCGCGGAAGCGCTCTTCGAGCTTGCTGACGATTTCATGCGCCGGGTTGAGTTCGAGAATCCGCCGCTGTTTGGGCCCGCCGCCCTTGCCTTTGAGTAAGTATTTCTCCAGCTGCGGGCTGTAGTCGTGCTCGGCTCCCACCAAACAGGCTGGCGAAGTGGTGAGACGGCTCGAAAACCGCACTTGCTTGATATTCTCGTCGAGTTTTTGCTGCAGGGATTCGAGCAGATCCTTGTGCGCCTCTTCTTGCTCCTTGCGCTTTTTCTCAGCTTCTGCCTTCTCTTCCTTGCTGCCCACGTCCACGTTGCCCTTGCCCACCGACTTGAGCTTCTTATCATCGTACTCTTGCATCGTCTGCAACAGCAACTCGTCCACTCGGTCGATCAAGTAAATGACTTCGTAGCCTTTTTCCTTGAGCGCTTCGATGTGCGGCGAGTTCTCGGCCATCGCCCGCGATTCACCGGTCTGGTAGTAAATGACTTCCTGCCCGGGTTTCATCCGCGCAACGTACTCGGCAAACGAAGTGAGCTTTTCCGGGTCATGCGACGACGGGAAAAGGAGGAGTGGCAGCAATTTGTCCCGGTTGTCAAAATCGGAACTCGCGCCTTCTTTGATCGACTTGCCAAAATTTTGCCAAAACTTGAAGTACTCTTCCTCCTCGGTGGCTTTCATCTCGGTCAAAGTTTCGAGCACCTTGCGGGTCAGCCACTTGCGGATCTGCACGATGTGTCGATCTTCTTGCAACCGCTGACGCGAAATGTTGAGCGGTAGATCCGAAGAATCGACCACACCTTTAAGAAAACGCATGTAGCGCGGCACCAGGTCTTCATAACGGTCCAGGATCAAAACCCGCCGCACATAAAGTCGTAACCCGTATTCGACGTTGGGGCCATAAAAATCGGGTGGCGCTTCGCTGGGAATGAACACCAAGGCCTGGTACTCGACCCGTCCTTCCGCTTTGAAGCGCAAGACTTTCATGGGTTCGTTCCAGGCGCGGGAAATGTGCTTGTAGAACTCCTTGTACTCTTCCTTGGTGACGTCTGCTTCAGGACGCGTCCAGATCGGTTTCATCGAGTTGAACACCCGATCTTCGACCACGATCGTTTTCTGACCGTCTTTTTTCGGTTTGCCGTCCTCGTCTTTTTCGACCTCTTCGCGCTGATCTTTGTAGATGATCGGGTAAGCGACGAAATCGGAATAGCGCTTGACGATCCGTTGCAAGATCCACTTGTCGGTGAAGTCTTCGATCCCTGCCTCGTGATCGACCGCCTTCAAGTGCAAGGTGATGGTGGTGCCCCGGCTGCTCCGCTCCGCTGGCTCCAGGCTGTACTGTCCATCCCCGCGCGACTGCCAACGGGTGGCGGTATCCTCACCCGCCCGCCGGGTGACCAAAGTGACGCGTTCGGCGACCATGAACGCAGAGTAAAAGCCGACCCCGAACTGGCCGATCAGCTCGGTCACTTCGTTGCCTTCTGGGCTGGCTTTGAGTTTCTCCATCAACTCGCGGCTGCCCGATCTGGCAATCGTGCCGATGTTCTGGATCACCTCTTCCCGGTTCATGCCAATGCCGTTGTCGGAAATGGTGAAAGTGCGGGCTTCGCGGTCGGAGTCGAGTCGGATCTCGAGGCGGTCGTCCACGGTCAAAAGCTCGGGGCGAGTGAGCGCCTCGAACCGCAAGCGATCCAGCGCATCAGACGCGTTGGAGACCAGCTCACGAAGAAAAATCTCTTTCTTGGTGTAAAGAGAATTGATCATCAGATCGAGCAGCTTCCGCGTCTCCGCTTGAAACTGGTGGGTCTGAATTTCGGGTTTAGTCTTCATGCTCATCGCAAAATCTCCTACTGATGACCGGGCCAGCTATCGGCCCGGAGATTAGTATTTCAAGGTTCCCCGCAAGGTCAAGGGGATCAGGAAAAAAAGGCCGTAAACGCCAAATCCATAGATGGGGACGAGCGGCGCGGCCTGTTGCTCGAGGAGCGGGGCCATGGCGCGCAACAAGTACAAGAAGCTCGGCGGTCCGATCAAGTAAAGCCAGACCGCACGTCGACGGACAGGCGACTCGAGGGCCCCCCGCTGGCGGAAGCGGTAAACATTGCCCGCCAACCAACCGAGAATCGCAGCCAGGCTGAAAAAACGGTAAAGGTCGAGGGGCAGCGCTCCGGCCAGTGGCAGCACCCCCCAGAAGGCCAGGATCGACGCGAGCCAGCCCAAAGAGCAGGCCCCGGCGAGCATGACCTCAAACCTGATGTTTGCCATCTGGGTTCTGGGTAGGGGCTGCCTAAGCGTCGCCGCTTTGGAGGTAAGCCTCGTATCGTTCTGCGTTCATCAAGCCGTCGAGCGCGGCGCCGCTGCTCACTTTGACCAGCCAGCCGGCGCCATGCGGATCGCCATTGAGCAAATCAGGGTTGCCCATGACGTCTTCGTTGATGGCTACGACTTCTCCCGCGACCGGGGCGTAAAGCTCGGCCACGGCCTTGACCGACTCGATCGTGCCGATCGGGTCCCCGGCCGTGCAGGTGCTACCTGGCATCGGCAGGTCGACATGTACGACATCTCCCAGTTCTTGCTGCGCGAACTTGGTAATGCCGATCACGCAGATGTCACCTTCTGTCTTCACCCACTCGTGCTCTGTGGTATAGAGCCGATCGCTCGGATACATGTTTCACCTCATCCAGCAAGTTCCAAGATCAAATCCCTGCAAGTCTGCGTCGATCAGCTGCGTCGATCAGCCGCGTCGATAAAATGGCAAGCTGACCACCACCGCCTTGAGCGCGCGCTCGCGCACGACCACTTCGAGCTCGGTTCCTACGGTGGCGAGAGCCTTGGGGACAAAAGCCATCCCCAGGGCTTTTTCAAACGTGGGGCTAAAAGTGCCGCTCACCACTTGCCCCACAGTCTCGCCTTGGGACAAAACCGCGTGGCCTTGCCGAGCGATTCCGCGGTCGCAGATCTCGAAGCCGATCAGCTGCTTTTGCGGTCCCTGCTGGAGCTGCGCGGCCAGGGCCTCACGGCCGATGAAGGGGCCCTTGTCGAGCTTGACCACCCAGCCGAGGCCCGCTTCATAAGGCGTGGTATCGCGGTTGATTTCATGACCATAAAGGGCCATACCTGCTTCGAGCCGCAGCGTGTCCCGTGCGCCCAAGCCCGCAGGCACCAACCCCAAACCCGCACCGACGCGGAGCAACTCATCCCAGATCCGCGGGGCATCTGCGGGATCCAGGTAGAGTTCGAAACCGTCTTCGCCGGTGTAACCGGTACGCGAGATCAGGCCAGTTGCCCCACTGACTTGCCCGGTCTTGAAGTGGTAGTAGCGAATCGCGGCCAAGTCTTCGGCGGTGAGGCTGCTGAGGATCGCCAAGGCGCGCGGGCCTTGCAAGGCGAGCAATGCATAACTGGAGGAAACGTCGTCAACGCTGCAGTCGGCATCTTGGGGGGTGTGCTCGCTGATCCAGGCAAAATCGCTCGCGGCGTTGGCGGCATTGACCACCAGCAAGTAGTCTTCGTCCGCCAACTGGTAGACCAAGAGGTCGTCGACATAAGTTCCTGCAGGCGTCAAGAGCCCGCTGTAATGAGCACGCCCAGGTCGTAATTTGGTCACGTCATTGGGGGTCAAGGCTTGGAGGAGAGCCAGGGCACCGCGTCCGCGGACGCGGATCTCGCCCATGTGCGAGACGTCAAAGAGCCCAGCAGCCTGTCGGACCGCGTGGTGCTCGGCAATCACTCCGGCGTAGCGTTCAGGCATTTCCCAGCCGGCGAAATCGACCAGACGAGCACCCGCGCGGCGGTGGCACTCGTAGAGCGGAGTACGTTCCAGGGATGGGGCATGGGACATCGAGATAGTCTCCTCGCGACGGGCGGAGTCCGCCTCCGGCTTTCTGGTCGGCAAGATATCACGCTGACCTTGGCGGCTCAAGTTGACAGCGCTCACGTGGGCTGCCGAAAGAACCAGATGAAATAATGAATCTAGGTGCCGAAGGTCTGAAGGATCTGGGATAGCATGACAAGCTGGATCAAGTTTATGGGTTCGGGGAGCATTCGAGAAGCATCGCTGGCCGGCACAGTGATCTTCGTCATAAACCGATGCGAGGCGGCGAGTACACTTGGCTAAGGTCCTAGTCAGCGACGATGATCCCCAAGTTTTGCGGCTTGTAGGGCTAATCCTAGAGCGGGCCGGGCATGAAGTGATCATGACCAGCGTGGCGCGCGACGTGCTCGACTTGGCCCCGCAGGGCGGGATCGACGCGATCGTGCTCGACGTGGTGATGCCAGAGGTGTCGGGTTTGGAGTTGCTCGAACAGCTGCGCCAGGATCCGACGACCGCGAACATTCCCGTGCTGATGCTCTCTGGGCTGGGAGCAGGAGCTGATCGCGTTCGCGGTTTGAGCCAGGGTGCCGACGACTACCTGGTCAAACCCTTCGAGCCCGACGAACTCGTGCTGCGCATCGAACGGCTGATCGCCTGGCGGCAACGACAAGGCCCTGGCACTCCGCGGCTTGTGGGTGAGTTCGCTCTCGGCGTCCCCAACAGCAGCAAACGTCACTTCGGACGCTATGAGGTCCTCGGCAAGATCGGCGAAGGGTCGATGGGCACGGTCTACTGCGGTTGGGACCCCCGGCTCGAACGCAAGGTAGCGCTCAAGTGCGTACCGCTGAGCGAGTCTTCGCTGGGAACCCAGCGCCAGGAATTACTCACCTTGCTCCGTCACGAAGCCGTGCTGATCGCCAAATTCAGCCACCCTAACATCGTGGCGATTTACGACATGGGGGACGCTGAAGGCTCGGCCTTTGTCGCGATGGAACTCATCGACGGCGTGAGCATGGCTCACTACCTCAAAGTGCGCGAGCGGATTATCGCCGGTCACTTGATCCCGATCGCGGTGGAGATCATCAGCGGGCTGATCGCGGCGCATGCCCACGGGGTGATTCACCGCGACGTCAAGCCGAGCAATGTGCTCCTCGGCCGTGATGGCAGCGTCAAGGTCACGGATTTTGGTCTGGCCTACGTGATGTCTGGGGCCAAGACGGATTCCACCCAACTCTATGGCACGCCAGGTTATGTGCCGCCCGAAGCGCTGGCGGACGAGCCCTACACCAAAGCCGGGGACCTCTTCGGTTTTGGTGCCACCCTTTACCAGGCGTTGTCGGGCCGTCATCCTCTAGCCGGTGCCAACTTGCGCGAAACCATCCTCAACACCTTGCGCGGCAACATCCAGCCGCTCGGTGAACTGGTCCCGGATGCCCCGCCCGAGTTCCTCCGACTGATCATGGATCTGTTGGCGACCGACGACCACGCGCGGCCTTCGGGTCCAACAGCGCTGGAAGTCCTCGAACGTCTGGTCGTCGCCGGGAACCTGCGCTGGACCGCCGACGATCTCCCCGGCGCCCAGTTCGAAACCGAAGAGAAGTGAGCATCAGCCTCACCACACTTCGCAGATGTTGTGGGGGCGCATCGGGGTTCCTGCGGCGCAGCCAAAAGCAGCAGCGAATTCAGCGACGTTGGCGACGGTGCCATTGACTCGAAAGCGGGACGGTGAGTGGGGATCGGTCTTGGCCCGCAGCCGCGCGGTTTCGGGCCGGATCAGCGCGCACCACACCTGGCCATAAGCGACGAAGAACAGCTGTTCGTTGGTCAAGCCAGGGATCGCACTCGGCGACGGCTCGGCTTGGCGCTTTTCCCACAGCTTGAACGCCTGGATCGCGGTCTTGACCCCGCCGATATCGGCAATGTTCTCGCCCAACGTGAGCTGGCCGTTGAGTTTGAGCCCAGGTTCGATCTCATAGGCGTCGTACTGCTCCTGGACGCAGCGAGCCCGTTCCTCAAAACGCTGACTCACCGCTGGGTCCCACCACTCCTGCAACCGGCCATGCGGGTCGAACTTGCGGCCCTGGTCATCGAAGCCGTGGGTGAGTTCATGCCCGACTGCTGAACCGATGCCACCGTAGTTCATGGCCGCAGGAAAATCGCGATGAAAAAAAGGCGGCTGCAAAATGCCAGCAGGAAAGGTCATGTCGTTGGCCGAAGGATTGTAGTAGGCATTGACTTCCTGCGGTGGCATGCTCCACTCCCCGCGATCGACCGGCTGCCCCACTTTGCCCGCGCGGTCATCGAAGTCGAACCCGCGAGCGGCCAGCGTGTTGTGAAAATACTTGCCGGGTTGCAGTTCGAGCTGGGAAAAATCGCGCCATTTGTCGGGATAGCCGATCCGGTTGCCGACCCCATGCAACTTTTCCCGCGCGCGCTCGCGGGTCGCATCGTCCATCCAAGAGATCCCTGGCAAGTTGGCGGCAAACGCAGTTTCGACGTCATGCACCATGGTCAGGGCGACGTCCTTGCTCGGACCGGCAAAAGCGCGTTCGACGTAGAGCTCGCCCACGGCTTCTGCGAGCAAGCTCTCAGTGGTTTGGACACAACGCTTCCAGCGCGGCTCGAGGACCTTCTGACCCGAAAGCCTCGTCCCATAAAAAGCAAAATCGGCGTCGACCACCGCTTGCGGCAAGAGTTCAGCCGTTGCCCGGATCAAGTGCCAGCGCAAGTAGGCGCGCACCGCCGCGAGATCGTTCGCGAGCAGCGTCTTTTCGAGCGCGGTGAAAAACTCGGGGGTCAAGAGGTTGATGTCGACGATTTTCGGGTAGCCGATCGCGCGGAAGTACGCCTCCCAGGGCAGTTGTGGCGTCAGCTGTTCCAGTCCGACGCGATCGCGCTTGTGGTAAAGCCGCTCAAAGTCGCGCATTTCGACCTGGCTGCGTGAAGCCTGCGCTAGCTGAGTTTCAAACGCGAGGATCTGGCTCGCTTCGAGCTGGGCCTGCTCTGGGCTGGTGCCGAACCAACCCAGCATGCGCGCGACATGCTGTTCGTAGTCCATGCGCAACTGTTGCTGCGCCGGCGTCGCGCTCGCATAGTCGTCGCGGTCGGGCAAGCCGAGGCCGCCTTGCGCCAGATTGGCGATGTTGCGCTCAGGGTCCTTGAAATCTGGAAAAACGGAAAAGCTGAACAGAACTTCGCTGCCGATACGATGCAATTTGCCGGTCAAACTGAGCAGGGCGGGCAAGTCGCTGACGGCCGCAATCTCAGCCAGCCAGGGGGCGAGCGGGCCGAGGCCGGTCTGCTCGACCGCGGCTTCGTCGAGACAAGCGCGGTAGAAAGTGCCGACCCGCTGCCGGTTGACACTTTCACCCGGGTCTTGGGCCGCGCCTTCGAGCAATTCGCGGATCAGCTGGCGATTGCGTTCGCGGACCACCGTGAAGCTGCGAGCCCAGCGGGTTTGGTCCTCGGGGATGCGCTCGGCATCAAGCCAACCGCCACAGGCATAACGGTAAAAGTCTTGACATGGGTCAGCGCTGGGATCCATCGCAAGGAGGACACTGCCAGCAACCGCCGAGGCACTCAAAGCTGAATTCTGCTCCGGCGCAGCGGCAGTCGTGGTCGCTGATTCCGCACCGACCATGCCTGCAAGAACGCCCAAAACCAGCCAATGAACCGCGGTGCGGCAGGACCACAGCCAGTTCAGTGAGGTGACAGCACGTGGGGGTCTCAGGGTCTGGCAGTTGGTGTTCTTGGACATTGGACGACTCCTTCGCAGTTCGGCAATCGGTGGCTCGACGCTCTGAACCGAGCTGGCTGACAGACTCACCCAGGACTCCGTGCTCAGAGCGGTTGCGATAATTGTACGCGGAGAGCAGCCCAAAGTTGACGTCACGGGGAAACTGCGGGGCGAGATCCCGCCGCTGGGTGACCAGTCGTGGCAGAAAATCGGCGAGCCATTCTGCTCGTTCCACTCAGCCCAGGCCCGTGGAGAGCGAGGAGGGAGGATGACCGTGAAGGAAGGAGGAGCAGTGTTACCATCGCTAGTGGAATGCAAGCTCAACCTCCCCTGCCTCCGCAGACCAGCGACTCACACCGCGCGACCACTGCTCCCGAGCTCGATCGCTGGCTCGCCAGCGGCGCGCACCTCACCCTCAAGGTTAGCGGCTACTCCATGTCTCCTTGCCTCCGCCCGGAAGACCTCCTGACCCTGGCGCCGCACCACCCTGCTGCTGGGTCGCGGTTCGGCGGAGGGGAGGTTGGCTGGGGGGACATCGTCGTGACCGTGGACGGGCCAGGCTGGCTCGCGCATCGGGTGATCAGAAAGAGCAAGACCCGGGTGCAAACCCGTGGAGACAGTGCGCGGCAAGCAGATCCCGAGGTCCGCCGCGAACAAGTTCTCGGCGTCATTTGCCGGGTGGAGCGTCAGGGACGACGGGTTCGCCTGGGGCTGGGGCCCGAACGGTACGTGATCGCCTGGCTGTCGCGGCTAGGGCTGCTGCTGCCAGTGCTGAACCTGCTACGCCAGCTCAAGCCCAGAGCTGCGCCCAGACGCTGAGGCAATGCGGCAATTCAGGTGTTGACAAACCGAACTGGAGTAGTCCAGAATGGTATCGGTTATTGAGACATCGTCTCAATAACCGAGGACTCAATAGATAACCCAATAGATGACCCAATAGCTGACTCAATAGATGTCTCAATAATCGATACCGACGATCTCTCCACATCTGAGCATGAGTGCTTGCTCGGAGTGAATGCTCTGAGTGAGAAAGTCAGGGATTTGCAGGGAGATTGGGCGCCCATCATTATTGAGACGATATCTCAATAATCAGGCAAAGGAGTGGTCGTGGACCTTGGTAGGCAAGTCGTTTGTAGGCAAGTAGTGATCCTGGTTGCGCTGACCCTGCTGATTCCCTGGTCGGCGCTTGCCGGCAATGAGAATACCGGCGATCAGACGATGGGCAATGAGCGCCTGAATCACCCGCAGGCCGCGGAGACACCAACTGACGACACCGTCAAGGCCAGTGATCCCCCCGGGGCAGAGGATCCAGCGCAGCCGTCCCCAGCCAGCGAGGCTGCTGCTGCCGCTCAAGAAGTGGTCTATGACCGGGTGATGGTGGTCGGCAACCCGGAAAATGCGAGCCGGATCCCCGGCTCCGCCCATCTGATTTCGCAAGTCGAGCTCGAGAAGTACCACTACAGCGACATCCACCGCATCCTGCGCCAGGTGCCCGGGATCAACTTGCAAGACGAGGAAGGTTTTGGTCTCCGGCCCAACATCGGGATCCGCGGGACCGGCGTCGAACGCAGCCAGAAAATCACCCTGATGGAGGACGGCGTGCTCGTCGCGCCGGCGCCTTATGCTGCGCCAGCAGCCTATTACCTGCCGACAGCTGGCCGCATGGAAGCGCTCGAAGTGCGCAAGGGGTCTGCTGCGATCAAACAAGGGCCGTTCAGTAACGGGGGCGCGATCAACCTGATTTCGACCTCGATTCCCCAAGATTTCGGCGGCAAAGTCCAGCTCTCGTTCGGCGATCACGAGACCAACAAGCTACACGCCAACGTGGGAGCTTCTCTGACCAACTTTGGGTTTCTCGTCGAGACCTTCCAGCAGCGGTCAGAAGGTTTCAAAGAGCTCGACACCAAGCGTCCGGACGGTTCGGACAGCACGGGTTTTGACCTGAGCGATTATCTGGTCAAGTTGCGCGTGAATACCGACCAAGCGTCCATCTACCAGGCGCTCGAACTGAAATTGGGGCGCACAGACCAGGACTCGGATGAGACCTATCTCGGCTTGACCCGCGACGATTTCGCGCGCACTCCCTTGCGGCGTTACGCCGCGTCGCAGCTCGATCACCTCGACACCGAGCACGAACAGTTGCAATTGCGCCACTTCATCCAGCCGCGCAAGAACCTCGACTTGACGACCACGCTTTATCGCAACGATTTTTCCCGCAACTGGTACAAAAACGAGACGACTTTGGGCACCAGCAACGGCCGTATCTTGAGCGAACCCGACCGCTACGCCAACGAACTCGCCTTGCTGCGCGGCGAGCGCGACAGTCCAGCCAATGCCTTTGTCCTGCGCAACAACCGCCGCGATTACTATGGCCAGGGCTTGCAGTCGATCCTCGGCTGGCAGCTGGAACATGGCCATGCTCGCCACGAGTTCGAATTCGGGGTGCGCTTCCACCGCGATGAGGAAGATCGTTTCCAAGAGGACGATCGCTATGCGCTGCGCAGTGGCACCCTGATCCTGACCACGGCAGGACGTCCGGGCAGCGATGCCAACCGCATTGGCCGAGCGTCTGCCCTCGCTTTCTTCGCGCAAGATCAGATCGCCATCGGAAAATGGACGCTCTCACCGGGTTTCCGCTTCGAGGCGATCGACACCGAACGCCTTGACTATGGCCGGAACGATCCCGAGCGCACCGGTTTGCAGTTGCAAGTTCGTGAAAACCAGATCACGGTGTTGATCCCCGGCTTGGGCGTCGACTATGCCCTGAAACCGAATTGGAATCTCTTCATCGGGGTCCACCGCGGATTTGCTCCACCCAGTCCGGGCACCGAAGAAACCGTCGATGAAGAGGAAAGCACCAACTACGAGCTGGGAACTCGTTATTCCGTGGGGGGCTTGCGCCTCGAACTGGTCGGCTTTTTCAATGACTACGCCAACCTCCTCGGGGCCGATACCCAAAGCAGCGGTGGAGCCGGCACCGGAGACCGGTTCAACGGTGGCAAGGTGCAGGTCCAAGGTCTGGAGGCCAGCCTCACCACCGACTTTGCGCGGTCAGGGGGACGGTTACGCTTTCCCTTCCGCGCGACTTACACCTACACGACCGGCGAGTTCAAAAGCAGCTTCACCACCAGCTTTGAGGACTGGAGCCCGCAAGTCTTGCGCGGCGACCATCTCCCTTATATTCCCGTCCACCAGGCCTTTGCCGAACTGGGAGTGAGCGCCAAGGCGTGGAGCGCATTTCTCAGTGCGAGCTACGTCACGGCCATGCGGACCAAAGCGGGGCAAGGACCGATTCCCACGGTCGAACGCATTGACGACCACCTGACCTTCGACCTGGCTGGGGAATACCAGCTGTTCTCACGCTACCGGCTGTTCGCCCAAGTGAGCAACCTTTTCGATGAGACCTATGTGGCAGCCACCCGTCCCTATGGACTGCGTCCGGGCCTGCCGCGGACCGCAATCGCGGGAATCTCGCTAGGATTTTGATCTTGGATCTGATTTCTACCCCACTCACCCGCTTCTGTACCGGCTTGGCGCTGGCGCTCCTGCTCGTGGGCTGCGACGTCAGCGCCAAGGCTCCTGCTGCAACCACCGCCGCTCGCCGTGCCGAGCCTGGACCTGAGCTTTCGGTGTTCATGGGCGAGCTGCAGCGGCACAGCGCCAAGCTGGGTTATGCGATCGCCGAGCGCAACCAGGCGCTCGCCGATTTCTACTTCGAAGAAGTCGAAGAAACCTTGGCCAGAGTTGAGCAGATCGAAGTCCATGATGGCCAGCCGATCGGCAAAACTGCCAAAACGATCATGGGACCCCTGCTCTTTGATCTCGAGGAGCTGCTCGAAGGCAGCGATTGGAACAAGAACCGACTCGCTTACGAAGCTCTGATCGATGGTTGCAACCGCTGCCACTTCGCCACCCAACACGAATTCATCGCGATCCTCCCGGCGCAGGGCGAGCCACCCTACAACCAGCGCTTCTCTGCTACAAAGTAGGCAACCAACCCCGTGAACGGCGCCGCGGTGGCTCGCGGATCCCCCTGACGGGTCCTAGCGGCCTAGCGGCCTAGCGGCTACTGCTTTGCTATTTGCGCACAGATCTGGCACAATCTCCCGCCGTTCGTCGCTGCCGCCGCGGTTGCTGCAGGACGGCCGCAAGAGAGAATCCGAAACCGTCCACGTCTTCGTCACCGCTTTTCGTCACCACTTCCGATTCGACTGCCGAGGAGCCTCGCTTGTCCAGCCCGCTGATCCCGGTCCGCCAAGGTGGCCAGGTGATCGTCACCGGTTCTCTGGCCTACGATCAGATCATGACCTTTCCCGGTCATTTCAAAGACCACATCTTGCCCGACAAGCTGCACATGATCAACATCTCGTTTCTGGTCAGCGAGATGCGCAAGCAGCGCGGAGGTTGCGCCGGTAACATCGCTTACAACCTGGCGTTGTTGGGCAAGCCTGCGCGGATCATCGCCACCGCCGGCCGCGATTTCGCCGACTACCTCGCCAGCTTGCAACAGCTGGGAGTCGACGTTGACGCGATCCGCCTTTGTGAGGAGCTCACCGCTTCCTGCTTCATCACCACGGACCAGGCCAACAACCAGATCACCGGCTTTTTCATCGGCGCCATGGCTCATGCCAAAGAGCTCAGCTTGAAAGAACTATGCGGCGTCCACCCGGCTTTTGCCATTGTCGCGCCGGATGACCCGCAGGCCATGGTCCGCCACAGCCGTGAAGCGCGGGAAATCGGCTTACCGTTTATTTTCGACCCGTCGTTTCAGGTGACTGCGATGGACGGGGCAGCGCTGACCGCAGCGGCGCTCGGGGCCAAGGTGCTGATGACCAACGATTATGAGCACTCAGTATTCGAGAAAAAGACGGGCAAAGTTGGGCGGGCGATTTTCGACCTCGTCGCGGTGGTGGTCGTCACTTTGGGGGAAAAAGGCAGCAAGATCCTCTGTGCCGACGGCAGCGAAATTGCGGTCCCAGCCGCGGCGGTCGAACGGGTGGTCGACCCCACCGGCGCGGGCGACGCTTACCGCAGCGGTTTTTGTGCTGGTCTGCTCCACGGCTTGGACCTGGGAGTGTGCGCGCGGCTGGGCACGGTCGCCGCGGCTTACGCGATCGAGCATCTGGGCACCCAGCGGCACACGTTCACCCTGGACGAGTTTAAAGCGCGTTATCAGCAAAACTTCGGTCCGTGCCCGCTACCTTCGGCAGAGGTACCATGACCACAACCCGCTATTGGCTGTTTAAAAGCGAACCGAGCACCTACAGCTTCGACGATCTCGAACGCGACCAAACCACGTTTTGGGACGGCATCCGCAATTACCAGGCGCGCAATTTCATGCGCGATGACATGCGCAAAGGCGACGGGGTTTTGTTTTACCACTCCAATGCCGAGCCACCGACGATCGTGGGCTTGGCCCGTGTGGTCCGCGAGGCCTACCCGGATTTCACCCAACTCGACCCCAAGAACCCCCATTACGATCCGCAAGCAGCCGTGGACGACCCCCGCTGGTTCATGGTCGACATCGAGTTTGTCGCGCATTTCGCCCGGCCGCTGACTTTGCCCGAACTCAAAGCCAACCCTGATCTTGATGGCATGATGTTGCTCAAGAAAGGCCAGCGGTTGTCCATCCAGCCGATTGCCCCTGAGCACTGGCAGCTGATCTGCGCGCTGGGCAACCCGCACTGACGCCTAGGGCGCGAGTTCGAGGGCAGGTTCGACCGCCGCTGCAGTGACCGGGGCAAGTCCCGCGAGCCAGCGCACCGCATTCAAACCGAACAAGCTGTTGCGATGGTCGGTGCCGTAGGCTGCGTAGGCCAGCGACGCGGCGTAGGTCGCGTAGTCACTCGAACCCCCATCGTTGAGCACCGCGGAGTCCCCGAGCAGGACGATCCGTGCCGCACCCCAGCTGGTCTCGATCGCCACCGCATAGGTCTCGGTCGGGGGTGCGCCGCCGTAGCTGTCGAGCCGGTGAGGATCGCGCGAAATCGCCGGACGGTTCCCGGCGAGGAGCGGAGTGACGGCGCTGATGCCCGCGGGCAAGGGATTCAAGCGGACAAACGCGCCAGAAAAAACCCCGACCCCTGGCGCCCGAAAGAGCACCGCGGTGGTCAGCGAACACGTTGGGCCCGGCGCACAGCTCGGAGTCTCGACATCGGTCAGGATGGGATGCGCGGCTGCGGCTGCGGTCGCGTGGGTGATCAAGTTCTCACCGATGCAGTTGGCGTCGACCAGCTCGACCCCGGTGAGCGCATCGAGGTCGAGGCCCTCGTTCCAGATCCGCCAGGCATCCCAGCCGTCGCTGTCGCGGTCAGCGCCGCGATGGTTGGCAATGAAAAACAGCGAACCGCCGCCTTGCACGAAGGTGCGGATCAGGTCGCGCTCGGCTGTCGAGTAGGGCCGCTGGGGCTCGCCGATGACCAGCACGTGGACGCCTGCCAGATCGCTGCTGGTCAAAGTTTCCACCGGACCGCCAGTTCCGATCGCGCGGATCGTGAAGCCCTGGTTGAAGAGCTGCCAGGCCCAGTCGGTGTAGTCACCTTGCTCGCTGACGATCCAGTGACCGGTCGCCCCGGCTTTTTGGTGTTTGGTCTGGTCGAAAAGCACGACTCTGCCGTTCGCCTTGGGCGGGGTCGTGCCGAGATGGGGAAAAGTCGGGCCGTAACGGGTGCGCAAAGCGCCCACTACCGAGGGCGTCTGGTTTTCCGTGCCGGGGGTGGGATCCGCGTGCTGGAAATTGTCACGGTTGTGGTGAGTGTCGACGCCGAAGCGAGAAAACGACGTGGCCGGCGAGGACGGTTCAAGCGGCGCCAAGCCCTCTCCCTGGCGAAAGACGTTGCGCGTTTCGGTGCTGTTTTCCGGCGACCAGCGGACCGCATCGACGATGATGCGCCGGGTGTTGGTGATGAAGTATTCGAGACGCAGGCCCGCATCTTGGTAGTTGCCCAGCCAGTCCCAGGTCGCCGCGCCGGCCCCGGCGCAATCGAGCGAGACGCCTTGGAGGTCGGTGCAGCGGACTTGCTGGTGCGGGACAAGGCTGCCATAAGCAGCTGGCAGCCGCGGGCTGTCCGCGGCCACGAACAGACCGCCGGGTGGGATCTGCCCCGCGAGCAGAACGAAGCTCCTCCGATCCCCGTGGGGAGCCATGGGGCCACCACGCATGGCGACCAACTCGTAGGTGCCGGGGCCAGCGTCCCAGCGCAACCCGGCAGGGCCGCGCAGCTCGACGAACGTGTTCTCATCGTTGAACCCGTTGGTGTTGGGCATCACTTCGCTGATCCGCGGAGCCAGTCCAGCCGGGAGTGGGCTTGCGTCGTCGAACCACAGCTGCTCATTGGGTGCCCCTGGGGTCACCGCAGCGACCAAGAAATCCGTTGCGTTGGCATCTAAGTCCAAGCTGCCTACCCGTGAGAGGCCCCAGGCGGGATCAAAGGTTGAGAAATAAGGGAGCTCGGGTGCAGATCGCCCTTCGCCCAAACCGCCCTCCCACCAGGACGGCGGCGCCGTCGGTCCCCCCGCGGGGTTGTAGCGCACCCCGTCCACCACGGTGAGCAGTTCCCCGGCGACTGCTGGGTCATCGAGCAGCAGGGTCACGCCCGAGTCGAAAGCCGCGGGCAGCCAGTCCCAGCCGCTGAAACCCGAGACCTGCACATCGACGGCGATATCCGTTGTGCGGTTGCTCGCTTTGACCGTCGAAAAATTCGAGATCAGCAGATGACCGTCCGCGGGCAAGGTGGTGCCGGCAGGCAGGGTGTGGGTCCGTACCAGAGAGCTGCCGCTGTAAATCCGGAGCTCGGCGCCGCCCACGGAAAAACCCGCGGGTCCTGAAAGTTCGACAAATGGACGGGAGGCCACGTCCCCGGTTTCCTCGCCGCGGACATAGCGAACTTCACTGATCTTGAGCCCCGAAAAGTGCGGGTTGGTGTGACAGGCGATGAGCCCGCTGGTCAACCCAGCGAGCAGGATCCAGAGGGAGTGCCCCAGGACCCAAGATTCTGGCTGCAAGCGATGGGAGTAATGGGGTCGTCGGTTCTGTTGGCGCATGATCAGAATCTTAGAAGTAAAGCCCAGAGAAATCTACCGTGGAGCTGCCTTGCCGAAGGCGGTGAAGAAATTGGTGGTTGGTGGGTCTGCCATCGTCTCAGCGTCCTGAGGACGATAGTACCGCGAAGGAGTTGCTACCCCCACGCGATGTTCAGCTGGCAAAACGCCCCACCACTGCGGCATGCCCCCGCGCAAGCTCCCCATCGACGTGTTTTGTGCCCGTCATAGGTCAGGGTGCCGCTGTCCCAGGTGGCAACCGAACCATCGGTGGCCACCGCAATCGCGCCCGCCGCGCTCCCGGCATTGTCGGGCAAGCTGTTTCAAGCATGGCGAGCCGACGCGCAGAGAGGGTGAGCTAGGCACCCTAGGCAGCCCACATGTGACCTGGCGAGCGCCATCCAGTGCGACTTTGGCAGTAGTCCTCTGCGGTCCAGGTTGATCCGGGCGATCACCCTCAGCGAACGTGGGGAGGCGTTTAGCTTAAATAGCGGCTCCGCTGGCCACGAGGGTGATTCAGCTTTGTCGATTCAAATCCATCCAGCTTTGTCGACTCAGATGCTGCCAACATGCTCTGGCCTTAAGCAGTTCCGATAGGCGCGAACATCGAACAGCCTCGGCTTTTCAATCTGGTACTTTTTGATCTTCTTGAAGAGGTTCTGGTGGGACGTCCCGAGATCCTGCGCAGCTGCTTTAACATTCCACAGATTGTCGACCAACGCTGATTCGATCTGGGAGGTTTCGTAATCTTCGACCAGCCTTCGCACGCCCTCGCAGAGAGGAATTCGCGTCACATCGTCCTCGACTTGGCATTCGCCACGTCGCCAACTCACCTCAGGCACGAGGGAGATCAAGTCATCTTGATCAATTACTACCTTGTCTGAAAGCGTCACAAGTCGAGCAATCACGCCTTCCAATTGCCGGATGTTGGCCGGCCAATCAAAGCTCTGAAACCTTCGGACCACTTCCGGAGACAGCTTCCTGCTGCCGTGCGGATCATACTTGTGGAGAAAGTGGCTGCAAAGCTGCAGGATATCCTCGGCGCGATCCCTCAAGGGTGGCATCTTCAAAAGCAGTAGATTGAGTCTTGAATGCAGAGCCGGGCTGAACTTTCCCGAAGCCAGTAGTTCTTGCATGTCGTGACTCGTTGCCGCGATGACCCGAAAGTCCGACGTCCGCTCATTTGGTACGCCGCCGACCGTCTGAAGCTCCCCGAACTGAATCGTACGAAGCAGTTTTGTTTGGGTCGGCAAATCGAGGTCCCCAATCTCATCAAGAAAGATGGTTCCGCGGTGCGCCTGCTCAAAATAACCTTTACGATCTCGGGTAGCGCCGCTGAAGGAACCCCTGATATGACCGAACAGCTCCGACTCGGCTAGGTCCTTGGGCAAGGCGGCACAATTGACTGAAATAAAAGGCCCATCGAATCGTGAGCTTGCGAAGTGGATGCCATAGGCGACGAATTCCTTCCCAGTTCCGACCTCGCCGTTGATGAGAACCGCTAGATCCTTCTGAGCGGATTTCTCGATGAAGCTATCTACGTTGACCATAGCATCACTCGCCCCCACAGCGATCGCCTCGCGATTCAGCTTTATTTTGACGAGGTCGCGAATATGGTACCGTTGAGCATGCAGGGCAATGTCACGTGCCAGGCGTTCAAGCCGTTCGATCGTTTCGGCCGAAAGAGCTGGAGGCTGAGTCGCCCACAGCACCAAAATTACGCCCCTCAAGTTGGACTGATACGCCAGGCTCAAAGCTAGCCAAGTCTTGGGCCATGTCGTTGGAGGAAGCGGGCCGGCCGTTCCCGGGCCGCTTCGAATGCTCGGCGAAGCCACTTCTTTGAGGCTTTGCAAGGCACGGTCCAGGGCTTTACGCTCCGGCGACTCTCTGCTCAAAGAGACGACCCGCCCCGGTTGGCGACTGGAAACCATTAGCGTGATGTCACCGCTTCCAGCGGGCGCGTCCATCAACACCGACCAAACTTGATCCGCCTGGGATTCTGTGAGCGCGATTATCGAGGCCCTTCCCAAATAGTCGCCCACGTCCCTACAAGGAGATGTCCAGTCTTGAAATCGCTTTCGATAATCGAAACTCCCGTCTCTTGCCATGATCTCTCCCTGTGCCGTCGGCACGCCGAAATGAGCTTGCGGCACATGTGATAGCAATCTTCATGCCCATACGATTCCCCCAAATACAACCGTGAGATTGGAATTTGAATGGCATGTGACGGGTAACGAGTTACCCCTTGGGTAGGAAGTTGCACAGACACTCGGCAGGAGTGGCAAAACCATGGGCAGATTCATTATCCCCGCAGGATTGCCATAGGCTCGACCGTTATTCCTCGACGAACGGGAAGATATACCGCACCCAGTCCCACGGCCGCCAAAAGCAGTGCTACGACGGCGAATGTTCCTGGATCCGTGGCACTCACGCCATAAAGTAGGCTTGCCAGCAGGCGCGTTGTCGCAAAAGAAGCGATGCATCCCAGCAGGAGCCCGGCACCCACTAAAACCATCCCGCGTTCAAGCATCAACCGCAACACTTGCCCCTTTGGGGAACCCAAGGCAATACGGAGACTGATTTCCTGCTTGCGCAGAGCGACGTCACAAGCAATCGCGCCGTAGATGCCGACACAGGTGAGTAGCATTGCCAATCCAGCGAAGACGGTCGATAGCCAGAAGACAAGCCGTTCGCGCACCAAAGATTGATCGCGCTGGCTTTCCAGAGTGACAATTTGAGTGATGAGAAGATCTGGATCCATGCTGCGCAGCTCCGCTTTGATTGGGCCGGCGAGGGCAAGTGGATCAAGCGCTGACCTCACCGCAAGCGTCAAGTCGCTGAGAGAAGCGATCGCCTGAAGGTTGGGAAGGTACAACAGACGCCCGCTCTCCTCGCGAAGGCTCTTTCGGCGGGAGTCGGCGACTACACCGACGATTTCGTAGGGCTCTTCGATAGGAGGGTGTAATATACGGATCTTCGCTCCGACCGGATCTCTCTCACCGAAGAAAAACCGCGCGGCCGATTCGTTCAGCAAGGCAACCTTAACGGCAGACTGCCGGTCGCTCTCATGAAAGGGCCGGCCCCTCTTGACGGCAATACCGAGAGTTTCGAAGTACTCGGCAGAGACGTGATTAACGTCGACAGAGTTGTCCAATGGCGTTTCGGCCGTAAAGCCGGGGATGTCAATCATCGTGCCCTGCATCCGGCCATCCAGCGGGGTCACTGCGGAAAGGCTCGCTGAACTGACGCCGGCCACCGATTTTACCCGCCCGAGGACATCCTCCCAGAAGGTGTTCAACTGAGTTCCCACATAAGCTCGGGCTTCAATATCTAACCGCATGGTCAGCACTCTCTCCGGCTGGAAACCGGCATCGACATTTTTCAAGATGTGCAGGCTGCGCAGGAAGAGCCCAGCACAGGTCAAGACGAGAAAAGAGAGAGCGATTTGACCAAAAATCAGCACTTTGCGAAAGCGGAAGCGAGGACGTCCTCCAGTATGACTGGATGCGGTTTCCTTGAGCACAGATCCCGGATCGAGATGTATGGATCTCAAGGCCGGTGCGAGGCTGAAGAGAATGACGGACAGCAGCGACACACCAAATGTGAACACGAGAAGGCTCCCATTCAGCGATAAGTTCAGGATCACAGGGTCGCGCTCCGTGGAAAGCAGGTTGACCAGCAATGCGCTGCTCCAGCGGGCGAGCAGCAATCCAGCGAGCCCCCCTAAACCTGCGAGTAGTAATCCTTCGATTAGAGTCTGGCCAAGTATATGACTCCGGCTAGCCCCGAGGGCGCAGCGCACAGCTAAATCCTTTTCGGAAGCTGCCGCTCGTGCCAGCAACAAATTCGCGACGTTGGCGCATGCGATCAGCAGCACCAGTCCGACCATCGCCATCAAAGCTACCAAGGGCTTGGCGAATGGCCCGCGCAAAGTCCCGAACCCTCGGTTGGCAGCGGTCAGCTCGATTTGGTCCAGAAACTTGTGACGTATTTCCGAGGGAAATCCGAGTTCGTCCACAAAAGCCTTAAAGACAGGGTCCAATTCGGCCCGTGCCTGCTCTGGGGAACTACCAGGTCTCAGCCGAGCCACCGCGCTGAGCCAAAAACCGTTCCGATCAGACAGCCGTTCGGTCCCTTGCAGTGCGATCGGCAAATGAATGTCCAATTCGTGGCCTGGCGCCAGCCCGGCAAAGCCGGGTTTGGTCACTCCGATCACCGTAACGGGGGTCCTCTGAAAGCCCTGGCCGCACTGGGAGCATTGAAGGCCAACCTCGATCACCCGCCCGATGACAGTCGGATCGAGGCCGAAACGACGCTGCCAGTAGCTGTACCCCAGGACAGCCACCGGGCCGTTCGGGCCGCCCTGGCCCGGAATCCAGTCATCTAGCGGACCAAAAGATGAGCCGATGGCAGTTCCAACTCCGAGCAAGGAAAAGTAATTTCCCGAAGCGAACTGGCCACTCACTTCTTCAATTTGCCCATCGATGACGACTTTGAAGGAAGACATGCTGAAGGCCGCGATACCGGATAAATGGGTGGTGTGATCGCGAAGCTGTTCAAAACAGGGATAGGGTGGGGCCGACCCACGACTCTCTGAGCCCGCGAAGTTGACAAAGAAGAGCTCCTCGGGCCGCTCGACCGGCAAGGTTCGGAGCAGCACGGCGTCGAGCAATCCGAAGATGGCGGTATTAGCCCCGATACCCACGGCTAAAGTCGTCACGACGATGATCGTAAATCCGGGATTTGCGACCAGAGTTCGCAATCCGTAACGAATGCCACTCAACAGACTCTCCAGCATTGCGCCTCCTCCGAACCATCGCCTCACAACGCAACCGGTTCCAACTCAGTATCATGCTGATAGATTGGACCTACTAACGAAAACGCGTCGGCTCTCTTGAGGACTCTGTCATTTTCAAAAAATTTACCCTCGCTCAGAACCAAAGTTCGCTCTGCCCAGGCGATGGTCGAAGGACGATGGGAAATGATCAGGATGGTCCTGTCGTGGGCGAATCGGTCGAGCGACTTCAGGAGAGCCGATTCCGTCTTCGCATCGAGAGCGGACGTCACCTCATCTAAGATCAGCACCTTCGCATCCTGCAAGAGTGCGCGGGCAAGAGCGACCCGCTGTTTCTCTCCGCCCGAGAGTTTTCCTCCGCGGGCGCCTACAGGCTCGTCCCACCCATTGGGCAGCCGTGCGATGACGGAACTCAATTGAGCCGCCTCAACCGCCTCTTCGAGCTGAGCACGCGTGGCTTTCGGGTTACCCATCAAGAGGTTTTCACGCAAAGTGCAATCGAAAAGGATTGGATCTTGAGGAACAACGGCAACCGCTCGTCGCAAACTTGCGAGTTTGACTTCTCGAACGTCGAGGGAATCAATGCGGACGGCACCTTCCTGAACGTCGATCAGCCTTGCGATGAGCTGAGCGAGCGTGCTCTTCCCGCTCCCGCTTCGCCCCATCAAAACGGTCTTCGTTCCCGGCGCAAGAGCCAGGCTTACCCCTGCGAGGATCTCACAATCGGGGCGATAGCCAAATCGGACGTTGTCCAGCAAAACCGTACCTGAGGCTTCTGAGGGCAGGGAAACAGCGTCTTCGCGGTCCGCGATCGTGATCGGAGCCTCTTCGATCTCCACTACACGCTGAATGCTGGCCCCGAGCCGCTGAAACTGAGAATATAGATCGACGACCGAATAAAGAGGGCCATACAATTGGACCGAATACCCGTAAAAGGCCACCAAGCCTCCTACAGTCATTGCGCCGGTGATAGTGAAGTAGCTGCCCAGGCCGAGTGTCACTGTGATGCCTGCGAAGGCCAGCATGGGTGAAAAAGAAAGAAAGAGCAACTGCGTTCGGTGGCGTTTGATTTGAGCGCGCGCATTGGCAGCTGCCAGTCCAGCAAACTTGCGGGCTTCGCTCAGCTCTCGGGAGAGCAGCTTGATCTGCTGAATTGCGGATAGTTGATCTTGCAGAAACGCGCTCATATCCCCTGTTTTCTGGCGCGCTGCCTCCGCAGACTCGCGCAGAAACCGTTGAAATTTCTTGTGAAAGAATACGAAGGATGGGATTGAAACAGCCATCACCAATGTCAGCTTGGCGTGAATCATGAACATCGCCGAGAGAGTAAACGCAGTGACGGTCAAAACTCTGAAAATCGCCGGCACAACCGATGCGCCGATTTGAGCGATCAGTTCCACATCTCCTTGGAATCGATAGAGAATGTCGCCCACCTTCTGCTGCTCGTGATACCTGCCGGAGAGGCTCTGAAGACGGCGAAGCATCGACAGCCTTGTGCGAAAGAGCATCTTTTCATGGATCCTCATGCTCAAGAGATTGCCGAGGCGTTCGAAGAGAATTCGCCCTCCCTGATTCAGTATGAATGCGAGAGTGACAAAAACAATCAACTGGCTCTTGCCATTTGCGACGACGTCATCGATCAAAAAACGAATGATGAGGGGATCAAGCATCGTCAAAAGGCTATATGCCAAGCCGCACATCAAGCCGACAAGATAAAGCCTCGAGTATGGCCTGAACCGTTGGACCAACCATTTGAGGTCCGTCGATAGTGTGTTCATGGTTTTTTATCCTGCCTAGTGGTCTCGTCGGTCTGGCTACCAATGTTATGCCATAGCTGGCCCGAAAATGGTTGTGGTGGAGCTGAACCAGGTCGCTTGATGGCAGCGAGTAATTGCCGACATCAATTGTTGGGCCGGCCCCCCCACTACGCGC
The DNA here is from genome assembly GCA_964499975.1 of uncultured Thermoanaerobaculia bacterium. GTDB lineage: Bacteria > Acidobacteriota > Thermoanaerobaculia > Multivoradales > J023 > CAZCOV01. Next base: position 32,480 of record CAZCOV010000013.1, read on the forward strand.
GCGGTCGATTAACCTGAAAAGGCATCAGGAACCAAAGTCCAGGCCGGGTGCCAAGGGGAATCTAAAATGAATGGATAGTTTTTCCCCACATCCAGTTGGATCATCTCACGAGCGGTACCGGCTTCAACGATTTCCGCGACTTCATAAAAGTTCATCATGTTTGTTCCTCCTATTGTGCTGGCTCTTGCTTCTTGCGGCGACCTCATCGATTAGGAGACGACGGGACCTGTAGCGGTTACGCTGCCAGCTTCATGTTGTAGTAACCCTGGGAAACGCCTGGCGGGGCCATGGCCCAAGCCGTGGGCGGCAGCGGGTGGGTTGCCGACGCCGAGGGTGTGACCCCGCCTCGCGTGTGATCAGTTAGGCCGGCATAGTCCAGGCCATCTTTGTGCAGGTAGGACACTCGAGAATGAATGTGTGGTTTTTCCCCGGGTCCACAAATTGGATCAGTTTATGGGCGACACCGGCTTTAACAATTTCTGCGGATTCGTAAAAATTCTCCATGATGTTTCTCCTATCATGCTTGTTAGGTTGACGTAAGACCAGCTTGTAGCTGGCGACTGACAGACCCGCTGCCAATTTCTATCTATATGTGGCTACTGCAAACTTCTGTTAAAAGCACCTTACTGGGCTGAAGATGACTGACTTCGAACTTTGAAACAGCAGAACGGCGACATTCCGGAATGTAACCGCTGAGGTTCCGCAGCCAGGATTCGAGCATGATAACTCTGAGCATATCTCCAATTCGCAGGTCTAAACCATGGCGGGCTCGGTCCAGGACTGGCAGAAATATCTTTGGATCGATGTATTCGCGACTTAGGAAACGATCGCCTTCAAGCATTGTGCGAATCGAACTCCATTGACGGGCTAGAGATCGATGAAAGTCTTCGTTGCCAAAGGCTTTCCCTTTGCGGTCGACGATGGCGTCAGGCAGAACACCCTTCAAGGCTCTGCGCATCAAGACGCGGTTTCGCCCCGGGATGAGTTTCTGCTCAGGAGGGATCGCCTGCATGAACTCGACGAGTGGCCGATGTAGAAACGGATAGCTGTATTCGGCGCTACTCTTTCGGTACTGGCTTTCTGTGGAGAGCTTAACAACTGCAGACCAAACAGCGGCGGCCTGGTCTCTGGAACTTGGGATTTTGATTCGGGCGATGGAAGAAGGCAAGTACGTCCTTTCACATAGATGAGTGCGTTTAATAAATTCAGCGCGATACCAATTCGGTAATTCCGTTGTGCGACGTCCAAGGATCCATCGCGGCAAAACCACGCGAGCGGCGCTGGTCAGTACTTTTACATACGGTTGACGGTAAAACTGCGCCCATTCTCGAAACTCCCGATGGAGTCGTCGCAGCTGAAAAAGGACAATAAAGTCGGCCAAGACCGAGTGGGGCCGTGTTGTCCCGCCCATCACTTCGTCGCCACCCTCGCCGGAGAGCACTCTGCGGGCACTGGTTTGGAGCACAAGGTCCTCCCGCGCCTGCTCGAATCCGCCACCGCAGCATTCCGGATGAGAAAGATCCTGAATCGAACCCCCGAAAACGATCTGAAATCGGTGTTCGGTATCCTTCATGTGGTAGCCAACGCGCCCTCGACCTTCCTCAACCGCTCGAATAAAATTCCTCTCGTCGCAAGACGGCGAGTCGTCGTAGATGTAAGATAAGGTTTCGATTCCAAAAGGGGTCTCGGAAGGATCTATAACTCGGTCTGCCATACAGACGATGGAGGAGCTGTCGAGCCCGCCGCTCAAATCGGCCAGGATCGGATACTGGCTGCGAAGCCTTTCCCGGATGGCATCTGCGAATAGCGTTCGAAAATGTTCGTCGTATTCGTGGTCCGACTTGTAGCGCAAGCCCTGGCACGCATCGACTCTCCAGTAGGTCTCTTCGCGGCAGAGACCGCTCTGGGAGGCAGCAAGAAACGTCGCCGGTCGAATCGCATGGAGGCCTTTGTAGGGTGTCAGGGCGGTATCTGACACGTGGCAGCTCAAAAAGCCGGCAATGTAGTTGTCCTCAACGACGAGCTGAAAGGCCGGATCCGTCAACAGCACCCCGATATCGGTCGAAAACAGAAAGCGATTGCCGTCGCGGCGATAAAATAGGGGCTGGGTTCCAGCAATGTCGCGGACGAGAAATACGGTTTTCTCGCGTGGTTCCCAAAGAGCCAGGCTAAACTCGCCGATGAGTTCGGCAAAGGAATCAGTGCCCCATTTCAAATAAGCTGCCATCACGATTGAGACATCCTCATCGGCGCGAGTTGCGGCACCTTCTAGCCGACGAATCAGATCGCTTCGATTGTGGATCGCCCCTTTGAAAAGCAGTTGATGCCCAAATCTGGACCGCAGGGCATCAGCCCCTATTTGGTTTAAATGCCAGCAGCGAAACGCACCGTTCTCCGCGGCAGCTGCTCCGAGGGGGAAGTCCGGCTTGGATTGCCCCTCCCCAGTACCAAGTTTCGCCAACCATCGACCGTCCGGCACCTGTGGCGCGTCACCGAGGTATAAAATACCATAGTATCCGCTGCTAAAATATCTG
>CAZCOV010000014.1:0-12623 GCA_964499975.1 uncultured Thermoanaerobaculia bacterium
CCCAATCTGGGCGTCAGAAATGTGAATTTCTGGATGCGTCGGCCCTTAATTCCCTTCTCCGGCTCCTTTGCCGCCTGGGCCCGGCCTACCGGGGGCCGGCCTACCGGGGGACGGCCTACCGGGGGCCGGCCTACCGGGGGCCTACCGGTCGTTCCGCCAATCCCGGTGATGAGATGTGGTAAGCTGAGGCGCTTGTGACGGGCTGCCGGAAAACCTGCGGCTACCTCAAGATCCTGTTTTGCGGAGTTCTGGATAACGGCCCAGCGGCCGATCTGCCGCCTGGGCCCGGTAATGGATCGTCAGAAGTCAACCCGATGAAGAGAGTCCGTTTTGGTCGTACCGCGGTTGAGGTGCCGACCATCAGCCTGGGAACTTGGGCGCACGGCGGCCCCAAGGTGGTCCACGACCGCCCGGTCGGCTGGTTTGGTTCGGCTGACGAAGAAGTCCGACAGACCCTGATCGAAGCTTATCGGGCCGGGATCGACCACTGGGACACCGCCGACGTCTATGGCGGCGGGCATGCCGAGCGGCTGATCGGGAGCGTTTGGGGCGAGGTTCCCCGCGAGAAGATTTTTCTCGCTTCCAAGGTCGGTTGGGATCCCGGACCCTACGGCCATTACTACCACCCGGAGCAAATCCGGACCCAGCTCGAAGGCTCTCTGCGCAGCCTCAACACCGACCACCTCGACCTCTACTACTTGCACCACTGCGACTTTGGACCCCAAGGCGAGCATCTCGATGACGCGCTCGACGCGTTGGAGCGTTTCCGGGACGAAGGCAAATTTCGCTTTCTCGGGCTCTCGGATTGGAGTAACGAAAAAATCCTTCGCTATGCCGAACGCGTCCAGCCCGACGTCGTCCAGTGCTACCGCAACGTGGTCGACGACACCTACCAGGCGAGCGGCCTCAAGCGATGGGTTGAAAAAAATGATGTGGGCGTGGCGTTTTTCTCGCCACTCAAGCATGCGCTCTTGCTCGGCCAATTCGAAGGCCCCGTGACTTTCGGGGTGGGGGACCACCGCAGCATGATCGCTGATTTCCGCGATTACGGCCTGCTCGCCAGGTTGCGCGCTTGCCGCGTAGAAATGGAAGCGCGCTTCAATGGGCATCCCCAACCTTTGCTCCACGGGCTTCTGGGTGCCCTCTTAACCGACGTGTCGTCCGGCTGCGTCCTGCTCGGACAACGCCGACCCCAACATGTGCGCACGGCGGCGCAAGTCGGCGAACCGCTTTCGGCTGACGAGGCACGCTGGGTGATGCGGCTTTACCAGGAGCAGGGGCGCCCGACCCGGGCCAGCTGGCGAACTTACCAGCATTTCCGCTGACCACGACCCCAAACCGATTGGCCGATGCAAAAGAAGCGCGTTTTTTCCGGTATCCAACCCACCGGTAACCTCCATCTCGGCAACTATTTGGGCGCGATTCGTCGCTGGGTTTTAAGCCAAGACGAGCGCGAGAGTTTCATTTGCGTGGTCGATTTGCACGCGATCACCCTCTATCAGCCGCCCGACGAGCTGCGCCAGCAAACCCGGCGGGCTGCGGCGTTGCTGCTCGCCGCGGGCATTGATCCGGAGCGCACCACCCTCTTCGTGCAAAGCCACGTCCGCGCCCACGCCGAAGGTTCGTGGATTTTGAGCTGCGTGACGCCGCTCGGCTGGCTCGAGCGGATGACCCAGTACAAGACCAAGGCGTCCAAGCAGGAAAGCGTGCAGACCGGGCTCTTGACCTACCCCGTGCTCCAGGCCGCGGACATCCTGCTCTACGATGCCGACGAAGTGCCGGTGGGCGAGGACCAGAAACAGCACGTCGAGCTCACCCGCGACATTGCACAGCGGTTCAACAGCTTGTTTGGCGAGACCTTTGTCTTGCCGCAGCCGAAAATCGCCGATGTGGGCGCGCGCATCATGGGGCTTGATGATCCTAGTGCCAAGATGAGCAAGAGCGCCAAGGTGCGCGGGCATGCGGTGATGCTCACCGACAGCGATGACGAAATCCGCTGGGCGTTGCGCCGGGCGGTGACCGACTCCGGGCGCGAGATCTGCTACAGCAACGCGCCCGAGAAAGCCGGGGTCTTGAATTTACTCACCATCTATCAGCTCTTGACCCACAAGGACCCCGCCACGGTCCTCGCTGACTTTGCGGACGCGCGCGGCTACGGCGACCTCAAGCAGCGGGTGGCGGAAGTGGTCGTTGCCGAAGTCGCCCCGATCCGCACCCGGTTCGAGCAGCTGATGACCGATCCGGCCGAACTCGATCGCCTCTTGGCGGTGGGCGCTGAGCGCGCGCGGGCAGTGGCTGAACCCAAGCTTGAGCTGGTCAAGGACCGCATGGGCTTTGCCGTGCCTGCCGCCTTGCGCCACCGCGTTGGCGCGCTCGATTGACTGGGCAGGAGGGGTGGGAGCCGTGGCTAGGTACTTTCTCCCTGCGCTGATCTTCACGGTGCTTGCCATGAGCTGTGGCCAGCCCGGGCCAACCCCGTCCCCCCCAAGCGAAACCCCAGCAGGGAGCTCAGCTGACGACGTCTCGCCGCCCGATGCCATGCGGCCCGTGAGGTGGCACAAAATTCCGCCTTTCATCGACGACGGTGACCGCGAAAGCTTGCAACAGGCGCTCGACCATAGCCGCCGCTTTCTCGCCAGCCGTCCTCCCGGCCAGCAATTCGTGTTCGGACCGCGCGAAGTGACCGCCAAGGAGTTGGTTCGCGCTCTGGACCGCTTGGCCCAAATCCTGGCTGCGAACCCTTCGCCCGCGCAGCTCGGCGCTGAAGTGGCTTACCTTTTCGAGGCGCTGGAGAGTGTGGGCAACCTTGCAGGCGAGGTCCTGGTCACCGGCTACTACGAGCCCACGATCGCGGCCAACCAGCAGCGAACCGCCGAGTACCAGGTCCCGATCTACGGACCTCCACCGGGCTTGGTCAAAGTGGCGTTGCGCGACTTTGATCCGCGGCTCGAACGTCGGGAACTGGTCGGTCGGGTCGAGGGCAGTCGGCTGGTGCCGGTGCCCACCCGCCAGGAAATTCGCCACCAGGGGGCGCTGCGCGGGAACGAAATCGCTTGGGCACGCGATCCGGTCGACCTTTTCTTCCTAGAGGTGCAAGGCAGCGGCACCTTGCGCTTTCCCAACGGGGATGAGCGGCGGATCGGCTACGCTGGGAGCAATGGCCGTTCTTACCAGAGCATCGGCCGTTTGCTCGCAGACGAGGGCAAAATCGAACGCGACAGGGTCTCGATGCAGTCCATTCGCGCTTACCTCGCGGCCCATCCCGAGGACCGCGACCGAGTGCTCGACTACAATGCTGCGGCCGTATTTTTTCGTCAGCTCAGCGGCCCGCCGGTGGGCAACTTGGGTTTCCCGGTCACGGCCGGACGCACCATCGCCACGGATCAGCGGATTTTCCCGCCCGCAGCCCTGGCTTTCCTGGTGACCGAGATTCCGGAGCTGGGCCCCGACGGCCGCACCCGCGCCGCCGGCCCGTTGGCCCGCTTCGTGTTCAACCAAGACACCGGCGGCGCGATCCGCGGTCCGGGCCGGGTCGACTACTTTTGGGGGCGGGGTCCGGCTGCGAGCGAGCGCGCTGGCGCGATGAAACAGCCCGGTCGCTTGCTGTTCTTAGTTCCGCGGGCCGAGGGCATCGCGCCTTTGCGGCGCTAAAAGCGATGGGCGAGCGGCAGGTGCTGATCGGGTGGGTGCTCGCGAGTCTCTTCGCCGGACCAGCGTTTTTTGCCGCGGCTCCGGGAGATCTCCCGCCCGCGGTCGACGCTGACCTGCTACTGCGGGCTGCCCAGGCTCCAGCGGAAACCTGGATTGAACTGGTGCTCTGGCTGCGCGCGCGGCCAGGCGCTCAAATCGCCCGGCAAGCGCGGCAGCAGCTGCGGCCGGAAGTCGAGGCTGCGCGTCAACGGGTGCGTGCGCTCCACCGCAGCGTGCGTCCGCAAGCGCTGCTGACCCCAGCTGAAGAGCAAGCCTGGATCGCCAGTTTGGTCCCGGGACAGAGCCTGTTCACGCCAGCCCAGCGCGCGGAGTTGGAGAGCTTGGGCGAGGCTATCGCGCGCGCGGATTTTGCCTTGCAGCAGAGCGTGCGCGCGCAAATTCGGCTTGCCCAGGCCAATGATCGCGCCGTGATCAGCGCGCGGATCCACGCGCTCGGCGGACGCGAACTGCGGTTCCTCGACAGTCAGAACGCAGTGGTCTTCTCCCTGCCGGCCGCCGGGCTTGCCGAAAAGCTGGCTGAGCTCGCTGCTGAGCCGCGGGTCGCACGCGTGATCGAAGCTCCGCGCGCCCAACCCGAACTCGATCTCCAGGGTCAAAGCTTGGGCTTGGTCAGCGGTTTTTGGTCTGCTGACGTCGATGGCGACCCTTATGACGTCGGCATCCTCGACACTGGCATCGAGACCAGCCATCCCGCGCTTGCCCATGTGGCTTACGCGAGCACCATCGGCATAAGCGATCCCAGCTTGCAAAGCCATGGCACCGGGGTTGCCGGGATCGTCTACAGCGCGGACCCGACTTACCGCGGAGTGGCTTCCGGGATTTTGACCGTGCTGCTCGGCGCACCCGGCTTGCCCGATGCTGACTGGATGGTCAGCAGCGCGCCCACGGTTCCTGCAGTGATCAACTTGAGCTTCGGCTTTGGCCCGGCCGACGACGAAGACGACAGCAGCTTCGACCAGTTTTGGGACGGTCTGATCGACGATCACGCAGTGCAAGTCGCCAAGTCCGCGGGGAACGCGGGCGACGGGGTGACCACCCTCACCCATCCGGCCGCAGCGTACAACCTGATCGCGGTGACCAACATGAACGACCAGAACACGGTCGATCGCGGGGACGACTGGATCCACGTCTCGAGCAGCCGCGGTCCTTCGCTCGCCGGCCGCAAGAAGCCGGACCTCACGGCGCCGGGTCACACCACCATGACCACCAGCCGGTCTTGGGCGACCGGCCCCGACTTCTTCAACTTCATTGGCACCAGTGCCGCAGCGCCGCATGTGACCGGAGCCGTGGCCCTGCTCACCGACCTGCGCGCAGCAGCTGACCCCATGGCGAGCAAGGCGGTCCTGATCCAGAGCGCCGACACCTGGAGTGACCGGGGCACCGCCAGCGAGGCGGATGATGGTCCAGCCCCGGGTTCTGAGTGGAACAAAGTCTATGGCTGGGGTTACCTCGACCTCGGCGAAGCTTGGTTCAACGGCCTGGATGTTTTCTCCAGCACGATCGACGACGGGGTCACGCCCCCTGGCCCTGACTTCCGGCTCTACGCGGGCACCCTGTTCGCCGACGAGAAATCCACTTTGGTGTGGCATCGTCACGTCGGTTACAACGGCAACAGCACCCCCACCGAAGTTGCGACCTTGAGCGACCTCGACCTCTTCGCTTATCGCTCCAGCGACGGCACGCTGCTCACCAGCTCGGAAAGCCGGATCGACAACGTCGAACAGATCGCGGTGGCGCATCCTGAAGATGTGGTGCTCAAGGTTGCGGTGGTGGGGGAAATCGATCCGGACGTAGCGGTCGAATCCTACGCCCTGGCCACGGAAGAAGGCTTCTACCCAGCGGTGACACCCAGTTTCAGCTTCACCCCGACGGGCCTTGACGCAGCGCCTGGTCAAGCGGTCGAAGTACGGCTCGCCGTCCACAATCTCAGCCCAGACCTCGCTGCCTTTGCCAATGCCACTGGCTTGACCTTGCCTCCGGGTTTCAGCCTGATTGGGGGGAGCAATCCGCAGAACCTGGGAACGATCGGCTCGAAGGGCACGGTCTTGGCCACCTGGACGCTCGCCGCGCCTTGTGCGCAAGGGGTTTTTCCGCTCGCCTGGAACCACACCAGCGCTTCTTATGGCGAGGTCCTGAGCAGCGCCAGCAATACCGAACTCACCGTGAGCGTTACTCCGCTGGCCGAGGATACGCCTTTCGTCGGGCAGGTCGCGCCCAAGACGTTTTCTTTCGTCGTGGGAAGCGCAGGGTGGACTGCGGTGGCCTTGCTCTCGGGGGGCACAGACCACGTCCTGGTGAGTGCGATCGACCCCTGCCTCGGCACGCCCTACCAGACCTCAGCCACCCTAGGCGTGGCGCGCGAGTTGATCCTCGCCAACGGTCAGATGCTGGGGGGCGGCACCCACCATGCCGGGGTGGGCGCGGGATCGGGGCTTTACACCGTGGAGACCGATGCGGCGCTGGACGTCACGGTACCGGGCCAGGCATCGTTTGCTTTTGCTGGCAATGAGCTGATCGAAACCTTGGAAATCGCGCTCGGCGCGGGTCGGACTTACCGTCTCACTGCGGACGTGACCGCTGGCACGAGCGATCCGGAAATCTTGGTTTTTCGTCCGGACCAGCCGCACGCCAACCGGGCCACCGCGAATTTCGTGGGCCAGGCTCGCGGCAACGGTGAAGACGAAACCCTGGTTTTGGATGCACCGGTCAGCGGGGACTATGCGGTGGTCATCACGAACCTGAGCGGTCAGGCCGGCAACCTGACGTTCAAGGTGCAAGACGTGGTGTTCCACGATCGCTGGGAGAACGGGAACACCAACGCCTGGAGCACCGTCGTCGGCCTCGCTCCCTAGCGCTACTAACTCGCTTGGGGCCAAATTTTCAAAGGGGATGGCACTGGGAGACCCGAGCGATGTTGACTTGGACGGTGGATCGCGACATCGAAGAACGGCTCGAATCACTGGGCGCCAAGACCGAGAGCGGTAAGACTGCCCTGCTGCGGAAAGTGGTTGTCGAGATGCTGGAAGAGCTCGAGGACATTCGGATGGCCGAGAACGTCATGGCAAATCCAGGTCGGCGATATACCCTCGAAGAGGTGGAGCAGGAGTTTGGTCTGGACAGTTGAGCTGAGCGATCACGCGCGGAAACAACTCAAACGGCTGGACCCGCAGATCCAGCAGGTCATGCGCCCATCAGGCTTTGGCGCGACCGCCTCCCAGCAAGCGTGCAGGGAGGAAGAGGACTGCTTGTAAGAACGCTAGCACGCCGTCGACTGCGATCCCGAGAATGCGGAAAGGCAGGAGCAGGAGCCAGACGATCGGGTAGAGCACCAGCGCCAAGAGCGCGAGCGGCCAGCACAAGACGAGCAGGATGCACCAAGCTAAGAAAGACCACATGGTTCACCTCCAGGACCGTATACGTTGGGTCAGACCGCGAAGTTCGGACCTCACCCCTTGATCCCCTCTGCCTGGCCGGGCAGCAGGGCGCGCAGTTCAGCGAGTTCGCGCTCGAAGCCCCCGGACAGGATGGGAAAGCGACACCAGGACTTGGGGTCGAGGTTTTCGTCGTCAAGGTGAAAGGACGGGGCATAGCGTTCCCGCTTCCACTGGTTGCGGCACCACAGGCGGAAGAAGCGCTCGATCCAGCGACCGAACTGTGCCGGATCGAATTGGGGGAATTGGGCGCACAAGGTGGGGAAGACCTCGAGCGGCATTTTCTTGTCGCGGACCGCGGCGCGTTCGATCGCGTCGAGGATTTCGTAGGGCATGAGGTCGGCTTCGTCGGTCTGGCCAGCATTGGCCGGACGGAGCTCCGCTGTCGGCTGCTGGGCATTGACCAACGCCAACGCCGGGATCGGCGCCAATCCGGCCGGTCCCTGCTGTTCGAGCCAGCGCAGCCAATGGCGCAGGAAAGCTTTGTCAATGCCGGCGATCGGGCTCAGCCCCCCGCAGGTGTCACCGTCCATGGTGGCATAGCCCACCGCAGCTTCCGAACGGTTGCTGGTGGAGAGCAGCAAGGCGCCGCGCAGGTTGGCGAGCAGCCAAATGCCCGGACCGCGGACCCTGGCTTGGACGTTTTGCAGGGCCAAGTCGTCGCTTTCCCAGGTCAAGGGTCGACCCAGTTCGTGCGCCACCATGGCTTTGGTGGCTTCAACCTGAGGGTCGACGTCCAAGGCATGAAAGTCGGCTCCGATCGCCTTGGCCACGGCCTCGGCAGCTTGTCGGGTGATAGTCGAGCTGTTGCGCGTCGCCTGATAGACGCAGGTCAGGAGTTTGCCGACCAGTTGTCGGACGCTGGTGCAGGCAGCGAGGTCGAGATGGGGCAGCCGCGCTCGGAAGCCGGCGAGTCCGAGTTCGGCCACAGCCAACTCGACCGAGAGCGCGACCAGGCAGCTCACCGCGGAAGAATCCGCACCACCGGAGAGGGAGACCACGAAACCCCGGGCCCGGCTCTTTTCCAGGTAGTCGCCCAGGCCCAGGGCCACCGCTCGGGTGAACTCTTCTTCTTTTTGCTGATCTGGCGCACCCAACCAGGAACTGGTGGCGGGCAAGGTAGGAGCCGCGGTCAGTTGCGGGAAGGCAAACTGGAGCCGGATTTCTTGGTTGGGGTGTGGCTCCAAGTTGGGGCGAAAACTGCCGCTGGCAATCTGCTGCCGACGACCGGCTTCGATGTCGATGATCGCCGAAGTCAAAACGACTTTGGCGAAGCAGAGGCGCGGCCCTTCGGCCACTAGTTGGCCTTGCGCCGCGATCAGCGCGCCACCGTCGTAGATGATGCGGCCGGCGTCGTTGCCGAGCAGGTTGGTGTAGACGTAGCTGACCCCAAAGGCGCGCGAGCCTTCGAGCACGAAGCGCTTGCGGATCTCGTGTTTGCCAAAAGCGAAGTGGCTGGCACTCGGGTTGAGCAAGATGTCGACGCCGCGCGCGGCGAGCGCGCCACCCGGGCGCTCGGCCACCCATGCGTCCTCGCACACTTCAAAACCGATGATCACGCCGTCTGCAACGAAGCATAAATCACCCAGCGGATAGCTAGCCCCGGCGAGCTCGAACTCGACCGCGTGACCTTGTGGCCAGGGCTTAAACCAGCGCGGCTCGTAGTAGAGACCATCGCCTGCGAGGTGGCGCTTGGCGACAAACCCGGCGATTTGACCATCGACGAGCAGGGCCACCGCGTCGAACAGGGCTTTGCGGTAGGCTAGGGGCAAGCCCACGGCCACGATCAAACCCGTGGTTTCCGCCGCGATCTCGTGCAGGATCGCGAGCGCGGTTGCCTGCACTCCTGGGGCGTGGAAAGCATCTTCGCAGCCATAGCCGGTGATCGCCAGCTCGGGCAGGCATAGAAGGCTCACGCCGCGCTCACGGGCCGCGCGGATCGCGGTCGAGATATGGCGCTGGTTGGTCGCCCAAGCGAGCGGGGTCTGGTTGAGCACGGCGGCGCCCACGTGGATCAACTTCATGTCAACCTCCTTGCGCAGTCCGCCCGGACCGCGGCAATCGCGGCTTGTTCGCGTTGAAACAAATTCGAGTCGCGCCCTACGGGGTAAGTTGCGGGCGTTTCGAGCCGGCGGACTTCCGCTTTCAGGCAGGCCAGCTGTTGCTGCGCGCGCGCCCGGCTCTGCGCCAGGTCAGGCACTGGAGCGACCACTTGACCGCGGCGCAGGACCGGTTCGAGCAGATCCTCCCCAGCCGCAATGCCCGCGATCTGCTGCAGAGTGCCATCCTTGGTCACCAAGGTGCAAGCGCCCTCGCGCAAGACGGGTGCGCCTTGCTCTTGGTCGTAGATCACGTCGGCCAAGAAATTTCCCGCTGGATCGCGAAAACGCCGCACTTGCCGGACGCCTGGACTCGAAGCTTTGGCCGGGTCTGCGGAGAGCTTGACTGTCGCCCGCAGCTGCCCGCGGGCGTCGGCGATGGCCGCCAGCTTGTAGACCCCGCCGAGCGCAGGTTCGTCAAAAGCGGTGGCCAGCCGGGTGCCCACTCCAAAGACGTCGATCGGTGCGCCCGCGGCTTTGAGCCGGGTGATCTCATACTCATCGAGGTCATTGCTGGCGACGATCAACGCGTCGGCAAAGCCTGCGGCGTCGAGCTGCTGGCGGGCGGCGCGGCTGAGCGCTAAGAGGTCGCCCGAATCGAGCCGCACGCCGATCATCGCCTGCCCCTGCTCGCGCAAGAACTGCCCGACGCGGATCGCATTGGCCACTCCGACGGAAGTGTCGTAGGTATCGACCAAGAAAGTGCAGTTGTTGGGCAACGCGCGCGCATACGCGAGAAAAGCCTCATCTTCGGTGGGAAAGGCCATCACCCAGCTGTGGGCGTGGGTGCCCTTGACCGGGATGCCGTAGCGTTTTCCCGCGAGTACGTTCGAGGTTCCCGCACAGCCGCCGAGGTAAGCCGCGCGGCTAGCGGCCAGTCCGCCCAAGCCTTGGGCGCGGCGCAAACCGAATTCCAACACGGGCGCGTTGCCGGCAGCTTGGCAAACCCGTGCGGCCTTGGTGGCGATCAGGGTCGGGAAATTGATCAGGTTGAGCAGGGGGGTCTCGAGCAGCTGCGCTTGCAGCAGCGGCCCGCGCACCCGCACTAGGGGTTCGTGGGGAAAGACCACGGTGCCTTCGGGAATGGCGTCGAGGTCAATCCGCAGTTTTAGGGTTTGCAAGTGGTCGAGGAAGCGTGGGGCAAACAGCGGACGGCCGTCATTGCCGCGGAGGGTCTCTAGGTAGGCGAGGTCATCGTCAGCAAAACGCAAGGCTTGGAGCCAAGCCACTGCGGGTGCGAGTCCGGCAGCCAGGCTGAAGCCGCTGCCAAAGGGGTTGCGCCGGAAAAATAAATCGAAGACCGCCTCGTGCTCGGCCATGCCACACTGCCAATAACCAGCGGCCATGGTGAGCTGATAGAGATCGGTCAGCAGGGCTGACGAGGAGTCGTGCCATGGTTCCATGCTCTTGCCTGGGTTTTCCCCGCGGTTCTCGCTTTCCCGGCGCAGCGGGACAGCGTCCAGATGATTCTATGTTGATTAGGTCTAGGTGGATTGCAGGTCGTTACTTGGTCGCGAGCAGGTCGGCATGACGGGACCGATAGGCGGCAGCCGCCGGGGTTTCTTCCGGCGTCTCGCTGAGCACGGCCTGGAAGCGCTCGATTTCCCCCAAAGACAGCAGGAGGTTGGCCAAGTCCTCGCGCCAGGGCCATTCCCAGGGAGCGAGGAGGGTGGCCTGCAGCCAGTGCGCCAGGGCTACTTGCGGCTGATCTTGGGCTCGGGCAACGCGGCCGAGGAGGTAGTGGTAGCGCGCAAAATGCGGATCAGCTGCCAAAGCTGCTTGCAACCGGGTGCTGGCGGCCGCGAGCTCGCCCCGGTCGAGGTCGAGGAGCGCGAGGCTCGCGTTGGCCCCGCGGTCCTGCGGATGGCTGGCTTGGACCTGGGTGAACAGTTTGCGCGCCAGGGCTGTGCGACCCTGCTCCCCAGCCCAGGTGGCGACTTCGAGCAAGTCCTGACGGCTGGCTAGAGGAGCGGCTGCGAGTTCTTCGGCGAGGGCTTGGGCCGGGCCCAGACGGCCGGTCTGAAACAGCAGTTCGAGTTGCTTTTTCTTGACCGCAAAGGTCGCTTGGGGCAGTTGCGGGAGCAGTTTTTCGAACAGCGTCAACGCAGCTTCCGGTGCCAGCGGCTGCATCGTGCCGTCGTGGAACAGCTGACGCAGCCCCTGGTGCAGTTCGAGGGCTTGGAGCGCGCCTGCGCGGTCGCCCTGTTGACGCAGCAGGCGTCCGATCAAATAGAAGCTCTGGAAGTCAAAAGGATCGCGAGCCACTGCCTCGCGGGCATGGAAGAGCGCGTCTTCGGGTTGACCGCGGCTTTCGGCGATCTGGGCGAGGAGCGCATGGCCGCGCGCCAGCTGCGGGTCGTGGCCCAGGGCTTGGCTAGCCGCGCGGTGAGCGACCTCGAGATCAGCGGGCAGCCAGGCTTCAGCGCGCAAGAGGTCGGCGGCCGGGCTGGGCGCCAGACGGTCAACCCAGGTGCGCGCTTGCTCCCAGTCCCCGAGGAGGAGGAGGGTACGCACCAGCCGCTGCACCAAGTCGTCATCGGGTTGGCGTTCGAGGTAGCGGCGCAGCAGCAGAGCACCCTGGCTGAGGCTCTGCTGGTAACCGGAAAGCCAGCTGATGGCCTCGCCTCGTTGCGACGCCAGGCGGTCGGGATGGGCCGCAAGGTCTTGACGATAATAAATGCGCGCCCAGTCGAACCGGCCTTCGGCTTCGGCGTTTTGAGCGCGCAGCCAGGCGAGATCAGCGGGCACGGGTTCGCTTTTCGGACCACAAGCCAGGACCAGCCCCCCAAGCAGCCCCAGGATGAACCCCGGAGCGAGCCCTGCCCAGGTCCATAGTCGACGTGGATTCAAGCGATCCATGTCGAGGTCAAGGCGGGCTCGCAGCTGCGGGCGAGGCACTGGGTGTTGCGGGGGAAGCGCTCATCGCATCCATCAACCGAGCGCCAAAACGGGTGAGATTTTCCTCGAAAACTTCGAGCTGATGCTCGGCGGCGAGCGCGTTCAGCCAGTCCTCCTCGAGGGTTGCGGCGTTAGCCTGGACGAAATCTTGGCGGACGCGCTCGCGGACTTCGAGAAAGCTCTGCTGGCGCGCCGGGATGTGGACGTTGACTTGCACCACGAGGATGCGGGGGCCAGCGCGATAGGGTTCATAAACTGCGCCTTCCCGCAGCTCTTGGGCCAGCGCGGTGCTCAACTCTGGGTGCTCGACGATCAAGGTGCGCACGTCCTTTTGCGGCAAGACCACGCGTCTGGCGGCAGGGTCCTGGGCAAAGCGTTGCCAGATCGCTTCGGCGTCTCCACCGGGTGCTTTGAGCGCAGCTGCGAGCTGGGCAGGACGGCGCAAGGAGTCGAGCGGATCGCCCGGACCGATCGACGTGCTCGT
>CAZCOV010000014.1:12633-24643 GCA_964499975.1 uncultured Thermoanaerobaculia bacterium
CCAGGAGTAGATCGTGAGTTCGAGGCGGGGATCGCTCTGGTAGGTACTGAGGTGCTGCTCGTAGTGCTGGCGCAGCAGCTCTTCGGGCTGCCGGGTCAAGAATTCGAGCAGGGCGTTGCGGTAGAGCGATTCGAGCAAGAACCGTTCTCGCTCAGGGGCGAGCAAGGCTTCGCGCTCGGCCGGTTGTAAGTCGCGGCTCAAAGCTGCGCTCAAGATCCGCACTTCGATCAAGTTGCGCAGAGCTTCGGGGGCGCGTAGGCCCGCGCGCAGCCCTGGCACCAGGTCGCGACCGGTGAGAGTTTCGTTGCCGAACGTGAACAGCTCGGTATCTGCGGTGATGGTGATGGGCGCGAGGTCTGCTGCGAGCCAAGGAGGGAGTTCAGCCCCGAGCAGAGCGGCTTGTTCGCGCAACCAGGTGAGGCGCCAGTTCGAGCGCCGTTCCTCGGCCAGGGCCTTGACGATCTTATCTTGGACCAGCTCGAAGTTGGGTTGGGTTTTGGGCTGGATTTGCACCATCTGGAAAACCTGGCAGCCCGCGCGGTTGCGCAAGACCTGGCTGATCTCCCCGGCGGGGAGGGCAAAGACCAAGTCGCCGACTTCACCCCGTAAGTCCTTGCGGGTGACCGGACCGACCACCCCGCCGATCGTTGCATTGGCCGAGTTGGAGTTTTCGCGGACCAGCTGCTCGAAGCTCGCGCCGCCCAGCGCTTGTTGCCGCAAAGCCTCGGCCCGCGCGCAGATCTCGTCTTTCTGGGAGTCGGTTGCAGCCGCGGGAAAGGCGAGGAAGAGGTGGCGGAAAAGACGGATTTCGGGCTGCACTTGAGCAGCGCTTTGCGCCTCAAAATAAGCCTGCGCCTCTTCGCGGGTGACTTCGAAACGCGCATTGCGGCGGTTCAAGAATTCCCGGGCCAGGATCATTTGCTCTTTCTCGCGCCAGCGGTTCTGGAACGCGGGGTCAGCCGCCAGACGCTTTTGCTCTTCCGAAGCGAGCAGCACTTGACGCGCGAAGAGCTTGCGCAGCTGGGAGCGCAGCCAAGCGGGGGTCTCGCTGGCGCTCTCCGGCAGACGCTGTCCGGCAGGCAGTTTGAGCAAGGTAGCATCGAGCTCGGCGATCCGAATCTCGCCATCCCGGTAGCGGGCGAGCAAATCGGGCTCAGCCGGTCCGCGGCAAGCGCTGAGCAGGCCGCAGATCAAGACAGGGACAAGACAGATCCAACGCATGGTCTACCTCAGTCCGGGTCGGGAGCTGCCGCGAGCAACTCCAAAGCAGCAAGGCTAGGCTGGTGGTTGGGGAGTAACTGGAGTGCCCGCAGAAACAGCGGACGCGCGCGCGCCCGGTCGCCGCGGTCGAGCAGCAGCTTGCCGTAGTTGTAAAACGCGAGGTGGAAGTAGGGGAAATCGTCGATCAAGCTGCGGAACAGGTCCTCGGCTTCGGTGAAGTTGCCGATCTCGGCCAGCCGATTGCCGAGATAGAGGCGCAGCCAGCGATTGTGGGGGTCCAGCGCCAGCCCGCGACGATACCAGCCGATCGCTTCTGCGGAGTTACCCAGCCGGGCATGAGCCGTCCCGATCCACACGGCCGCGCGCACCGAGTCGGTGGGCAGTTCGAGCAGCAGCGCGAGCCCCTGCTCGACGTTTCCAGTTTCAATCGAAAGCTCGCCTTTGAGCTGCTTTAAGTCCATGGCCTCGGGGCAAGCGAGCAGGCCCTGGTCGAGGATCGCGAAGCTGCGCGTCCAGTCCTGTCCCTGGCCGTAAATTCCCGCCAAGCTGGTGTAGGCCGTCGGGTTTTGGGGGGTGCGCCGGATCACTTCCAACCAGAGGCTTTCAGCTCGTGCCCACTGACCTTTGACCGTGGCTGACTTGGCTTCGGAATAAAGGCTGATGTCAGCCACCCGATCTTTGGGATCAATGAGCCCGGACACCGCGAGCAGATCGTCGAGCTTACGCAAGGTGGCCTCCCCGCCAGCCTGCAAATAGCCCAAAGCCGCGAGTTGTTGCAGGGTTTCCGCGTCCGCGGTTTGCATCGCGGCGCCCACGCTTCGGGTTTGTAGGTTGGCTAGCCCTGCTTGCAACTCGGTGAGCAAGTGCGCGGCGATCTGCGGCTCGGTCGCGTGCAAGTTCTGGCTTTCGCGCGGATCCCCTTCGAGGTTGTAAAGCTCTGGCCGGGGTGCGTGGATCAAGCGCCAATCGCCTTTCATCCAGCCGGTCAGCTGCGACCACCCTTGCGAAGTGCGCGGGGCGATCGTTTCAAAAAACGAAGTGAAGCGCGGCCATCCCTTGGGCGCCTGACCCAAGGAGGTGAGGAGCGGTACCAGGCTGTGGCCAGCGGGGATTTTGAGTTGGGGTACTGGCAGCCCAACCAGTTCCAGAATCGTGGCAAAGACCTGGGTCGACGAGGTCCATTCTCGGGTTTCGCCGTGCGGCACACCCGGACCGCGGAGAATCAAGGGGATGTGCAAGGTCGCTTGGTGCAGCAGAATCGCATGGGTTAGCTCACCATGCTCCCCCAAGCCTTCGCCGTGGTCGGCGGTGAGTACCACTAGGGTGTTGTCCCACAAACCGCGCTCCTTGAGGAAAGTGAAGAGCAACCCCAACTGCTCGTCGACATAAGCGATCTCCCCATCGTAAGGCAATTCGCGGAAACGGAAATCGAAGGGTGCGGGGGGCATCTGCGGTTGATGCGGATCAAAGAAGTGGAGAAACGTGAAAAAAGGGCGCTGACTTTGGCGTTGGATGTGGTGCTGGAGCGCGGACCGCACCACTTCTCCCGCCGACCGCTCGGCAAAAAAAATCCCGCGCTGGTCCCAGCGCGGCTCGGGGAGGGTATCGTCGTACTGGGCAAAGCCCTGGTTGAGCCCGAACTTGGCGGACAGGGGAAACGCCGCGACAAAAGCTGCGGTGTCATAGCCAGCTTCACTGAGCACTTCGGCCAGGGTCAGCGCGTCGGCTGGCACCACGAACGTGCCGTTGTCGTGCGCGGTGTGGGTGGGCGGAAAGTGCCCGGTCAAGAGCGTGGTATGCGCGGGCAAGGTGATCGGTACCGGGGTCAAGTGGCGGTGGAACAGAAACCCGGTGGCCGCCAGACTATCGATTTGCGGGGTGGCGGCTGGACCATAGCCATAAGCGCCGAGGTGGTCTGCGCGGGTGGTATCGAGCGAGATCAAAAGCACGTTGGGTCGCTCGTGGCCGCACCCGCAGAGACCGAGGGCCAGCAAGATCAGCACCCCCAGGACCTGGCCCGGCGGGTTCTGCTGGCGCTTGATGCTCTGCCGGCAGGTCATCTTAGGGTGAGGGAGCTTCGACCAGTTGAAACTGGGCATCGGCCAGCAGCTGTCCTGCCACCTGGGCTTTGGTGATCTTCCGCTGCTCGCGCGCAAAGTCCTGGCGCAGCTGCGGCGTTGCCTCGGCCAGGGTCAGCGACCGAGCCGGTTCTTCGACCTCGATGCCGACAACATAGAACTCTGCGCCGTCCTGGATCGGTGGGCTGACCGCACCGGGTCCGAGGTGCTGGATCAGGTCGAAAACCAGCGGGCCGAGCACGCCGACCACTTCGCTCTGCGGCAAGAGCGGCCAGCTGTGCTGCTCTGCAGCCATCAAGGCCGCAACTTCGTCCCAGGTCCGCTCGCCGCGGCCGAGTTCTTGCGCGAGCAGGGTCAAGTCGTCGAGGAACCGCAGGGGATCTTGACCGGCTGGGGGTCGGGTTTTGAGGTAGCGCCCTTGCAGGTGGCGTTGCCGGCGGTAGTGTTCGGGCGCGCTGGCAAAAGCCTCTTTGAGCTCTTCGTCCGTGAGCTCAGAGAGCAGGCCGGCGGTGCGCCGTTCGATCAGGGCCGAAAGCCAGACATTGCCAGAGAGGTCGAGAAGACGTAGCCGCTCTTCTGAACTGAGTGCATCCGACCCGAGCGCCGCTTGAAACAGGACCTCGTCCTCCACGTACAAACGCCGGACCGCGGCGAGCGGTTGGTCCTCTCGGGCGTAAAGCTGCTCGACCAGCGCGGTGGGCACCTGCCAGTCGCCGATCTGTAACTGCTCGGTGCGGGGTTCAGCGGGATCCCCTGGGGACGGGCTCGCGGCAAGGCGTCGGGCACGGCAATCCGCCTGGGCTTGCGCGACTTTTTCCGCGCGCAACCGGGGCAACTTACGGGTGGCGGGGATGATCTCCGGAGGCCGCCTGGCTTCGACGAAAAACAAGTGAACCCCGCCGTGCAAGACCAGTGGCGGGCTCATCGTGCCGGGAGCCAAGGTCGCGAGGACCTGCCAGCCTTCGGGTGCCAGCCAACCCTCGTGGATCCACCCGAGCTTACCCCGGCGGTGGGCGCTTTGCGAGTCCGACCGGCGGGCGGCCAAGTCTTGGAATTGTTCGAGGGTGGTGATCTCGCTGCGCCAGGAGCTGAGTTGGGCAATGGCCGCGGCACGCTCGGCTTCGCTTTCGGCGCGGAGGAAAATGTGGGACAGCTTCAAGCGCAAGGGCAGATGGGCTTCCTGGCCCGCGAGGGACGCGGTGAGTTCCGCGTCGCTCGGCACCACCAGGGGAAAGCCGTAGCAGCGCTGTTGCCAGGAATCGAGGGCGAAACGCCGTGCTGCGGCACGCGCTCTTTCCCGCAGTTCGGCATCTTGGGCCCAACCTTCTTGCTCCGCGATCCGGACCGCAATCCGGCGCAAGGCGATCCGCCGCATCCAGTCGCGGCGCGAGACCTCATCCGCAAAACCTTTGACCTTGCGGTACACCTGCTCATCGCGGGGCAAGTAAGCGATCTCTCGCGCGAGTTCGCTGGCGCGAACTTCGCCGCCCGCGAAAGTTGCGATGATCGGGTCAGGAGCGACTGCTGGCGGCTCAGCCGCGGCCACCACGGGCCCGGATAGCGTGAGGAGAATGGCGCAGAGGCGGAGATTTTGGGGAGAAAACATGAATCCCTTCGGAGTGGTTGGGGATAACCACAAAACCCCACGCGGGCAGACCGCCCGGTGGGGTTTTGTGACCCTGGATCAGCGCCGGACCAGATAACGCCGAACGCCGATCTACTTGACTTCAAAGGCCATCAACTCGACAGGAACCGGGCCCTGCGCCGTGATGTTGGCCCGAATCATGGCGTTGAACGGCTGGTTCGAAAACAAGACTGGACCGGTTCCCGACACCGCGGTATAGCCCTTGTTTGGGGCGTTGGTGGCGAGGCCGATGACCTCGTTGTTGATCGGGAACATGGTCGCGGTGTTCAAGCACCAGGCACCGAGGTAGAACGTGTCAACGAACATCGTTGCCATGGTGCTACCCAGCAGGCTGGCATCGACCATGTTGAGCACCGGGGCGCTGAAATTGGCCCCCGAGTTCATCAAGCCGGTGATGTTGGTGCTGGCGATGGCGTTGATCGACATCGTGTTGAGCGCCGCTGCTGGCTGGAAGAACATGCCGGTGTCCGGCACGCTGTCTTCCATGAAAAAGAAGAAGAAGCTGTTGAGGGTCAGGGTATCGAGGTCGACCCCGCCGATGCCCTGGTTGAACTTGTTGCCGTAGACCTGGCCGAAGATGATGGGCAGAGCGCTGAGGGTACCATCGTCATACTGGCAGGTGCCGGTGGTGGTCCCGGTCGTGGAATTCACGGTCCGCGGGTTGGCCAGCCGTTTGAACACCGGACCACTGCCGCGGTGTTGCCCCGGGGTCCAGTTGCTGACGCCGGCAGCTTGCAGCTCAGCCTGCTTGGCAGGAGGCAGGGCTAGGGTGATACCGGCAATGAGAAGAAGTGCTGTCGTAAACCATACTGCTTTTTGCATCGAGCCTCCTTGTTCGCTGATTCCGTCTCCCGTCGACGAAGCCTGGTCAGCTAACACTGACCTTCCCCGCATTTGCGATGGAATGAACTCCAGTGCTTGACCCCGACCGAGCCCATCTCACCGTTGGTTCTGCGCCAAGGGTTCTGGGCGTCGAGTTACAGGATGGGCTGAGTTTATCACACGCTCTGAGCGCAAAAGCAACCCATTTTGAACGTGGGAAGCGGCGAGCGCCCGGAATGTTCATCGTATGGCTCGCCATGAACGGGAATTTATTGATGCGTCGGCCCTTAGAGCCACGAGTTGAGCCAAGCATTGCAGCGCGGTTGGAGGGCTTCGCGGGTGAAGTATTGGGCGACCGTCCGGAGCCCCGCCTGGGCGAGTCGCAGCCTGGTTGCAGGTTCGCAGAGGAGTCCGCGCAGCGCTTCGCCCAAGTCTTCGAGCCGCTCGACCAAGACGCAGTTCTCGCCATGCACCAGTTCGGGAAAGCAAGCCACGCCCGCGCGCACTGCGACCACCACTTGCCCATGGCTCAAGACCATGGGGATGCGCGTGCGCGTGCCGGTGTCGTGCTCCCAGGGCATGACGTGGAGATCCCCGGGACGCAGCACCGCGGTCGGGTCTGCCACGAAGCCAGGGCACGTGGCCGGTGCCTCGATCAAGGCGGCGTGCAGCTGGGGCGAGGCGCCGTCCAGGTCGCCGACCACCCACAACGCGGGAGGCCCAGCAGTTTTTGGGTCGGGAGCAACACCGGCACGCAAGGTCGGCCAGACCACTGCGAGGAAGCGTTCGAGGCCGACCCGGGTAGCGGTGGTCTTTAACCCCCCCAAGTGGACGATCCGCGGCGGCCCAGCGGGGAGCGCCAGCGTGGTCGGATCGAGTTGGGGTGTAAACGTCGGGGGCAAGTAGACGACCTGGCGGACCCCCAGCGCGGAGAGCATCGCGGCTTCACTGCTCGAGCCGGAGACTACCCCCGCCACCCGCCGCACCAGGTCTTCCTCGAAACGGCGGCGCAGCCAGGTTTTGAGCCTCTGCCGCAAGTCGCGTCGACGAGCCGATCGGCGGTGGGCTTTGATGCGGTGGTTCCAGTCGTGATGCCCGTAGATCACGGGCAACGAACTCGTGCGCGCCGAGAGTGCAGCGGGCAACAAGTGTTCGGCCCAGATCAGGTCCGGACGCATCGCCAAGAGCGCCGT
This sequence comes from uncultured Thermoanaerobaculia bacterium, assembly GCA_964499975.1. Classification (GTDB taxonomy): domain Bacteria; phylum Acidobacteriota; class Thermoanaerobaculia; order Multivoradales; family J023; genus CAZCOV01. The sequence goes on from CAZCOV010000014.1 coordinate 19,593, forward strand.
TTGAAACCGTTGCTTGGCTGCCGGTTCGAGATCGAGGTAGAGCTGTCCTGGGTCGACCAGCCCGCTGAGTGCATGGCGGAGCGGTGCGCGCGTCCGCATGGCAGGTGCGAGCTCGAGGATCCGCCACTCAGCGCACCGCTCGCGGATTTCTTGCCAGGCTTGCGGTTGAGCGACCATGAAATCGGCAAAACCTTTGGGCGCTCGGGGATGGCGCAAGACGAGCAAAGTCAGCGTACAGGCCGTGGCTGCGAGGAGCTCGAAATGGCTGACGTTGAGCGCTCCCGCGCCCCCGGCGCTGACCCGACTGAGCGGCCAGTCTTCGACCACAAACGCGCAGCGTTTCCCCGCCAGCGGCAAGTTCGCGCTCATGGCGGTGCTCCTTTGGGGGCTCCTTTGGGGGCTCCTTTGGGGGTGGACCTTGGGTTGCTGGCAAAAAGCGCATAGGGACCCGCACGATAGAGGGGTGCGGCTGCCGCGGAAACCGTTGGGTCGTCCACAATCAGGTAATCTGCTCCCTCCTCGTGGGCCAGGGCCAAAAGCGCGGGCAACCGTTCCTCGCCCGCAGCGCGCACAGCGCGCAGCCGCGCAGCCACCTGGCGCGCCGGGACGAGCGCGTCGGGGTTGACCCAATCGACGGCAGGCACCACTTCTGAGAGGCTGCTGCGCCAAGCGGCAAAGCGGAAGTTGGGGGGGCCTTCGGGGGTCAGGAAACGGGCGTTTTTGGGCGTGTGGACGCGCACCCAACGTCCCATCGCTTCCCAGGCCAAGTCGCGGCGGGCCTGGGCTTCTTGCTGCAAGCGCACGGACGTCAGGCCAAGGCAGGGAACGAGCAGCAGCGCGATCAACCCAGGCTGCCACTGGGTGCGGGCGTTGGCTCCCAAGAGCGCCAAAATCCCAGCAGCTACCCACAATCCGGCAGGGTCGCGCAGCGAGACCCACGGCTGCCGTTCGCCGAGCAGCCACAACCCCAAAACCGCCACGAGCAGGATCCCGCTGCCCCAGCGGACGAGCTGTTCCAGAGAAAACTCTTTTTGGCCGGACGAACGGCGTCCGGAGATCCGGTGGACGCCCCAAGCGACCAGAGCGAGCGCTGCCCAAGCGAGAAACCACAGGGAGTCGAGGATCACCCAGGCGAGAAATCCCCAGAGGGCCGGAGCCAGCGCCTGCTGGCGCGCTTGCGCCACACCAGCGCTCCAGGCGAGGAGCAGGAACAACCAAAACATCACCCAAAGGAAAATCCGCATGGGCTGCAGCTGGATCAACGCCACCTGCGGGAACCAGTGGGTGAGCAGCGCCAGTCCCAAGCCGCCTGCGCTGCCGCAAAACGCCGCCCCGGCGAGACAGCGGAAGTGAGGTTTGGCGAGCAGTTCGCGGGCGCTCAAGCTCGCGATCCCGGCGACTAGAGCCAGCTTGAGCCAGCCGTGCGCAGGTTGACCCCAGGGCGAGACGTGTCCTGACTCGGCTTCGGCATGGGACAAGATCGCAGCAGCCGAGGGCGACAGGGTTGGCGGCTGGAAGCCGAGCAGGACCACCATCCCGCTCGTTGCGACCAGCCCCAGCCCGTACCCGGCCCAGCGATCACGCCGCCAGTCGGGGCAGAGCCCCCAGGCGGGAAGCCAGGCGAGAAGAAAATGGCCGGTAACCAAAGGATGAACCGGGAGCGCGAGAGCCAGGAGCAGCCAAGGCAAGAGCCCGCTCGCGGACGGCTCGTCCGCGCGCGGCAGCTGGCGCAAAAAACCCCAGAGTGCCAGCAAACACAGGATGACCGCTACCTCCCCATGGGTCAAGGTGGAGGCGAAAAGCGCAGTGCCGCCGAGGAAGGTGGATTTGGGATGAGCGGCCCAAGCCAGGAGCCAAACTCCTGCCCACCAGCGGTGCGAGTTGGTTGGGGGTGATCCGGACGCGGGCGGGCAGGCGCTGGCGAGGGCGCTCAGGGTGGCCAAGAGCGCCAGGCGCGACAGCCAGTAAAACCCCTGCCACACCGGCGCCAAAGTTTCCGGCAAGACCCCGCAGCCGCGCAGAAGGGAGCCCATCACCAGATAAAACAGGCTGCGAAATGACCCCAGTCCAGCCACGACGGGATCGTCGGGGAACAGCTGCGGGTCGAGGGTTTGGAGCACCTGCAGGAGGTAGCGACCGCTCCCTTTCTCCCCATAGCCGAATGGGCTGCCGACTAGGAACAGGGCCAGCCAGGCGAGGACGAAGCAAGCCGCTCCGATCAGCTGACGCTTACTGCGGTTGCAGGCTGGGGACCGGAAGGTTTGCGACATGGTTAGGGCAGAGCCGAGCAGCAAAAGCCGGAGTTTGGGTCAAGAAGTCAAAGAGATCTTCGGCCATGTGCCGGTTCCCTTCACGATTGGGGTGGAAATCCTGAGCAAAACGAGTATACGGGCGTTTGACCGTGACTTTGGGGATGGCGTGGGCCATGGTCAAGCGGGTGAGTTCCTGGGCGACAAAGAAATAATCCCCCTGCTCACCGTTCGGGGTAACCCAACCGACAGCGGGGTCTGGGCGCAGCTGACCATGAAGGCGGTGGAAAGCGAGCAGTCCAGCTTCTGGGTCCGCCGGAAAAACCGCGAAGAGCGCGCCTTGCGCGGTGGCCAGGTCGCGCAGGGCGAGCAGCAAGGCCGTGTAAAGCTGCCAGCGCGCCTCGTCGCGCTGGAAAATGACGTCTGGCCCGGCCGGCGGCGTCTGGGCAGCGCCTTCAGCTCGGCCGATCCGGCTCAGCCGGGCGCGGAGTAGCTCTTTGGCAGTGACCAGCAGACGATAGCTGACCAGCGACCGCAAGGGGCGCACCAACCGCTCGCGCCAAGACGGCGGTGGCGTCGGGCTGTCGATCCGCTGCAATGCGCTGTTGCTGAGGACGAAGCGGAAGGGCTTGTGCCGTTCGATGCCGGAATAAGTACCTGCATTGTCGCGGGCTAGCGTATTCCCTTCGAGGTCATTGCTGCTGAACTGAACGATCACCACGTCGGGACGGTAACGCAGTCCTTCTTGCTGAAGCGCCACTAACTCCTGATCGGTCGCCCAACCGCCATAGGCGAGGGCGATCACTTCCGTGGGGCAGCCCGCTGCGGCGAGCAGACTTTCGAGCACCAAGTTGTACTGGAAAGCCAGTTCGACCAAGCCAAAAGTCACCGAGTCGCCGACGATCACGATCCGCGCCACGCCGGGAGTGCGGGCCACAGTCCGGGCGCGGTCCTTGAAGCCGCGATCATTCATGGAAACACGCAACTCGGCACCGCTGTCAAAATCTCGCCACCGATGTTCGTAGTTCGGGGGAAAGCCCCAGCCATAAAGCGCGGCATTGGGACTGTCAACCGCGCCGCTGACCATGCCGCGAAACTGAGGAAAGCCCCATTGCAGCGCCCCTTCGATCCCCACTAGCCCGACGCCAGTGCCCAACAGCAAAGCGAGGAGACGGCTTTTGAGCGTCGTCCGAGGTGGCGAGCTTGCTTCAGGCGTGGGGTTGCTCACGGTGATCGCGGCCGTGGCTGTACACTCGGCATGGGCTGTTGTAAAGTGGTTCGGTTGCAAAGTGGCGCCTACGACCCATTACTCTACGACCAAGGAGCGCAAAGCGCCAGGGATCTCCGGCAATCCCGTTGACCGTGCCGAGCGTAGCGCTCCGTCAGTATTTCGGCTAGGTCAGCGAAACCAGCGCCATGTCTTCCCCTGCTGACCTTGTCGAAAAGCGGCGTATCCTGCAGCTCGAGACGCTCCACGATCTGGCGCTGGCGCTCCATGCCCAGCGTCCAGAGGAGGAGCTGATAGAAGAGCTGTTGCAGCAGGTGTGTGCCGCGCTCGACCCTGGCGCGGCCGTGGCAGTGACGCGCGACGCTTTTGGCGCAGCGCGCGCCGTGGCGAGCGTCGGCTGGCAAGGGCGTCCGCCCAGTGGCGAGGAGTTGCTGTCCGACCCCTTGTGGCGCGAACTCTTGACCCGCGGGCAGTCCCGGTCCGAACGTGAAGGGACCCTGGTCGGACGGCGGTACCGCGACCTCCTAGCGGCCCCGCTCGCCAGCCGTGGGGTTTATCTGGGCTACCTCGCGGTGATCGACAAAGAAGTGCGTGGCGGTTCGAACTTGACCTTTTCGAACGAGGACCGCCGCTTCCTCGACTCCGTCGCCGCGCTCGGAGCTGTCGCTTTGGAGAGTGCGCGGCAGCGCGAAAGCCTCGAAACCCAACGCCAGCGCTTGGCCGAAGAGAACAAAGCGCTCAAAGGACGGCTGGTTGCCGAGTTTGCCGAACATCGCATCGTGGCCCATGCCCCCGCGATGCGGCGGGTGCTCGACCTGGTCGAGCGGGTGGCCCCGCGCGGGGTCAATATCCTGTTGCGCGGCGAAAGCGGCACGGGCAAAGAGTTGGTCGCCAAGCTGACCCACTCGCTGTCGCAGCGCAGCGGCCCCTTGATCGCGATCAACTGCGCGGCCATGCCCGAGTCGTTGCTGGAAAGTGAACTCTTCGGGATCAACCGCGGAGTGGCGACCGGGGTCGAAGCGCGGCGCGGCAAGTTCGAACTGGCAGACGGGGGAACGCTGTTTCTCGACGAGATCGGTGACCTCGACCTCGCCCTCCAAGTCAAACTGCTGCGCGTCCTGCAAGAGCGCGAAGTGACTCCCGTGGGCGGATCCAAGCCGATCGTCGTCGATGTGCGGGTGATCGCGGCAACCCACCGCGATTTGCCGAACCTGATTGCTGCTGGCAAATTTCGGGAGGACCTCTACTACCGGCTCAAAGTGGTCGAGCTCGAGCTGCCTCCACTCCGCGAACGCCGGGAAGACATCCCCCACCTGATCCGTTACTTCACCGAAGCTTTCTGCCAGCGCGAGAAGATCCCTTCGCCCCAGTTTGCAGCCGATGCCCTGGCCCTGTTGCTCAGCTACGACTATCCAGGCAACATCCGGGAATTGCAGAACCTGGTCGAAGGGACGGTGTCGCTCGCGGAGCGCACCGTGGACGTCGACCTGGTGCGCAGCCTGTTGACCAGCGCGGGCACCGACGCGGATCCTCTCAGCCTCGCCGCGGTGGAACGGCGGCATATTCAGCGAGTG
>CAZCOV010000014.1:24653-30460 GCA_964499975.1 uncultured Thermoanaerobaculia bacterium
CCTGGCCGGAGGCAACAAGTCGACCGCGGCCAAAATCCTTGGGCTCGATCGCAAGACCTTACAGCGGAAGGGCTTCTGATGAAAGCACGAAAACTAGACGGCTGACTGCGAAGATGCGAAGAGAAGTTCGGGTCCCGCGGCGCTGCGACATTGTGTCTTGAGTGCGTCATTTTGCCGCATTTATGCTAGGGCCGGAGGTGGTCCGGGACGAAGCCTTCCGGGAGTGGGGCCAGCGCGGTTTTGCCAGGGGCTGCCGTACCATGGATGCGGGGGAAATGCTGTGGCCCAGCCCAGCGCAGGACAGTTTCCGGGCTTGCTTGGGGCAAAATGTCGCGGAAGATGCTGCGAGCGAGATCAGCTGAAGACCTGGAGGATCAGGATAACTCGTTTGTCATCAAACAATTAGACGTGATTGTTGGGGTTCGGCGAAGGTTGGCAGCAACTTTGCGATGCGGTGGAGCGAACGATGAGGAGGCTCTCATGCTAGAATCCACCCGTAAGAACGTCGTCGCCCTTCCCAATGTTTCGGTGCAGGTGTTACTGTCGGTGGGTACCATATCAAGCTTTGTCTGGCTCTTGGCTCAGGACCATATCCCGCCCTTCGTGATTTACCTGCTCCAGGTTTACCTCACTTTTTGAGATTGATTGCGCGGATGACCCGGCGGCGATGGGGACTCAAGCCATGCAGGAAGTCACATTGACTCTGCCAATGGCTCCGAACATGGAGCTGACCGCCAGCAAGACGGCTAGCGCCATGAGTGAGCGGATTCGGATGAGTCCGGATAAAATCGACGAGGTCCGGATGGCCGTCGTCGAAGCCTGCCTGAACGCTTTCGAGCACAGCCAGGCGAGCGACCGTCAGGTCCAGATCCGTTTTCAGGTGATTGGGACGGACGAGAACCCACAAGGGATCCAGATCACGATCAGCGATCGCGGTGTCGGGTTTTCCCTGGAAGGAGCCGGCCGGCGGCGGGAACAAACCACCGGGCTGCCGCGTAAAAGAGGACATGGTCTCATGATCATCAGCGGCTTGATGGATGAAGTGGACATCCGGACCAACGCTCAGGGAACCACTGTGATCATGCGCAAGATGCGGTGACGTGCGGGAGTATTCGATGACAGAGAGCCTGAAACTGACCGTCGATGATGCGCGAGATGGCGTCGCGGTGATTTACACCGAGGGCTACATCAACAATCAGGGCGGTGAGGAGATTGCTCGGGTGGCCTATGAACTCATCGACAAGGGTCATACGAGACTCCTGCTTAACCTGGCCGGGACCAAGATCGTCAATTCGATCGGGATCTCGATTTTGATCGAAATCATCGAGAAGATTCTCGAGATTGATGGCCGGTTGGCCTTTTGCAGCTTGACACCAACGATCGAGAAGACGTTTCACATCATGGGACTCGCTCAGTATGCGGGAATCTACCAAGACGAGGCCGCAGCGATTCCCCAGTTGATTTCTTGAAACCCTGGCGCGCGGTGCTTCCGTCAACCGACGGCGGGCGAAAGCGCCGCCAGGTGATGATTGACCGCTGATCGAGGGTTTTGTTGTGCCAGCATCCCCCCCTGCAACTTCAGTCGCCTTAGCCAGTTCAGCCCCCCTGGCAAATGCTGTCAGGCAAGATCTGGCAGCCTGGCAGAGCCTGTTTTCGTTGGGGAGAAAGCCGGCCGAGGACCAACAACTCCTCGCCAGGGGACTCGCCCATTTTTGTGCGGCGAGGAGTGACCTCGCGGCTGCGCTTTACAGTGAAAAAGAAGGCTGCGGGTACACCCTCCAAGTCGCGCACGGCGCCAGCGATTTTCCTAAGAACCTGTCCGATCCAGCTGCCGAGCCGCGCTGGGACCGCGTCGCGCTGCCCGGCGTGATTTTGCTCTTCCGGGGTGACCCGGCCGCAGTTGCGCTGAGCGATCCCGAACTTCTGGCTCTGCTTTCCGCCGCGCGCATCAGCACGTTCAAGCATCAGCTCCAGCGTCAGAGTTTCCAAGCGAGATTTCGCGGGGTCGAACTCGAAGCGCTTTACGAGGTCGGTCTGGCGATCGCTTCGACCCTCAACCTCGATGAGTTGGGGGAGCAGGTCTTGCTCCGCGCCGTGTCGTTGCTCGACGCCCGGCGGGGGGCGCTCTACCTCCTCGAAGGGGAACGTTACCGCCTGTACAGCGCGATCGCCGGGGATGCGCGGATCGGGTTCAGCTTGTTGCCGGAGCAGTCGCTCGACCAGCTGACTCAGGGCGACGGCATCACCCACTTGAGCCTGATCCCTGATGCCCTTCACTTGCTCGCGGTGCCGGTTGAAATCGAAGGCAATCCCCGCGGCCTGCTGGTGGTTGCGGACAAAGAAAGCCGCCGCGGAGTGGGACCGTTCCCCGCGACCGATCGGCGGACTCTGTCCTTGTTTGCCAACCAGGCAGCCATCGCCCTGGAAAACGCCAAGCTGCACAAGCTCGCCCTGGAAAAAGAACGCCTTGAGCGCGAAATGGAACTCGCCGCGCAAATTCAGCGGCAGATCCTGCCCAAAGGCATGCCGCGGATCGCTGACTTCGAGGTCATCGGTTGGAATCGACCTGCCCGTCAAGTCGGAGGCGACTACTACGATGTTCGCCAGTTGAGCGAGGATCGTTTTTGTCTAGCGGTGGGCGACGTGACCGGGAAAGGCGTTCCCGCCGCGCTTTTGGTTTCGACCCTGCACTCTGCCTTGCGTTTGTTGCTGGATCGTTTGAGCGTGGGACCGCCGCTCTTCGAGAGCCTGAACCGCCACATCCACGAAGCCTCGAGCGCCAACAAATTCGTGACCCTTTTCCTCGCTGAACTGGACGTCCCAGCTGCCCGGCTCACCTACTTGAACGCAGGTCACAACCCCGGGTTCGTGGTGCGGCGCGAGGGCAATGTTTTACCCTTGCCGTCCTGTGGATTGCCGATCGGGCTCTTGCTCCAAGGCACTTATGCCACGGCCAGCCTTGACCTGGCACCCGGCGACCTGGTTTGCCTCTACAGCGATGGCATCACCGAATGTGCGTCACCTGGCGAGGAGGAGTTCGGTGGGGAGCGACTGACCGAGCTGCTTTTGACCCAGCGCAGCGCGCCTTTGCCGGACCTCGTCCGAGCGATCGACGAAGCGGTCACCCGCTTTGGTCAAGGCTTGCCTCAAGGGGACGACCAGACCGTGGTCCTCCTGCGCCGCCACTCCTGAGCGTGGGCGCAGATTACGGGTCGGTGACCGTAGGTGCGCGGTCGACCATGCTCGACGAAATCATGGCTTCAGCGGCCAAGGCTCCTTCCACTTTGATTTGGGCTTGGAGCTTGCAGAAAGTCGCCCGTCGGCGCAAGACCTCGACTTCGTAGATGATCTGGTCGCCCGGCACCACGGGACGCCGGAAGCGGGCATGTTCAATTCCGGTGAAGTACAACAGCTTGAGGTCGCGTTGGGCAGCGGTCATCGGCGAGAGCAACAGGATTCCCCCGGCCTGCGCCATGCCCTCAATCAGCAGCACTCCAGGGACGACCGGTTGTCCGGGAAAGTGTCCGAGGAAAAACTCTTCGTTGATGGTCACGTTTTTGAGTGCCACGATGCGCTTATCCGGTTCGATGGTGAGCACCCGGTCGACCAGGAGCAGCGGATAGCGATGGGGCAGGACGGACAGAATCCAGCGAATGTCCCAGGGGTTGGTGGTACTCAAGACTTTTTCAACTCCGTAGCAGGATGGCTTGCTCCGGCGGGGTCTCGCTCTTTCCCGCGTTCCAGCTGGCGCATCCGGCGGATCAGCTGCGGGAGTTCACCCACCGCCACGACTTGGCGCCGCCATTTTGTCAGCTCGACCGCGGGAATGCCACCGACTTTTTGCCCGGCGGGGACGTCGTGAAACACCGCGGATTTTCCCGCCACCTCGACCCGTGAGCCGAGTTCGAGGTAGTTGCCCAAAGCGGATCCAGCGCCGGACTGCCCGCCCATGACCACGAAGTCGCCCAGGCGGGTGCTCCCTGCCAGGCCGACCTGTCCGCTCAAAATGCAGCCGCGACCGATCTGCACGTTGTGCCCGACCTGGACCAGATTGTCGATTTTGGTGCCAGCGCCCACCCGGGTCTCTTCCAGCATGGCGCGGTCAATCGCGCTGTTCGCCCCGATTTCGACATCGTCAGCGATCACCGTGCGTCCTACTTGAGGCACCTTGAGGTGCTCGCCACGGCGCGAGGTGTAGCCAAACCCGTCGGCTCCGAGCACGGCGCCCGCATGGACGATGACGCGGGCTCCAAGGAGGGTCTGATCGTAGAGCACCACATGAGGGTGTAAGACCGAGCCAGCGCCGATGGCGCAACTTCGCCCGACCACGACATGGGCTCCCAGGGTCACCTGAGGGCCGATCCGGCAACCCTCTCCGAGCACCACATAAGGCCCGAGGGTCGCGGTCGGGTCGACTTCGCAAGCGGGTCCTACGATCGCGGTGGGATGAATTCCCGCGGGTGGGGGCGGGGGGAGCGGACGAAACAGGGGGAGCAAGGTGAGCAGAGCCACTGCGGGATCCGCCGCCACTAACAACGGACGTGATCCCATCAGCGTGAGTTCGGGAGGTACCAAGAGAGCGCCCGCGCGGGAACGCTCTGCGTTTTCGCGGTAGGCCGCGCGGGTGACAAACGAGAGGTCGTCAGGGCCAGCCTCTTCCAGCGTGCGCAAATCCACCACGCACTTTTCGCCATCACCGCGCACGGCGCCAGCGATTTTCTGCGCCAGCTCCACCAGGCGGAAAGCTACCACCGCCGCCGTCAATTCTTCGAACCAGCCCCGCCCGAGCCACCGCCCGAGCCGCCAGCCTGGGCCTTGGAGTTGAGCAAAGCCACCACCTTCTCGGTGATGTCGACCTTGGCGTTGGCCATCACCACCACGCCAGGGACGTTGTTGAGGATCAGGTCATAGCCTTGCTGTTCCTGGATTTCCTTGAAAATCGGTTCGAGCTGCTTCTCGATCTCGCGCAGACCTTCGGCTTGCATTTTCTGGCCTTCGCGCTGCTTGTCGTCGCGGAAGCGGCGGAGCGCGATGGTTTCGTCCTCATACTGCTTTTGCAGCTCGGCCAACTTGTCTTCGGCCAGCGAATTGGCGCCTTCGGCGATCCGACGTTGGATGTCGCGCGCCCTGTCGGTCAGGGCCTTGCCTTCGTCTTGCACTTTCTTTTCGAACTCGTCCAGGCGGGTACGCAACTCTTTGCCCGCGGCAGACCGGGCGACCACCACTTCGAGGTCCACGACCGCGATCTTGATCGCAGTCTCCTGGGCTTCGAGGTGGCTCATGCCGGAGACGAGCACCACCAGCATCAGCGGGAACAGGTAACCACAATGGCGAACGGTATTCTTGAACATGAACCGTGACTCCTCAAAGGTTTGGGCTAAAGCCGCGGGATCAAAACGAGGTGCTCAGGCTGAAGTCGAAGGATTCGAACTGATCCTCTTTCCGCGGATCCAGGTTTCTAGCATAGATGAAGCGCAGGGGTGCCGGGAAGAGGGGGACCTTGATCCGCATTTCGGCGCCGACGCTCGAGCGCATGAAATCAGGATCGACCGACTGATCGTCGTCGAACACTCCGCCAGTATCGCCAAATAAGACCAGGCGGAACGGGCCGCCCACTGCGACCTGGTACTCGAGGTTGAGCTGCAGCATCTTGCTGCCGCCGATCGGAAAATTGTTTTCCCGCCGGATCGTCCCGTCCGCGTTGTAGACCACGATCGAGCGGCGTCTGAACCCGCGGATGCTGTTCTCACCCCCGAGGAAGAAACGCTGCTGCGGGAAAATCTTTGGGTCTTGCGCGGTGGGGGTGC
>CAZCOV010000014.1:30470-34335 GCA_964499975.1 uncultured Thermoanaerobaculia bacterium
GATGTAGCCGACGTCGACGTTGATTCCGAAGTAAGACTTGAAGGGATTGCGGCTGACCGGCTTGAACCAGGTTAGGGAAGCGAGCGGCCGCACGTATTCCGTCCGCCCACCGAGCGGTCCACCCGCAATTTCCACCGAACTCGTGAGCTTGAAACCGCGGGTCGGCTCGTAAGGGTTGTCAATGGTGTTGCGGCCCCACGACGGCCGCAGCGACGAGCTGGTGAAGTCGAAAGTCTCGGTGAGCTCCTGGCCATTGGTGACGATCCGGCGGACGTCCAGAATGTCCGCAAACGTGTAAGTCACGCTGTAACTTTGAAAGCCGCCCAAGTTGCGCCCGTAAGTGAACGAGCCGCCAGAGTACTCCTGGTTGAAATCGACTCCGGTCAAGATCCGAGTGTCGAGTTCCTGACGATAAACCTGGACTCCCAAAAATTGGGGCCGATCGAGGAACCAGGGGACCTGGTACGAGAGGTCGAAGAGTTGCCGCTGGCCACCGATTTGAGCGGAAACCCCCAAGGTCTCACCGCGTCCCAAGAAGTTGGTGGTGCGCATGGCGAACTGGCCGAAGAAGCCGTCGAACTCGCTGTACCCACCGCCGAACTGCAGCTCAGTGCGTTCGGCTTCTTCTCCTTGCACGCGCAAATCCACCGTCTTCTTCTCGGTGTCGAAGTCGAACTTGATCGGTTCTTCTTCGTTCAACGTGAAGTAGTTGAGCTGCTTGATCTTGAGCAGGCTGTTTTGGAGCGCGGTCATGCTCATGACCGTGCCTTCCTGCACCATCATTTCGCGGCGCAGCACTTTGTCTTGGGTCTTGGTGTTGCCTTCAAACTCCATGCGGCCGACGTGGAACTGGTCGTTCTCCTTGATTTGCACCACCAAGTCGGCGACGTTGCTTTCTTTTTCGCGGAGTTCCTGGTCGATGTCGGAAAAGATGTAGCCGACACTCTGGTACAGCTTGGAAATCTTCTCGACCCCGTCATCCAGCACTTTGGCGCGCAGCCAGCCGCCCCGTGGGCGTTCGAACTGGCGCAGCAGCACCTCGTCGCTGAACACCGAATTGCCTTCGATCGTGACTTCGCCGAGTTTCCAGCGCTCGCCTTCCTCGACCGGAATGGTGACCCCCAGACGGCGCTTCTGCTCCTTGATGGTCAGCGCGTCAGGGTTCTTCACGCGCACTTCGAGTTCAGGATGACCGACCAGAACGTCCTTGTACCCGGCCTTACGGTAGAGCGTCCGCACCTTCTCTAGGTCTTCTTCGATGTTGGCGGGGTTGTAGATGTCTTTCTTGCTGATCCGCGAGATCAGACCCGACTCTTTGGTTTTTTTCATGGTCAAGCGCAAGCGGAGGTCGCCGAACACCGTGTTGCCGTCAAAGTCGATGTCGCCGATCCGGACCTTGTCACCTTCGTCGATGGTGAAAATCGCCCGCGACTGCCCCTTGGCCATGCTTTCGAGGGTGTAGTTGACCAGCGCGAAGCGGAAGCCCTTTTCTTTGTAGAGATCTTCGATTGCGGTTTTCAACCGGTTGAGTTCGCCGGGTTTGAGCGGCTGGTTTTCGTAAACCGAAATCCGGCTGCGGTCGATCTGTTCGAGGATGTCGTTGCGGCTGACCCGCTTGATCCCCACGTAATCAATCGAGACCAGGAGCGGCCGCTCGACTACGGTGACCTTGAGCTCGACGCCATCGTTGATCGGCGTGACCGCGATCTGGATGTCGTCGATCAACTCGCGTTGCCACAGCTTCTTGATGTGCTCGTCGAGGTCCTTGCGGTTGAGCTGCCGGGCTTCGCCGCCTTTGGGTGGGCGGCCGAACAAGTAGTGTTCCAGGGTTTCTTCGCTCAGTGTCACCAGCCCCGAATACGAAATGGCACGGATCGGTTGCCCTTCCCAGCGATCGGTGTCCACGCCCAAAGCCACGGGGGGAGTCCCTATCCCCAAGAGGATCAGCAGCGCGCTCAGCGCTTTAGCGAGTTGCGTGTTCATGCGGTTTTTCCTGCTCAGCGGTTGCCCCACCATGGTTGACGCCTCCGAGTTGCGATCGTACCCTGCCTGCCCTGCCGCCGTCTGCCCGGCACCCGCCGAGCAGCGAGCGACCGGCACGGGCGATCGGCTGCGGGCAACGGCATGCAGCAAACATGATGCCACCTGGTGGCGAGAGTTCCTCGGCCATCCTGCACGCGGCGCGGACGCTGCGCTCAGCAGCTCAGGATTCCGCCGCGAGCGCTTCGCGGTCGGGCACTCGCAGCCGCAGTTCGCCGTCTTCGACCAAGACTTCGATGGCCTCGATCTTGTCGTCGTAATGCGCGATCAGGAGCTCCGACACCGCGTCCTCGACATACCGTTGGATGGTGCGGCGCAGGGGCCGGGCTCCGGTCGAAGGGTCAATACCCGCCTTGTCGAGCAGCCATTCGCGCGCCTCGTCGCTCAAAGCGACGTGGTGCTTGCGCTCGGCCAAAGTGGCGTTGACGTCCTTCATCAAAATGTCGACGATCGCCCGCAACTGCTCTTCACCCAGCGGGTTGAAGACGATCACTTCGTCGATTCGGTTGATGAACTCAGGGCTGAAGGTGCGGCGCAACTCAGCGAAGATTTCCTCTTCGATGCGGTGGAACTCCTGCTTGCCGTCGGCCTCACCAAAGCCCATGCGGCCGCCGCGGAGGACCAGCTTGCTGCCGATGTTCGAGGTCATCAGGACGATCGTGTTGCTGAAATCGACCGCGTTGCCATATGAGTCCGTGACCCGGCCGTCGTCGAGGATCTGGAGCAGCAGGTTGGCCACATCCGGATGCGCTTTTTCGATTTCGTCAAAGAGGATCACCGAGTAGGGCTGCCGCCGCACGCGCTCGGTCAGCTGGCCGCCTTCTTCGTGCCCGACGTAGCCAGGCGGTGAGCCGATCAGCTTCGAGCCCGCGTGCTTTTCCATGTACTCGCTCATGTCGAAGCGGATCAGGGCCTGCTGGCTGTTGAACAGGAACTCTGCCAATCGGCGCGCGACTTCGGTCTTGCCCACGCCCGAGGGTCCCAGGAAAATGAACGAGCCGACCGGCCGATGAGGGTTGCTGACCCCCAGGCGGGAGCGGCGGATGGCGCGGCTGATCGCGCTGATCGCCGCGTCTTGTCCGACCACCCACTGCCGGAGCGTCTCTTCCATGTGCATCAAGCGTTCGGCTTCTTCGGTCTGCAAGCTCGCAACCGGGATGCCGGTCCAAGAAGAGATCACTTCTTCGATGTCGCGTTCGGTGACCAGCAAAACGTGCTCGTGGTCGTGGCGCGAGGCCAAAAGCCGTTCGAGCTCTTCGCGCAACTCGACTTCCAGCTCACGCAATTCGACCGCGCGCTCGAAATCTTTTTTGGAAATCGCACCCTTCATTTCCGCATCGAGCTTGTTGATTTCGCTCTCCAACCGGCGCAGATTCTGGGTGTCGCGCACGCCCTTGAGCTTGACTTTGGCCCCGGCTTCGTCGATCACGTCGATGGATTTGTCGGGCTGGAAGCGGTCCGGGATGTAGCGATCGGTCTGGGTGACCGCGGTGTGGATCGCCGCCTCGGTGTAGCTGACCTTGTGGAAGGACTCGTAGCGATCCTTGATTCCGTTCAAGATGTGGTAGGTCTCGGCAGCCGATGGCGGCTCGACCTGGATGGCCTGGAAACGGCGCAGCAGCGAACGGTCTTTCTCGATGTATTTGCGGTATTCGCGCAAAGTGGTCGCGCCGATGCAGGAAATTTCGCCGCGCGAAAGGGCTGGCTTCAAGATGTTGGCCGCATCGAGCGAACCTTCGGCCGAGCCCGCGCCGATCAAGGAGTGGATTTCGTCGATGAAGACGATCCGGTCGTCGCTTTCGCGCAGTTCTTTCAAAATGCCTTT
>CAZCOV010000015.1:0-3846 GCA_964499975.1 uncultured Thermoanaerobaculia bacterium
GAGGACCGGGACGTCGGTGCCTGGGTAGGTGAAGCGCAGCTCATGGGCGGACAGCAGGACGGGGCCCGTGGCTTGGGTCAGGGCATGGACGGGCGAACCGTGGGGCTCTGGTGCGGCGGCAGGTGCGGCAGCAGGCGCGGCAGCCGCCTGGAGCAGGGGAGCGGCTTGGTCGAGGGCAACCCGGGCGTCGGCCAGCTGCCAGAACGCGGGAGCGGCGCGGCGCAAGGCATTTTGCACCAACAGGCAAGCACCAATTCCGGCGGTCAAGGCCGGGGCTCCCACGGAATCCCCGAGAAAAGTCGGCGTGAGCACCAGGAGGGCGGCGAGCAGGAAACCCTGGGGCAACAGGGTGATCAACGTGCGCTCGACGCGGTCGCGCCGCCAGGAGAGCTGATGGTAGAGCCGCAGTTCCTGGTCTTCGCTCTCATGCCAGCGCTCGCGCGGCAGTTGCGCCAGGCGGGTCCGCTGACCCACCATCCGCTCGACCAGGTGGTGGGTCATGGTCAGCCGGTGTCGGGTGGCCGCGACCAGCCGGCTCAGCGCGAGGGCGAACAGCGCTGCGGCGAGCCCGCCCCAGACCACGACCAATCCGGCCAAGAGCGGCAGGCCCAGGAGCAGCAGGAGGCTCATCCCGCCCAGGATCTCGACGGTCGACACTAGGGCGACGAGCCCGCCCGCCAGCACCGCAGCCTCCAGGGCTTCGGCTTCGAGCACCCGTCCGAGCAGGCTGCCGGCTCCTTCGTTCAGCAGGGTCTCGGGAGCCAGGCGCAGCGCGCCGGCGAGCAGCCGCTCCTTGAGCAGGACCCCAGCGCGGATCGCGAGCGCGGCTTCCAGACGGCGGGAAGCGCGGTGGAGCGGGACGAGGGTCAAAAGCAGAAGCGCCCAGGCCATGAGCCAGCCGGGTTCGTCGCGCCCGCTGAGCAGGGATCCGCCCAACACCCGCCAGGAGAGGAGGAACACGACGAGGGCGAAGGCGTCGAGCAGCAGGAGGCGGAGGGCACCTTGGGGCAAGCCCGCTGCGCGCAGCAGGGCGCGCAGGGGCGCGGTGGGCGGCAAACGCACGAACCAGACGGTGACCGCGACGTCGGCGAGTTTCTCGCTGAGCAGCGCATCCGCCGCCGCCTGTTGCGCCCGTCCGGCCAGCCCGGTGGCTTGGACCACCGCGGCAAGTTCGGCGCGCGCAGCATCTTCGAGCAGCCCGCAAGCTGCCGCAGCGAGCGCGCGCGGACTTAGGCGGAGGGTCTTTCCGTCGGGCAAGAGGACGCGGCCACGCACCACCCAAAGCAGCTGCCCGGCGGTCTCGACGATCGCCAGGTCAGCGCGGCGCAGGGTGTTCCCGAGCTCGTCATGGCGGACGTCCTCGCGCACGGCTTCGAGGCCGAGTTGACGGGCCAGGGCCGATATCCAGGCTGCAAACTCAGCGAGAGCTGCTCCCGTGGGCCGCGGCAAAACGCCAGCGGCTACCGGAAGGCCAGCGCGTTCCGCCGCCAAGAGGAGGGCATCCCCAGCGCGTTCGTGCGACCAGGTCAAATCCGTGCGGGCCGTGCGAGGCACGCTCTGGCTCATTCTGCGGCCTCCTCGACCAGCCCGCCGTCTTTAACCCGCAGCCGCCGCCAGCCGCCTTCGCGTGCCAGACGTTCGCGCACTGCAGCCTCGCGCTCGGTCAGCGCGCGAAACCGTGAGTCAGGACGAGCCAAGAGGTCTCTGGGAGCGCCATCCTCGACGATCTTTCCCCCTTCAATCACCAGCACCCGGGGGAAAGTTTGGGCTTGCGCCACGTCGTGCGAGACGAAGAGCAAGGTTGCCTGGCGATAGACCTCGCGCAAACGCGCGAGCAGCAGTTCGCGGGTGGGGCGCGGCAGGCCGCGGAAGGGCTCGTCGAGCAGGACGAGTCTGGCCCCGCGCTTGAGCAGGGCCCGACCGATCCGGACCCGCTGTCCCTCGCCACCGGAAACCCGCGCACCGCTTTCGCCGAGCGACGTGCCGAGACCCTGGGGGAGTTTTTCGATGACCGGCGTGAGTTCGGCGGTGGTCAGCACCTGGCCGAGGTCCCCGAGGACATCGTCCGGTGCGCCATAGATTAGATTGTCGAGGCACGAGGCGTTCCACAGCTGCACTTCAGGGTCAATCCACGCGGTGACTGTGCGCAACACCGCGAGCCGCGCCGGATCGAGTGGGGCGCCATCGATCCGCACCTGGCCCGTTGCCGCCCGGTGCCAGCCGAGTAGCAGCCCGAGCAAGCTCGATTTGCCCGCGCCTGACGGCCCCACTACGGCCACGTGTGAGCCGGCTGGCAGTTCAAGGTCAATCCCCGCGAGCACGGTGTGTCCGCCCGCGCGCACCGTCACCGCGGCCATGCGGATCGCCACCGCGGTGTCGCTGCTGGTGGTTGCGGCGGACGACGATGGATCGGCGATCGGCTCTTCCAAGGCCCCGAGCGGCTCGAGCAGCCTCAGGGTCACGCTGCGCAGGGCCGGCACCTGCCACACCGCGCGTGCCAAATCGAGTGCGAGGGCAGGCAGGAGGAGCGCCCAGAACACCAGGAGGAGCGTGCCATGGCCCATGCCTCCGTGGTCCAGGTGAGCGACGACCAGCCAGATGACCAGGCCATAAAGCAGGGTCATCGCGGCCAGCTCCACGCGGATGGCGGTGGTTTCCAGCCGCCAGGCTGCTTTGGCCCACTCCCCGAGGAGGTGACGATGGGCGCGGCGGACCGCGGGCATCGCCCCGTGCGCCCGGATGGCATGCATGCCGAGCAGGGCGTCGAGCGTGAAGCGGGTCAGCGCGCCGGCGTGGCTGCGCAGTTTGAGGTCTTGTTCAGAGAGCGCGGGCTGAACCCAAAGCGGGAAAGCGCCAGCGACCAGCAGGGCGAGCAGCGCTGGGAGCAGGGTCCAGGGGTCGAGCCAGACGATCCCGGCCGCGGTGGCCACCAGCCCGAGGGCCGCGCGCAAGAAGCGGCTGACGAGGTCGGGCAAGCGGCGAATCCGATACAGCGCGTGGGCTCGTTCTGCCATGTCCGAACGCGGACGGCTGCGGAAGTACTGGTCGGCCAGGCGCGGGAGCTTGGCGAGGAAACGCAGGCGGAGGCGCAGTTCGAGCCCACGCGCCGCGCGCAGGACCGCGGTCGCCGCAGAAGCTTCGACGGCGAGCAGTGCGCTGACCAACACCACGGCAGCGGCGAGCGCGAACCCGCGCTGGCTCAACAACGGCAGCTCCCCGCGCAAGTCGCACAACCCGCGCAAGACCAAGCCCAGCGCCCAGGTGCCAGCCGCCATCACCGCGGCGGAGAGTGCGATCACCAGGGCGGGGAGCGGACCCTCGGCGCGCACCAGGTCGAAGAGCTGTTTTGCCGGACGCGCTGGCGGTTCGCTCAAGGCCGCGCGCAAGTCGGGCGGCAGGTCGGCGGCAGCACCGCTCGCGCGCGGTCCCTTGACCTGGACGAACACTGCGCCAGCCAAACGCACGGCCGGCTCACCGTCCAGCGGTTCTGCTGCGACCACACTGAACAGCCGGGCGGGGATCCGCGCGGGATCGGCCAGGAGTGCGGCGAGCAGGGCCCGGGCATCCTCTCCTCTGGCGAGCGCGTCGCGGGCGACCAGTAGTCCAGCCAAGCGGACCGCCGCATCGAGTGCGGCTAGCGTCCGCCAGGAGGGGTCTGCGCTGGCGGCTGAAAGCAGCGGCTCAGCAGCGGCTCGGCCCAGCCCCAGCGCTGCCAGGCGGGTGCTGAACACCGTTTGCGGCACCTCCGAGCCGAGCCAGCTGCGGACTGCGGCCGCGGGCAGGACCTGCTCGTGCCGGAAGACCTCACGCGCAAAATCGGTCGCGCGCACCCACCGTCGGCCAACC
>CAZCOV010000015.1:3856-6121 GCA_964499975.1 uncultured Thermoanaerobaculia bacterium
GGGTCCATCAGCTGGAGCCAGGGTCCATGACGACGCCAGACCACCAGGAAATGGGTCTGCCCGCCGGCAGTCCGCACCACGAGCAAACAAGGCAGGGCTTGGGCGGCCGGCAAGAACAGCCAGTCTTGGGGCAGCATGGTTTGGTTCGCTGCGAGGCCGAGCGCGCAGGCGATGGCTTCGAGGGTGTCGATCGACGTGCCATCGACGTCGGTCTGGCAGGCTTCGCGCAGCCGTCCATAGCTCGCCGCAATGCCGAAGCCGTTGAGCAGGCATTTGAGCGCGGCCGGACCGCAGTCCATGGCCGACGTCTGGACCACTTCCGGTGCCAGCCACTTGCGCGGCGGACTCACGACGGCTGCCCCGAACGTCCGACCCGCGAGGCTTCCCAGGCACTGCCGGCAAGGCGCAAGAGGAGCGCTGCCGGGGACAGCCGCTCGACTTCGATTTCGGCTTCGGCGGGCAGTCCGTGGCGCAGCGGGACGCGGGTTCGCTCGGGCGCTTGCAGTTCCAGCTCGACGCGGATCGTGCCGGCGCGCACCTCGCCAGAAACGCGGCTGACCTGGGCTGCCAGGGTACCGTACTGGGCGGCGGGGAAACCCACCAGCCGCAACCGCGCGGGCTGACCCGCGGCCACCCGGCCCAGCGCGGCCGGCGGCAGCTGCGCGACCACCACGAGCTGTCCGTCCGGGACGATCACGCCCAAAGTCTGCCCGGCGGTGACAAAAGTTCCGGGACGCAAGCCCGCGGTCTCGGCCACCACCCCAGCGATCGGCGCGCGCAGCAGCCGGCGGTCCACTTCGAGAGCCAAGCGAGCGAGCGCTTCGCGGGCCGCGCGCAGTTCACCGGCGAGCCGCTCGATCTCGGCGCGCAAGCGCTGCTGCCGCGCGCCGCGCTCATTCTCTTTCGCGCTTTCGCCCCTTCCCAGCTGTTCGACCTCCGCTCGGGCACTGGCCACCGCCGCGTTCTGCCGCGCGGCGTCCGACTCCCCGCGCCGCGCCTCGCGCGGGGCCACCAGACCCTGGTCGGAGAGCTGGGTCAAGCGACCGGCTTCGCCCTGCAAGTATTGGGCTGGTGCTTCGGCTTCCTGCAAGCGCGCGCGGGCAGCGGCCAGCGCCGCTCGCGCCGCGGCGCGTTCCTCCTCGGCCGCTCGCTCTGCCAGCTCCAGCTCGCCCCGCCGCGCGTCCGCCTCGCGGCCCAACGCCAGCCAGCGCGCCTCGGCTTCCCGCTGGGCGGCGCGCTCTGCTGCGGCTTCGATCTCTACCAACACCTCGCCCGCTTGCACCCGGCGACCCGGTTCGAGCAGACTGCTGGCTAACTGACCGTCAATCGGCGCTTGCAGCGGATGCGGGGCGCGTCCGGCTTCGAGACGCGCTGTCGCTGAAACTTCGTAAAGGGGCAAGCGAGCCGTCAACAGCCAGAACGCCCAAGGGATCAGCACGGCCAGGGCAAAGCCCAGGGAAACCACCGCTGACTTCGTGCGATCAGCGGCGAGGGAAGCGGCGGTTCGACCGAAAGGCTGGTGCATGATGCTTCGCAGGACCGAAAACGTTCAGCGATTCTAGCGCAGTCCCTGCTGACAAAAGGAATCCTGGTTTATGATCATGGCAGCGACGCGGAGGAACCATGGAACATCCACCCAATCCGCCCAAAAATGGGTGTGCGACCTTGATCTGGGTGATCCTGCCCGCAGTGATCACCGCGTTTGCCCTGCGCAATCCCGCCGGCTTCCTGCTCGGCGGCATTCTTGGCTACCTGATTGCTGCAGTCCTACAACTGCGCGCGCAGGTGCGGTCGCTGGCGGACCAACAACAGGATCTGGAGCACCGACTGAGCGCGGTGCAGCGCGTGGGTCAGGCACCTTCTACCGCAGCAGAGGTGCTGCCAGCAAAAGTGCCAACCACCGAACTGGTATCGGAGAAGGCTCCCTCCGTGTCCGTCCCAGCGTCGCCCGACGCGGTTTTAGCAACGGCCGGAGCCGCACCCTTGAGCTCCCAGGCTCCTGAAGTGCGGGTGCCACCCCTGCCCGCAGTCGCCACCGCCACGCCGACGCCGGCTGGGCCAGCCCGCGCGGACGAGCCGTCGGCGCCCTACTGGCAGTCCGAGGCTCCCGTGCTGACCGCGTTCGACCGCGGGTGGGACGCCGCACGCGAGTGGTTTCAGCGCGGTAACCCGCTCGCCCGGCTGGGGATCGTCCTGCTGTTTTTCAGCGGGGTTTTCTTTGCCAAATATGCGGCTGGGCGGGGCTGGTTCCCGCTCGAACTGCGC